>NYWV01000053.1 GCA_002685195.1 Porticoccaceae bacterium
TGAACCCTTTAATTCAAGGGGAATGCCAACCTTGGGGTAGACCTTTGCACTGATGCGAAGTCGTTCTCCGTGCTTGAACTGTACAGGATTGAATTCAAAGAACCATTCGAGTTCACCAGTCTCTTCGTTGAGACGTTCTTCTGTAGCAATACCAAGAATGTTTGAGTATTCTTGTTTTGCACCCCAGTTGGAGAGCACCTTTACAAGATCTCTTGGTCCAACTGTTCCCCAGTTTGCGAGAATATAGTTCAAATCCCTGACGTTTACTTTACCGTCTAGATTAAAATCTCCACTGAGTTGTGTTGGGATCTTGTCAGCATCCTGTAGATAAAATTCTACTTTCTCGATTCCTTCGAGGGCGTATGCTGCTACGCCGATCTTCGTTTTACCACTCACGTCAATGTACTGTGGTCTTGTCCAATATGCAATTGCTGTTTCGTTTTCTGGTTTGTAGGTAGTCATTTTAGTAACAGAATCCTTTCATGGCTATAAGGGGTGTGCCCCGCCTAGACTGTTAAGTTAATATTTCTGTATTATATATGGAGTAGACTACCTATTCCGCCATGTTTTTATTGTTATTATTACAAGAACAATAACGACAAGAATATACCAAGGAAGCCATGTCCAGACAGAAATATCTGTTGGGATTGTAGGATCTGTCAAACTTTGTTCGTTACCTACTTTTGGTTTCGCGTTATTGATTACATGTCCAGTCTGACATGCAACGAGATTCATTACTATTAATGTGAATAAGTATTTCATGCTTTGTTTGCCGCCACTGCGTTACCAAAATAGAAACCAACAATGCTGATCAGTATTTGTCTGTTCTCTTTGAGAAGTAAGTAACCATCAATTGGTTCTATTATTGTTGTTGTATATGTCCCTGCTAGACCAAATATATCCCACCACTGCCTCTTAGTCTCTTCGATCTCAATCACGGTGGGTATTTCAAAGAAGGGTAGTACAAAGGGTGCTATTATAGTTCCGAAGAGCACTGTTATAACTATACCCCTTCTTACCCATTTACCAGCAGAAATAGAGACTCTTTCAGTAGCAGCGTTGTGATTTTCGTTTGTGACTTTGTTCGCATCTAGGATGCGATTGAATACTTCTGCTTGCTCTTTACGTCGTTCTGCATTTGAGCGAAAAAGAAATCCAATAAGACTACTACCAATCAATGATATAAATTCTACTGTTAGGAACTCCATTATTTCCTATTTTTTCTTTTCTTCTTCTTTTTTCTTCTTTTTAAGAAGTCCCGTCTTGTCATACCAAGAGGAATGTCAACCCCCTGAATTGCATCACTTCTGGATGAAATACCAACGTCTGGACCAGCACCAAATGCTCCTGCTCCCATTGAGTTTGTAGCTACTCCACCGGCAGCACCAGCATCTTCCTTCAGGGAAAACATAATTGATTTTACGTTTTCATAGATGTAGTCTTTATCTGCTCCAACTTTTTCGCCTTCTTCTGATAATAGTTTTAGGGCTGTTGTAAAGCTCTTCAAATTGTAGCTCACTGCTGGATTTGGAATCATTTCAAAAAGTTGTTTTATTTTAAATACTAACTTTTTGAATGGTGTTATTACTAACTTTTCTTGCATAGTTAAGCTTGAGTATTTTTTAAGAAGATCTCCATTTTGATCAATCAAACCTTGCCTATATGCTTCTGTTTGTATAAATGGAGTGGTTAATTCCTGCACAAATGTGTATAGGGTAAACGCATTTATTAGTTCGGATCCAGATAAATTTTCGTTTAGTCTTTGCATATCAGTTCCTTTAGTTGAATGTCTATTCTGTGATCACTTACTATTATTTCTAAGTCTATCTCTGGTATGTTCATTGGCATTAATTTTAAATAACCTAAAAAGCTTTTTAACATTCCATAATATTCATCATCTAATTTGTAGAAGAGTAATCTTGTGCATGATCCATATTTAAAAACATTATTCAATATAATTATGTGATTTAGTATGAGTCTTATCTTCAACTCTCCTGTTTTTTCAAACCTACTAAATAATCGCTTAATGTATTTTATTCTATTCAAATCCTCATGAAATTCAATTTCGCTTTCACAGGCAGGATTGTCATACATTTCACGCACAAAAAAATCATAATTTTCCTCTTTAAGAGGTTCACTTAACATTCAAGATCATTCCTCTTCTTCTGGATTCACCTCGTCGTCATCTTCTTCGGTTTCATTCACTGCATCTTCAATGTTAACATCAAGTTTAAATAAACCATTTGGAGTTTCAACTATTCCAATAATTAAATTTAAACCAACACCGTTCCTTGCATCTGAAATACCATCTGAGTTGATGAATCCATTTTTTAATAAATCATGATCTGGTGATGTACCAAAGACACCACCAAAACGAGTGAGTCTGTAGGTCATTGGTTCACCAGTTTCTGCCGCTACATCACACTTTGATTTTTGTGGATTAAAATTAAAATCTAAGCCTATAATGTTTAGCTTAGATCTCANAATACCAAGAGCTGCTTTGGGATCAAGATACTCTTTTCTTCCAAACGCAGTTAGGAAGGCACCAATTCTTTTTCTCTGACTAGCGAGGTCAATTCTATGTACACCCTCGTCACTATGGATTGAGTGTCCACCACCTAGTGCGGATGGACTTCCACCTAGAGCACCACCCTCGGTATACTCCATTTCGTGGAGATTTAAGGATTTGGTGAGTTCTTTAAAATTTTTCATTTATCTTCTCTCCTGTAACGAGTTATTTCGTTTAGATTGTTTAGTCTACTATTATTTAGGTAATTATTAACTTCTTCATTTTTTGATTTTCTTTTTTTACCTTTTTCTTTGTTCTTACCACGAGCTTTTGGATTTTCACCCTTCGCCCTTATTGTTGCAATAGCATATGCCATATCAGACTCTGATCCTCGCGATGGATTTAAATCGCCCTTGTCCAATAGTTCTTTAGCCAGCTTATCTCGTTTTTCTTTTTCACCTTTACTGAGCTTTCTTTCACTCAACATATTACCTTGTGGATCATATGAATCTTCTACTTTACTTCCGGCTCTCCACTGACGACAACTCCAATATCCAGCTTTTGTTTTGTCTTTCTTTTCTGCGCAGTTATGTCTTGCACGGAAGTTTTTTCTTCTCTCTGGATCGTCACGTTTAATTTCCATATTTGGATCACCAAAAGAAACTTTAATTATGTTACCTTTTTGGTTACGAACATATACACCAAATTTCTTTTTTCCACCAGACTGTCTAAACGGTTTATTGAGAGATACTGATTTACCTTTATATTCAGCTTCACTGATGTTAACGGAGACACTTACAATATCGTCCCGCCTCATCCGCAGGGATTCTTTTTCTCTGCTTTCATTGATTGTGTTTATTTGACAGAAGTTTTTTGAAATTTCCTCTAAAGAAACAAACTGAAATATAGAATTTTCTGATGTAAATACATCGTTTTCTACTAACTCAGTTACGGTTTTTTGGTATGATTTAGGTTTCACTGATTATATTCCCTATCGGACATTTCTTGTAGTTCTTTTCTTATCCACACCAAGTCAGTTTTGATCTCAGCCAAGTTAGCTGCAAGAGTTATTCTAAATTCTTCGGCAGTGTCTAACCTAAGATCTAAACTTTCTAACTCAGATTCAATTGAAGTAAGACGTAGTGAGTAATTAGCGTCCTTTACAGCAACTTGCCATATTACAGTCGCTAAAGTTAATCCCCATCCAATTAGTAGTGCAAGAGTATATGTTTTAGGTTTCATTTCTTCTGACATGGTTTCGATTCACCTTTTTTCTTCTTTTTTAAAAATTGACCGGGGGTGCCTTGTATATATTTATTAAGTAAGTTTGTCGTACCTTCTTCTCCGGCTCCGTGTTCTTCTCGCACTGATTTTCTTTTGCCGTTCTCTGCTCGATTAGAACTCTTATCGCGAACTCTTAGATTAGAATCCGAATTAGTACCACCATTTCTTAGTGGTTTTTTGTGATCAACATCTTTGTTATCACCTTTAGTTACTCTACCTTCTTTTTCTAATTTTCTTCTTGCAAGAACTCGCTTAGATCTTCTTTTTCTTTGTTCTGGTTTACCATGAAAAGTTTCATATTCTCTTTTATAGTTTCTTTCCATTATGATGAGATCAAACATAGTGTCGATATACTCAACTTCTTCGGTTGTGATCATTTCAAAGTTAGGATCTATAGGGATCCTTATCTTTTTACCGTTCATTTCAATTTCGTTATATTTTGTAGATTTATCCATGGTATATTCTGCGAAGTTAATTGGTTCGGTATCGATACTCTCCACACCAAGTTGCATAAATTCCATTAGTTTAAATACATCATCACCGATATTTTCGATAGCAGATCTTAGGTACTCTTGTGAATTTCCTGTACCATAGTCTTTAAACTGACCAGTATAAGATGGTTCAGTATAGTCTGTAGTAGTATCATCATATCTTTGAATATCAGGATCATAATCACTCATACCATATCCGGCAGCTCCCACTGAACCAGCATCACCAACACCATCACCACCACCGTCTTCTTCTTTCAAAGAAATCATATTCTTAAGGTTGATTTTATTTTGTTCCATTGGAACTGGCTGTAAGTTTTTACCCGACTGCATTTGTAACGCAGTTCTATAGTTAAATGATTGTGATTCTTGCTCTGATTGTGGCACATCTAAATCAAACATTGGTGATTTGAAAGCCAACATCATTCTAGGGATTTTGGATATCATCTCAATATATTCGTCGGTGATAGGAACTAGATTTGTGTTTGTCCCATCTTTATTTCCACTTATGATTGAGTTTGCTGAGGCGATTGAATCAGCACCAAATTTCAATTCACCCGTCAGAGATTCTCTAGTGATTTCTTTTTTGAAGTTTTTATCTTGAGTGAATATATTTTCTATACCAGAAGATATTTCATTTGACATTCTTTGTGCTTCTGCCACTTCTGGTAACTCATCAATTGTGTTCTTCTTTTCTCTCTCAGTTTTTGCTTGAACAGCAGCTAATGATATGAAACTTTCATTTAATTTTTTTGTTGTATTTTTAACAAACTCTTTCACTTTGGTATTCTGTGCTAATGACTGACCAACATCTGACATGGAAACCGCATTAAAAAGAGGAGGTCCATTTGCAATTGGATCTGATATAATTTTAGCCATACCAATTTTCATTGTGGCTTTAATTACTTCTTGCGCAGTATCTTTTTTATCTTTTGGTTTGAAGTAAATATTGGTTGCTGGTGTATTGTCCATACCACCAATATCGCTCCAATTAGTGTTTACTTTCTGTTCTCCGGGTGTTAGCATGATCGCTTCGAAGTTTGCTGGAACTTTTTGCATAATTTTTTCTATTGCTCTAAACCCGGCAGCTTCTAGCGTTTCACTTTCACCAACTTTATTGAGATCGTTGTCTGCAAGTAATCCGTTGAATGGATTATTTCCTGTTGCTTGGTTCCATGCGTGTACAATACCAGCGTCAATATCATTGACACTGTGATCCCAGTCTGGGTTTATTGATCCCTTCCCTGTTATCTCTTTTCCGTCAGGTGGTAACCTTGGTGGTTGTGGGGGTGGTCCCATCATCATTGGATTCATTGGAGCTACTTCTGGATCAGCAGTTACCGCTTGACCTTCTGGAGCTGCTTGCCCTCCACCCATCTGTGGTGAGTCTAAACCAAACATCTGAATTAAACGTTTTGATGTTTTAGATTGCTCGAAGTCTGGTTCTTGCATCACTGAGAATGTGGTCTGGGGAGTTACTTCTCCTCGTGGGGGGAGTCCCTTGATGTTACCAGTGACTAGTTCATGTTTTTTGTAACTAAAATCAGCTTTGGGGATAATGCGAAGTTTACCATCCTGTGTGGTTCTAACAATAGCTAGTTCAGGCCATGGGTTTGTTTTCATATTATCTCTAGATGCAGCTCTATCTGTTCGTTTTCTATCTCTATCTACTGTTTCGTCGCCATCAGGGTTACTTCTTGCATTGTCTAGCTTCATCTGACGAGTTAGTGGTTTTTCCTTTGTCATCTCCTGTTCGGTGATGAGTTCACTCACTCCATCATATGCATCAGCAAACGCATAGAACTCCTCCAGATTAAACCAAGTTGGAATGTTTTCATGATCGAAATTTTCATTTGTTTTTTGCATATGCTTTATGAATTCCTTTTTGGTTTTATCGCTTACTGGAGCCATCATGCTATTTACTTGCTTGGTATTCCCTGCTCTTGCTGCATCACGTAACGCTGTACCTGAGTGTCCACCCAGACTTCCTCTTTCTATTGGGCGCACATTAATATTTATGCCATTAAAGTCTTTATGCCCTGCAAGTCTATTCATTTCGGTTCCTCGATCATCACCAACATGAACATTGACTGTGTTGATATTATTTTTTCTTGCATGATCGACGGCATGTTCGAACGCATGGTACGCACTCTGAACCGGAACAACCGAAGTGTCCTTTGGGGCAACTTCTTTTATTGCTTTTTCTCTGTGTTTTACTGGGAGTGGGTATCGAGGATCTTGGGGATCATGCTTCTGTGTCACAAAAATAAACTTACTGTGATCTTCTGGCATTGTATTAAACACACCATGGTGTGAATTCGTAAGTCCATGATAACGCCCTACTGTAAAGCTTATTTCCGACATAATAACTCCATATAGCTAGTATATTTATAAAAAAAACGGAGAGTCCCGAAGGACTCTCCTATACTCGTGTTGAGCTTTGAGGCTTTTTATATTAAAGGGTTCATTGAGACTGGATCACCCCCTATCCGTGTGCTAAAGTACTTTGAAATACCTCAACTCAACACGAATAGTAGATCAGTCTTTATTCCATGGTAAATAATTTTTTGTCCAATTCCAGAGTGGAGTACCAATCAATGCTCCTGCAACAAAAATTACTATACTGTAAAAGATTGTTCCTAGGGTTCCGCTAAAAAATTCTTGCATTTTAATACTCCTTCTTTCTGCATGTGTACTTTTTGTGGTGTTTGCGTTTTCCCCGCGCTACCTCGTACATCGCTGATTTATTAAGATTATGATCCCGACAAAATTTACTGAAGTTTTCAATTTCAGTTTCGTTTCCTTCCGGATCCATAATTATATATAAACTTTTTTGCTTAAACTCAGATTTTTTTTCTAAATCTACAGTTACTCTGGATTTAAATGCCTCTTTTGGATCATACTCAATTTCCGGCTGTTTTACAACGTCTTGTTTATTTGAAAAGTGCACCTGAGCTTGATTTGGACGCATCATTGTATTTGGTGGTTGCAATGTTATGTCATTGGGTGGTATCCACTGATGCCACTTACCATTGTGTTTGAATTCTCCACCGTATTTTTTCGTAAACATTTGACGGAATCCACCCGCCTTTGAATTGTCGTTGAATTTACACCATTCCATAGTGTTTGGAATATTTACACGGGAGAACATATCACTCATTTAGTTTTATCCAAATCATGTTGAATTCTACACAACAAAGTGTATGCAGCAAATACTCCATTCACTTCTCGTTTGAATCTATTGAGAAGCTTTACTTCTCTTTCTTTTTCTTTTTGTGTTTTAGTCCAAGAGCGGAATCCCTTGTATGTCAAAGGATATGATTTTGTTTTTCTGTATGATCGAACAAAATCAGCGAGTAACTGTGCCGCTTTAGGGTTTACGTCCAACACAGAGAGAAATCCAAATACTTGCCTGAATGTTTTTTTCAGAAGACTTAAGTTTGATTCTATACCCTGATGTTTTTCTAGATTTTCTATTGTATCTCTAAGTGAAGCTCTACCAAAAGCAGAAGTTTCAATGGGAGAAGAGATTTGTGTGTTCTTCATGGTATTCTCGTATCGTTGCATGTAGTTTTTTAGTATAATCCATAGTTCTACCAGTAAATACCTGAGAATTACCATCTTCACAACTAATTAGTATGTTGAAGTATGGTATTTCCTCTCCGTAGATATCCTGCCACATTAAAGCGTATGCAGTTGCTTGCAAGTAATAATTATCAATATCTCGAAGACGTTTTGTTCTCGTTGATCCTTTGAAGTCAATAATCGATAACTGTCCATCATATTCAGCAACACAGTCTGCTCTACCAGCTAGACCTACTGTGTCACTGTATAGACCGCTTTCTAGACCTCTGATGTTATCTATCTTGTCCAGTTCTGGTTTCAATTGATTAAACAAAGTCAGTAGATCTTTGTCTATGTCCATGATCTCATCACATAGATTTAGATTATTATACAAATACTTTTCTATAAGAGCATGAAACTCATTACCTCTTACAGTAACTCGTTTAGCTTCTTTTGGGTTATCTCTCCTCCACTTCGCAAAGAATCTGGACTTTTTCCAACCCGTAACAGTAGTTACGCTGGGTAGATTTTTACCGGTGGGTGAAAGATAATATCTGCCATTATCGGTAGTAACAGCAGATATATCTTCTAAGATCTTAGATTGTGTCACATGGTTGAATTGCATAATGTAATTATAACAGAATTCAGTCTTCAGTCAATGAATTTCTGTGAGCTTCAATGAGCGATTCGCCTAGTTGAATCTTTTGCTCGTCACTCATCTGTTCGATTTCTTCCATGATGTTGTTTGTCATTTCGGTGATTTCTTCTTCGTTGAGTTCTCTCTTTACTTCCTCTTCGAATAAGCCGATATATTGGGCAATTCCCTCGATCAATAGCGAGTCAATGAGTTCAGCTAAATTATTTACTTCGTCAATCTGAGTTGATTCACTTAAATCTTCTTGTGGAGCCGTCTCTTGCTCTTCGGTGTGCTTTGTCATTATTTGGAATGCGGTCTTTGCTAAGTCCTTGGTTGCTTTATCTGAAAACATGGTTTTTTCCTTTAAGGGATCTATGAGTTTAGGATTACTTTATATGTATACGTTATAATAATCTCAACGATTATATCCGGGGATTCCGGGGGACGATGTTACTCTTCCAAGATATGGATCAGTTTGCCCTTGTTTTGCCTTTTCAAATCTATCCGAATGGTATCCGTAGAACTTACCAGCAAGAACTGCTGCGATAGAACCCGCAGCGCCTGCATATTTGGCGGATGATTTTTGACTAATTTCTGTTGCTGCCTTCTGTCTCCTTCCGGGTCCCGCTGCCTGCAACCCTGAAAGTCTCTGTTGCCTACGCGCATATGCGGCTCGTGATCTTGATCCTCCAACACCTTGNGCTGCTTGAGTTGGAGATCTGAACGGCTTCCCCGTCCGAGGTGATTTCCCAGTTACCGATCGAGAGAATGCTCGTCTCCCCAAGCCAGCGAGTGCAAAAGCAGCGGCGCCAGGAGCAACAGCCATTCCTGTTTCTGGATCATATGTTCCAATACCAGCACCGATGATAGATCCCAAGACACCACCAGCAAGCCCCTTNCCGNCGACTTTCGCAGCAGTAATCTTTTTAGTCTTGCCCTTTTTACCCATGAATTGAGCAGCTACAGCGCCTGCGAGTCCAAGACCTTGAGCACCCCGAACTGCACCGCGTGATCCATACAGAGATGAAGCTCGTTTAGCTAGAGCTGCTTCGAGACCTCTTTTGTAATACTGACTTAATTGACCTGATTTTTTCGCTCGATCTGAAACTGAGGTAGAAAGTAGGTAATCTCCCAGTTCCTCTTTTGCATCATTTGCGGCTTTGATTGCTGGTTTGACGAATTCATTTAGATTTCTTTTGTTTATTGTCATTTGGGTTACCTCGAAGTTACTGCGTCGATTCCTGCGACTTTGGGCATAATTTTAGGATCAAATCCACTCAGTGATTTTAATTTATCTAAACCACCTACTCCTGCAATCAGACTTGCATCACCTAGTGTGCTGATTACGTCTGATACTCCAGAACCTCCACCACCACGATTTCGTTGACCAAAACCAGCAGCAGCCGAAAGTCCAAGTATAGCAGCTAAAATTGCACCTGTGGTGGCTGCTTTTCCTTTGGGTATCTTATCCATTAAATCACTTAGTTTTTTATTTTCGTTTAGTATTGGAGCTACTTGAGAGCCAAAGTTTATATCCATTATTCCCTCACGGAACCCTCTTGGAGAAATTAATCTAGTATTGCCAGTTCGAGACTTTTTATCCTTTTTCGTATCGAGGGGAATCATATCATCTCTACGAATTGTCGGTTCAACATCTGATTCTTGACCAGTGCGTGGCATTACTGGTGTTCTTTGCGGTGATGGAGAAGGNCTAGTAGAAGTAGAAGTAGCAGTGCTAGTACCAGTGCTAGTAGAAGTAGAAGTAGAAGTAGCAGGGCTAGTAGCAGTTTCAGGTGCAGTTGCGGTTTCGGGAGCAACTAGGGGAGTAACCCGTGGTACTACACGAGTCACAGTCCGTTTTACAGGATCCATTCTCAGAGCGGTTTGAGTTGCTGGTTTAGGTTTAGCAGGGAATATATCTTTCATCACTGCATCCAATGTTTTTGTACTAGTTAATTTATCGTATTCAGCCGTACCTCTTGCAATTCTAGCTCTATCTTGTGGTGTCATTTTACTCGTACCGAATCCGGGCATCTTTTGTTGACCGGGAGCGTCTGGATTACGAGGAGATGCAGATGGTGTAGTTGGTGAGTCATAGTCGCGACCAGCGCGGCGTGTTTTAGTTAAATCTGCTGCATCATCTACACGACCGGGTGCTCTTTTTATTGTCGCAAGTAGTGGTGCTGCTGCCGCTGAAAGTTTTATTCCACCAGCGGCTTGCCCGGCGCCAGGAATCATTGCAGCAAGATTCATACCAGCATCACCAAGTTTTAGATTCACAAGAGAATCAACAAATGCAGCAAAATCGGCTGGAGCACCAGCCACTGGAGTCATACCCGCTCCTGTGAGAGCAAGTTGTCTTGCATCATAATCGGTGGTTAACTCTACACCTTTTGAGGATAGGAACTTGTTCATCATGCTCTGCTGCATGTCTGGAGTCATTCTATCGGTAGCAGTTGAGCTTGGATTTACTGCGTTGGGTTGATCCGTGGGATTCTTTATAGACTGTGGATCCGGGTACATAGCAAAGGGATTTCGAGTTTGCTGTCTGCCCTGATCGTCAGTATACCCATACTTATCTTGTCGTTCCATTATTTCACGATATTTTTGAAATCTATTCATTTCTTCATTGCTCTTTCTTTTGATCTTCTGGACTCAAGTGTTCCTTTAATTTTCTTTTTAATTCTCTTTGATCTTGGTCCTTCTTGAGCAAGTTCACCACCAGAGATAGACTTTTGTTTTCTTGTCTTTGCGAGAAGTTCTTCTGGACCACGAGGGGAGGTTATGGTTTTTTTACCCATAAAAGACTGCACTTCACTATCCGACATGCCTAGTAGGGATTGTAGCGCACTGAGAGCAGCGGTCTGTAATGCAAAACTACCGATGCCTTTCATAATACCACCTTTATTTTCTAGAATGGTATTTTTTATTTCGTTATGTCTAACACTTTCCACGGCCGAGTAACCCTTATCCTCAAGTTCTCTCGTACCTTTATTTATTGGATTGTCGGGATTTTTAGTCTTTCTTTTTCTTTCTTCTGCGGATACGGAATCTGGATCTGTAGTGGTATTCTCATCACCTTCAGCATCACCCTCATTTCCAAACATCTTTTCGATGAAAGAAGAAATTATGTCATAGTAACTGCGATCACCAGTATCCTTACCGATAGGATCACCGGGGCCACGCCCGTGCATTTTTTGATTATCAAAGTATGGAACATTAACTTCTTTACCAAGAATGTTATGCTTTTCATAACCTGCTGGTGTAACATCGGCACCTACTGACGCTGGATTTGGGACAGTGTTTGAACCTCGTCTGGGGTTTGCGAATCCAGTTTCTGGATTTAATTTAAATCCACTAGTTGGAAATTTACCACTTCCACCGATTGATTCATGAAGTGCTACAATATCTTTCTCTAGCGACATACAATATTCCTTATAATGGTACACAGTATATATAAAACAACCCCCACCAAAGACGGATCACTCTCTGTTTAATGGTGGGGGTTTAAGCGCGGTCCTAGGTAGCGATGCCCAAGGCGCTATTTCTGTTTTATATTTTCCATTGACTTTAGTCTTTCGATATTTTTGGGTGCCATCGGACCACTCGTGTATAATCTGTTGAGTTCACGATACATCTTTGAGTCAACGTATTCTGCTTTGGCTTTTTCAACATTACCCGCTTCAATGGCAGCAGACATTTTCGGAAAGGGCTTCCCAGATTCTCTTGTTATTGCTGCTATTGTTTGTTGAACATCCGTTGGTTGCTTCGCGTAACTAGGAACAGCCTTTTCAATCTTGGGTAGATCTTTACTCAAGAAGTGGTGTCGCATCATAGATTTGTTAGTCTCTGGATCCAATCCCTGTCTGGTACTAGGATTTAGACTAAAGGCTTTATATGGATCCACACCGGGTTCCATTGCTGTTATTATGTCTCTGAAGTGTCGTGGTATTTCTTTTCCATATTTGAAAGATGCGAGACCACCCTGCTGCGTCGGAACTTTTTCCTTATGTGTGGGATCTACCTCTGCATACATCTTACCGTCAGGGCTTACTTTGAAACCTTCTTTTTCTTTTTGGTTAGGTAGAATATTTTCGTCGTAGTCTCGGGTGTCTCTTGCACGTTTCATCAAGGCAAACATCTCTGGGGACATTCTATTTTTTCTTGTCGTGGTGGTTGGGGTTTCCGATTCTTCTTTTTCTTTCTTTGATCCGGGTAAGTTTATTGATTGACCGATTTGAAGTTTTGCCGGATCCAGATTTGGATTTGCTTTGGTGATGTCATCAACTGACATTCCAATATCTTTGGCGATACCATAAAATGTATCACCCTTCTTTACTTCTCTTTGTTCTTGTTCTACTAAAAAATTTAGGAATGATTGCATTTAGTAATTTCTCTAATGGAGAAGGTAAATTTTATTATCGGTATTGAAACTCTTGTAGCTGCGAATCGCCACCGGGAATATGTACGGAAGATTGGCAGAAGCTGTAGCGCCGCAGAAACCTACAAGACCAATTTCTTGGTTTGATATTGTAGTAAAGGTAATTCCTGCACCTCCATTATGAGCGTTTCCTCCGTCAGCGGTCGCACCAATAAAGGTAACATAGACTCCTTTGTTGGGACCAACACGCGAGGTGATGCCTTTGAATGTTTGGGGTAATGCTGCTGCACTTTTGTACTGATCATAACCTGCCATATGGACTCTCCTTTTATATTATGTATAATCCAACTTTTCCCGCTTTGACTTGGGAGTTAGCTTATATTTCAGTTTACCTGCTACACCTTTATATATGCCCGTTGATGTGCCCCATTTGTCTAATGGACAAGAAGTCTGAGGCATTTTAATCTTGTTTGTCAGTCTTGCCCGTGGGTTGGCACCACAGCCACACTTAGTACAGAATCCAAGTTCATCTGGAATCTGTTCGTGAGTCTTTCTGTGGGGGCATTCTCCACATATAGCTTTTCTTTCCTCGAAGACAGTAAGAGAAACTGGTCCTTGTGTGGCAAGGGACTGCTCTGCTTTCAGATAATTAACCACGTTTTTAACAGANAACTTTGTTTTCTGTTCTTCCTTTGTCATAACTTCCGGTTNTTTGACTTGTTGTTTTGGTTTTTGTATGTTTATCTGTTGTTTTATTGGATTTTTTTCTACAACTGCACCAGAGCTATCTCTATTTTGCTTGTTAACTATAGGTTTTGATATATCTTTCGATATTGGGATCTCGTTTAATGTTCCATCTTTAACTTGTTCGTCGTATCTCTTTTTAAAATTTTGAAGAGTTTCTTCCATAGCAGCATTTTCGTGGATTGGCTTGAATCCCTCTTCTTGTAGTCTTCTCAAATATTCTAGTTTTTCTGGAGTATCTTTTTCTTTCCAGTTTGTTTTATAAGTACTTTCATAATCAGTGTATGCACTGTATAGATCATATTGTTTGTTTAGACTGTATTTTTTTGGTCTCATCTCAGACATTTTAAATCTCCATATGGTAAATATATCAAAAAAACTAAAATCATTTCAAGTATTTATCTGTTTAAAATCCACTACCAAATCCACCACCGGGTCCATCACCAGGTCCAACTCCACCACCGGGTCCATCACCACACGCTAAACAATTCGTAAAGTTTCCTGCATAATTACCCCCACTTTCAACGCACTCAGTGAAAGTAAGATCTGGTTGACATTGTCCAGCGTCTCCATAGCAACAGGCTCCTCTTGGCTCTTCACACTCTCCATTACAAACACAACATCCAGCGTTTTCTTGCCATGTGAAGAATCCTTCGTTTCCAGCTTGCTGCCATTGGTACGTTTTTTCTGCACATTCTTCAATTGTCCGACCTTCCTGACATGACGGTGGTATTACGGGTGGTCGATCTGGATCTCCTTCATTTTCATCTATTGATGGAGGGCAACATGCACCAGTAGCTTGTTCACATGCACAGGGTGGATCTTCACCATCTGGACCAGGCTCGTTGAGGATTGGGTTTCTCGCCCACTCAGCACATGTCTCATCCCATCCAAACTCACAACAATTGGGATCAATGTCACATACCGCGTCACAACATGATGGTGTGTCACAGAATGGTGTATTGTGTGCGGTACAGCAAGATCCAACGCCAGTGTCACAGCTAAGAACAGTACAGTATGGAGAAACATCGGGGGAATTTAGATATGCCGCAAATCCGTCAGAGCAATTTTGATCCCATCCACCAAACCTAGCATCATTGCAGTAAGCAAAAAGTGGATTTGATGAGAATGCTGCACAACATTCGGCACTTGTTGGTCGTGATCCTGCTCCACTCTCTGAGTAGTCATCTATTATAGATCCGGGGGCAGGTAAATTTGGATCATCAGCTTGTGTGCAACGCCCTAACTCTGCGTCAGTACCAACACAGTTACATATTGGTCTTCCTCCGCCCGGATCTGAACCACCATATAATGCACATGCAGGCGGCTCTAATAGCATTTTAACTGTATTATCCTTGGAAAGTGTCGTGTGCAATTTCGCATAGAATGCTTCGAGGCAATTTCTAAATCCAACGCATCCACATGAGTCCTTATAATTGTCCGAGGCGGTTTCACATATAGTAGAGTCAGAAGGGTCATTGTTGCAATTTAGATCGTTGCCGGCTGGATCAACCCGAGAACACCATGGGTCAAAACAACCATTTTGACCGTCTCCAATGTGAGGTGAATCTACACATGAATCATATAACATGGTACCATCTTCACTGTAATGAGGTGCAGAAACCGATCTTAGAGGATTACTGCCGTATGCATTTGTGGCATAATCATCTGGATTCGAGTATGCGTCATATGGAAGCATAGTCAAATCATATGCTATGGCATTCGGAAAATATTTTTCACCGGGAATATTAATATCTTCCTGATTATCATCAATACACGCCTCTGATGTCGAATCACAGAAGATATTGCCCCAGACGTAATATCCAACATCATTGTATCTATCACCCTCCAAACCTCTTCCACTATAACTCACGAGTGGTGTATTGTTACTCCCATTACAGGGTGCGCCGAATGTGGGTATGTCAAATATGAATGCTGGATTGGTTAATTCGTATCTACCACGAAGAGGCCAATCCGAGCAATCGCTAGTCTCGCATGACTCAGGATCAATACGTAAACTCATTTTACTCATTTTATTTGTTACCGCTGCGGTATACATGGCTTCAAAATCATCGAAAACAAACAGCACCGTTCCCAAAACAGTCTCATTTCTAAATTCACGATCGGCAAGATCTTCGCGATTTATTTCGTCTGCAACTCCTGCTTCTAGTCGATTATTTACTCCTATATAATCGTCCTGTCCGTTATTAGCATATCCCGGTAGGGATCCCGGTGGTCCATAGTTGGCATACAAGTCTCTATTTTTTCTGTCGTAGGGCGTACCGCCCTCGTCATGAAGTACTTGACTATCATACCGATAATATGGTAGACCAGCCACAACACCTCGGGCTGGATTCACTGGAGTTGGACAAACTTCTCCTGGCTGTACCAAACAATTTGGAGGTTGACCGTCTTCATCACATTGTAGACATGGATCGGTTCCGAAATCGGCCTTTTCAAAGGCTTCATACCAGTGAATATAGGCAACATCACTAGTATACGAATCACCACGTACTTTTTCATTTAGATTTTTTGGTCTGAATGGTGGAGACGTATCAGGATCTAACTGAATCTCACTGGCAGGATAGGTGTCTGGCTCAAGGAACCTACCACCACTAAACCATCCACCGAATGGAATGATTGCACCCACCTTTCTACCTTCGTCGTAATTTAATTCAAAGAATCTATATGGTGATGAAGCGTCCTGAGCACCAGATGCATTCGGTGATCCATGATCACTTCTTTGATCGGCGGGAACGGGGGATGGTAACTCTGGTGGAGACCAACCGGGATATTCTGGTGGACCACCTTCAATCTGATTTGGAGCAAATCCTGATTTGTGTAATTCTAAATCCTTAAATGTTCTCCATCCTATGGGTGATCCATAAATCGGTCTATCATCTTCCGGATCTAAAATTTTGGCAGCATTACGAATATGCTTTTCCATTGGGTTGATTATATTAGTGAATCTAATTTCTTTAAATCCACCGAGACTGGTAGATAACCAGTGTAGCCCCGGTACATCGGTCGAAATACCATTTTCTTCGAATTCTTCATCTGATCGTTTGACCGAGCAGTAAAATTCGACATCTTCTGCATCTTCATCCTCGGTGGGATTGACGTATGCACTTGGATATCCTATGTTTGGATTACCAGAGTCTAATTCATCAAGGAATAATGTTCTGCTAGGGGAAGTTTTTACTCTCTTGAGTGTTCTAATTTGTAGATCAACTCGTGGTGGGAGATTGTCATCATTATAACAATCGTGGGGTGTTGGTGGACCATCGATTGCATCCCCACATCTATACCACGAACTTCCATATGGCAAACCTTGATCTAATTGATAAGAGGAGAAACCCCCTTTTGCAATAGAAAATGGACAGTGACCAGGTAATTTACACACACCAGTATTAAATCTTGGTTCGATCTGAGTGATTGGGACATATGTTATCTTCGCGCCCCACCCGAATACCACTGGGGCTGGTTTTACATTACTTGGGTCTGCTATAAGTTTACATATGTATCGACCGGAACCACAACCCTCACTTTCTAATTCAGGTGGATCGAATAATGGAGTTTCACTCCAATCATACTTTACAATATAAGGAATATACCAACCCTGTGGTGCTCTCTGAAAACCTTTATCTGGACCACCAGTCTCTATACCATACTGTATAATACCACTAGCATCTACCTCACCGCATTGCCGACAAGTTGGACATGATGCCCTGTCACAACAGCAACCACAGAACGCCGGGCAGTCGGGCCCGGGGCAATCATTATTTTGATTACAAGGAGCATGTCCGTATGTTCCGTCTCCATCTGGGGGTGAGGACGGGGTGTAACATGAACACGGATCATCACCACATACATGAGTATTTTCTCGAAGTTTTGCACCATAAGCAACCTTATCGTGATCCGGATGCACGTTGTTTGGTCTGGGAATTAAATCGTCAAAGATACCCCCCTTTCTTTCTATACAACCAACTATGTTCTCCGCATTAAAATCACCTCGATCTGGAAATGGATCACTGGTATTATCTCCCAATTCCGGTTCGACATCCGATTCGCCGCCAGGAGCAGGTTCTGGTACTTCTGTGGGGCGCTGTGATAATCGTAGATCACTGGGAACACAATTGTAGTCAAACGGGAATAGTAGAGTTTCTTGATAATATGATCTCCAGTATTCATCAATTCTTACCACCTTTTGACATCCGAGTGGATCTTGTGGACATAATCCATTTTGGTATGATACCTTCTCTCGAATTCGAAGACCATAATTATTTCCTGTGACTAATAATTGAGCGCACGCACCATTTTCGGTTAAACCTGGCGCGCAACCACCCGGACCTACACCAATTTGAGGTTGATCCATCCATAGATTACACGGGGCCCCATAGTTTGGTGGTTGACATGGTTCACCGGAACTTACACCACAGTTCGGACCTTTGCATGCTCTATTGTCATCACTCCAACTAGTAACTCTAGGATTCTTGGTGTTTGCTCTGGGTAGAACTATTGGAACACCGGTGAATGAAGATTCGTAAACTTGAAATTTTACCATCTGAGTTCCGAATGGAAATGCTACGGAGGGGAAAACACCCTGACCGTACACAGAGCCTCCGTGGCTCCAACATGGAGCATTTTCAAATCCATAGAAATCAAGAAGTGCGTATGGACCACCTTTATTTTTCTTCAGTAAATCCCATGGTTGTATTGATGCAATAAGACCATATTCGGTTGGTCGGGTGATCGGAACATGAGACCAACCCCCAGGTCTAGCATGTAGATATATTGGATTGTTGGCGAGATATATTTTATAATATCGTATTAGATTTTTTTGCTCTTCAAGTAGCGGTTCTAGTCGTTCTTTTTCTGCTAGGTATTCCTCTTCGGTAATGACCCCTGCTTCTAACTCTGTCTCATTTCTATCAAGGGCACCTGCAACATCATAATAATCGTTTTCATTTGGATAAGGTAACCATCTGGGATCATTTTCTCTTCTTCTAGTTCCGGGTTCAGTCGCACCTAGAGTCGGGTAGACGAGACCGTCGTCGGGGTTCGAGACCGTGGTACCTCCACAATATCCATTTGTATCTACAATCTGTCTTGGTGAAAGACCTTGACGAAGTGGATTTTTGTTGTATCGATCTGGGTTGTAATATCCCATTTCACCAGAAAGAACAAGATCTGAACTTTCTAAAGCAGTAAATTTATTGATAAGATCTGGTGTTAGTGGTTGGATTCCAGTAGCACTTCCATATTTACCCGCAAGCTTTACAGGATTTCGAACAAATGGACCCGGTGCACCGCTGGAGCCCAAAAAGGCACCATTAAGATCTGTTGGATCATAGTAAGGGGTGCTGTCAGGCGTGGGGGTTCCCCCATTAGCAGCAAGTGAACGTAAACCATCCTCGTACTGATCCCGAGTGACGTAGTGTAGACCTATTTTGTCTGTTGGATCGAAATCAATATCATCCTCATCCTTTATAAAGACGACTGATCTTTTTCTGATTGGTAGTAATTCACTTCTTTTTAAATCTTCCGTAATGGGGGGATCTGATAGATTTGTTCTACCCTTCCATTGCATATTGTCTTCATTACACGCAAATCGACTATCTATTTCAGGATCACATCGTGTGCCTTCATTATCCGTAACATGACAACAAGCATCTCCCCACACTACTCCGGGTATTCTAGATCCATCCCCATTGAAGCCAGCATATGGTCCAGCATTTTCTTGATCTGGTAATGGAAACGATGGACGACCCTTGGCTAAGAACTGATCCCACGTTCTATACATTAGACGCTGCTCTTCTCTCCAGTCACGTATGTCTAAGATTCCTGCATCACTAAGTTTTTCACCAACATCTTGTATGTCAGCACCTATTTGACGCAAAGCTTCCAAGCGATCCAGTTCGTCGAAGTTATCAGTATACCTATAGTTTAGGTGGGGTGGCTTTCTCAGTATACTTAGATCACCCATGTCTAGTTTTCCTTCTAACATCAACCCCCATAATTCGAAGTCAAATATAGGTACACCAGCACATTTATAAATCCAGTATTTTGGTGTCGTACAATACTTAGTGTAGTCTTTATATGGGCAAGTTGGATCTTCGTTATTGGAGAAACATGTCTCACACCCTTCAGCAGATGCTTGCATTTTTGAATTTACAACGGGTGGGTAGAATGTGTGTGGTTTTAATTTGGATAAACTCGCACCCTCACCCTCAAAACAAACACCAAATGGATCATCTGGGCAAGTTTGGAATGGACCAGTTAGTGATTCTGTCCAGAAATCGCCACGTACAAATACACGCATTTTATGCATGACACCTACGAGGCAATCATACAGATTTGCTTTTTTATTGTGGAATGGACTCCAGAATACCGGTTTAGCATCAGCGTATGACATAATGTCAAGAAGCCATCTACTGTCTTGATCTGCTGCCATGGTAGCTACTTGCCAATCACTCAGTCCACTTTTTCCTCGTGTGCCGTAGACATCCGCACGGGTGCTAGATTGATATGGAGTTTTGTTATACGGTGCGCCTAAGGCTAGACAGTTACTCTGTTTTGGACATATAGAATGTATTCCATTGCCTTGCCACAACCATCTAGTCGCAAAAGCCCATGCTCGGTGCGTCTCGGCCGGATTCCACAGGGTGTATGCATTACTTCCTCCCTGATTAGCGGGAACATCAAACATCCCCCCTTCCCCGACCCCCTCAGCAGGGTAAACATAATACCCAGACAAATTTGTGTGTAAGGTGTGTGGACAACGCGAGAATGTCGTACATCCGGAGCCTGGAGCCGCCTCGGACGCCGAGCGCAACAAATCGGGTATCGTTTCGGTTGGGTACTCACCACCGGGTAGGGGTAACGAAGCTACTCCAAGATTAGCATCTCCCCATTCATTGATCGGATTAGTACCAGAGTTTGACCATACACTTCTAGCATCCATTCCGCGAGATTTGTCTGGATGACAAATTAAATCTACATTTGATACACCGAATCTACAACTGTTGTAATCATCACGGTTTACGTCTACAGAATCTACTGGATTAAATATTCCATTCTGATCTGTTTGACCATCAAGCTGATCGTCAACGCCATATAATGGACTTGGACCACTAAATTTCGGTACCATTTGGGACGGTCCCCAATTTGGAGCCCCCGTATATTTAAATGGTACATTTTCACTCCAACCAGGCACAAAATGATCATGATCAATCTGAGGACTGAATATATGGTCCGATCCGTACTGTGACTTACCTCTTGCAATTCCATAGAAACCTTCGGGTGTGGACAGATCAGGACCTTCACCATGGAGAGATCTTCCCCAATCAAAGTACCAAAAATCTGCAACGTGGTGGAACATTGTGTAGATTGGATCACCCTGTTGGTGAGTAGTCTTCATGTTCATATAATAAGCATTGCCACCACCGGAAACATCGACATCGACTCCACCATTGTCGGGAACGCCACTATTGTCGGGAATGCCACTTTCCGACGCTGCGACCGATGCTGTATTCGATGTGACTTGACTTTCATTCTCTGGCCACGGAGTCCCGTCATCAGCGGGATCAACATCCAGAACAGGCTCACTGGAGTTGTTCGATGCACCAACGTCAATGGTTATATCACCCGAGTTAGTCGTGTTAGTCGTGTTAGTCGATTCAGCAGTCTCTTCAGTGATGAATGAGCCAACTCCGGAGTTCTCCGTGTTTGTACCGACACCACCACCGGGATCGGGTTCACCGACATTACCGTCTCCTTCGCAATCTACTATGTCACCGGCCGCACCACTGGAGCCCGGGCAGAGACCACACTTATTCCATGATGTATCCTCTACCCCCGGATCATTCGCGGCCAGCGCATCACAGGCTTGTTCAGTCGTATCTTGTGAACATGAATTTGATACACCATCATTCCGTTTTATACAGCAGGCACCTATGGCTATACATGCAGTTGTAGGATCTGAGTTGAGACCAGCGCAACTCTCTCCACTACTGAAAGTTCCGTTATTGTCTTCACATAATTGTTGTGTTACATTGTCACTACATGTACCATCACAGAAACAACAAGCCCCCATTGGCACACAATCACCACTGGCTTCGAGTTCTGCACATGTTCCCTCGAATAAGGTTCCACCAACAGCGGCACATTCGTCCGCTGTTTTTTCCTCACAATTTCCGTCTGGTAAACAACACGCACCAGTTATTTTCCTACCACATCCACCACATGACCTATCATCGACAAGAGTTCCATCGCAAGTACCGGTATCTGTATTAATACAATCACATATAATAGTCTGACTGTCGTAATTAAAATCGCAACATATTCGATATGGGCAAGGATCAGATTCGAGAATTGGTACGCATGGTGCATTACCACCACCGATACCGATTGGGTTACCACCTTGACCAACAGAAGGTAGTACATTTCTACAGCATTCTTCTTTTTCTTCCTGCGTCTGATTGCCTCCCTGTAAACATCCCGGGCTGGTTGGAACAAATTTACCACATGCTTCGTCGCCATTACAGCAACATAGCCAGGCAGCTTCGATAGTGCCGTCCTCACCATCTCCATCTCCAACAGAAACTCGTTCATCGGGTATATCATCATCTTCAAAATTATCGGCAATTTTATTAATTTGCTCTGTCCAATCAGGATTGATAATTTCAATTAATTCGTTTGTTATTGGAGGAGTCTCTTTCAATAACGCTGAACGATTTACATATGCTTCGGCACCGATAATATTGACGGGGATATCGGAATCTGAATTTCCTTCATATCCCCACAACACAATTTGTAGCCGTTCATTTGTGGTTGTTTTGGTTATTTCTCTTTCATTTTGAGGGCTACCGTCTTGTTTACCATTAAAACTCACCATCATACCATGTACAGTATCTTTGAACATGACAGGAGATAACTCTCTTGATCGATATTGTGATCTATCCGAGTCAATACATCTTATATCAATATAATCTGTTGTCAATGCAAATTCGTCTCTTTTTTCTTTTGATTTGAAAAGAAAAATAAGACTGTTGTTGTGATCAAGATAATCTAATACTGCATAGTCGGATTTTACACCTACGTGAAGTTGATCTTCTTTGTCTGCTGTGAAGTATGGTACTCGAAGCTTAAGGCTCATGCCAAATGATTTATTGAGTTTTAGTTTTCTCTTTTTCTTTTTGACATTAAATACGTGATATCTTTTTTGTTCTTTATACTGTTCAAGTTTTTTCAGGTATGAATTTTTAAACGGCAATTGATCTTCTTGAATTGGGAAGTCAATTGTTGGGTTTTCTGCGTCCGATGGGTTTAGGGAGATAACTCTATTGAAATTATATGTTGAGTGAATGGGATCTAGTAGACCTGTTCGCAGGTTGAGTCTTTCATCTTCACTAGGTGGAAGTGCCCCATAATATAGATCAAGTGCTGCTAGGTGATCACCTTTGATGCGAGGAGCATCACCAACGCTGTCATCGGTTGGATCTTGTAAACCCATCGCACCGCCTGGTGTGACGACCATTGTTCCCCACAGTGAAAATGGAAAGTTAGAATTTTTCTGAACTAAAGTATTCGTGCATAACATACACGAGTTTCCGTTGTTTGTTTTCATATCTTTAGGATCTGAAAGATTGTAGGGTGTACCATAGTTCGGTGGATAATATCCACGGGGATTATCATCGGAGTGTGGTACATCACCTTGACGAACGAAAAATTTATCACCACCCAAACAGGCAGCTTGTTTTGGGGCATCTGGTCTTACGCTATCGCAGCAACAATTTCTTTGTGTTGACATTAACTAAACATTCCCATAAATTTCATCATGAACTAAAAGGTCAACTTATGTATACTCGTTATCCTGACCAACGCTGACCAGATCTACTACTTGCACGATCAAGCCCTGCTTGGGCATCCTTCGATAAAGTTTTATTCATTTTCTGCATCAGTTCATTCCACTGACCACCAGTTTTCTTGTTTGGTGTGATATTGGTATCGACGCATATACCATAACCAGTCACTTCACGAGTAACTTCTTCTTTACCACATTCTGGACAAGGATTATTTGTGGGTTGATCTCTGTCGTTAATTAAACTAAATTCTTCCCATAAGTTTTCACATGCACTGCATTTGTAATCATAAGTCGGCATAATATAATTTCCTTTTAGTTGGATTGTTCACGTAACATTTTAACAAATTCTGATGGAGATGTGGGAAAATGATTTTCATTTTGCATAAATTCAGCTCTGGATTTACCGCCAGCAGCAGCTCTTCTCATGTTTCTTCTCGCTATGCTATCTTGTCGTTGTCTTGCTCGAATTTTCGCATTGATGGCAATTCTTTCTTCTCTAGAACCGGCACTGCTCCTCTGAGATCTCAGGTCATCGATGTCCCTATTGAAGATGTCTCGTTGACTCATTCCGTCTCCAGCATCACCAAATTTATAGTCGGCAAATGCGGCCCTCTGTCCAGCTCGGTATTCCTGGCTTCTATCCCTATACTTCTGAGTTGAAGCTGGATCTGGTGGTCCACCACCAGCGGCATTGCTTGGTTGATATCCAAACTGCTCCATTTCTTTATATTCTCGGTCTGCTTTGATACGATCCATTTGAGCCTTGTTGTTTGCGGAAATTCTATTATCAATTTCACTTTGTAAGCTTGCACCGTCCAAACCCATGAGCCTTGTGTGCTCGTCACTACCTTCTGGTGCACTTTTCAAAATATCCTGAATAGCTTTTTCCCGATCGACATTGAATCCCCCTTGGCTTCTTGCCCCAAAAGAATAGGTGCTTCCACGAGTACCTGTCCTTGATGGGTGTGTGGGATCTCCATATTTTGGAGCACGACCTTTAGCAAAGTTATCACGTACTTGTGCTCTGCGAATTGCATCCTGTGCGCCGGGTGCAGTCGGATCAAAGTTTGGATTGGATCGAACACCTGCTTCGTTTCTTCTTCCTCGATATCGATCACTGGTAGGATCTATTCCAGTAAAGCGACTTCTTGATCTTCTTTCAACCTCCCGTGCGATATTATCGTTCATCCTTTTCATCTCATCGTCTATTCGTCTCTGTTCTGCGGCAGATAGAGCTACATTTTCTGATATGATTTGGCCAAATCGTGTTTTGTGTTGTTCGTTTTCGGTTGTTTTATCAGACATGATCGATCCTTTATTTGGTGGTGTAATCTAAACTCATAATTATTTATAAATACTCTATGTGTACACCCAAAACAAATTATATTAAGAAGGAACTCCATCATGGGCGACAGCAACGACAAGAAAATTAATGAACATTTGCCTGCAAAATCAACAATAGATCACAATAGATTTTCCAGAAGAATTCACCTCGACGATGGTAGAGTATTCGGATGGCTTGGTGAGTCGCAGATGTGGGAAGACGTGAATACTGGAGCTAGAATAACTGATGTCGAATTGCAGAATTTGCAATTCTCATTAATTGAAGCTCTAGAAAGTCGTAGCACAAGTTCAAATGCCGCAGATGCCGCAGATGCTGCCGACGCAGCAAGTAGTGCATCTGCTGGTTACGGTGCTGCTGCTGGTGGACCTGGACTAAGAGCGTTGAACCAGAACCAGCTAATCGCTGGTACTGGATTCTTAAGTGATGGTACGGGAGACAGCGTTGATTTAGGTTTCATTGGAACTTCTGGTGCTAGGGGTTATACCGCATCACCAATTGTTGCTTGGTCAACACAACCATATCTTACATATGAAGATGATTTCTATGTCACACTACAGGCTTACCACATCAATGACATTGACAAAGTTCAATTCCAACTTAATGGTGGTGTAACTCTTGATGTAAATAGTAAAGGTTGCCCCGTTCCACACCCCGTGTGGGGAACTCAGCATGATGAATTCTACGCGAAAATTCCAGCGAAGACTATGGCAAATGGTTACAATGAAGTTCGTGCAGTTGTATATCCAAAGAGCGCCGGTAAGATTGTTCGACTAGAGGGTAGAACCGAAGCCTTCTACACTGACGGTGACGGAGTAGTGCAACGCGGTACTACATTCGACCACACCGGTAAAACTGGTGCTGGTGATGTAACGATTTCTCGACATATTACCCCAAATACCATTCAGGAAGAACTTCTCTCTGGTGGTGCAGGTTACAGAGGACACAACCCACAGGGCCCTGGCATCGCTGCTGAAGGTTTCTACTTCAACACCAATACAGCTAGAAAAGTTTGGTACGTCGATCCCGGATTTGTAGGTACCGAAACGGGTGGTTTAACACAACCATATAGATCACTTCAGAATGTATTTGAAGGTGAGTGGACAACTGCCGCCAAGTGTAAAGAAAACGCAGACATGAAAGTCTTCCTCAAGACACCATCTGGTTCTGGTGTATCTGGTGGTATTCACCAGTGGCCACGAGCAAACTTTGGTACTGTTAATGGATCAGCAGCAGCGGCAGATCGTCTTATATGGACAAACTCAGCGACTGGTGGAGTAGCAACTGCTCTTGCCGTCGAAAAGGTAATTGACATCGTTGGTTTATCGGACACCCCCACCGCAACGGATGGAACTCAATTCGTACAAATGAGAGGTCACTCTGGTGGTAACCCAGAAAGCTATGTCGATGGCGCTGGCACCCTCATGAACTTCAATGGTGGATCCAGAGTTGATGATTTGAATGTTAGATTTAAAGATCTGTGGTTTAAGCCAGACTTTATGATGGGTGGATTCGCACCAGTGTTCAATTGTGTTAGTAGAGTATCTCTCCCCAAACTATTCCTTGATGGTTGCTACTTCTCAAAGGGTAACACGTACCAAGATTTCACTCAGCACTCAAACTGGAAGGCTTTACCAGTACAAACCACCTCACTCGGGACGCAATGGGTTGGTGGAGTTTATGTCTTCAACACGACCACTTGGGGCACCGCTTACATCTGTAAGGGTGTTAAACTAGCCAAGCACAACGAGCACATTCTACAGAAGGGTGATATGTATAACCAAGCACCCGGTGCCATTATTGGATGTTGCTGGCATGCCTACAGTGGAGCATATCACGCTCTAGAAGTCCACAGTGACCTTGTTCAGTACTCAAATGGTTTCCACATGAGAAACAGAATTTTGGCTGGTCTCAGAGTATCAGTGTCTAACAATCAGCTTGGTCACCACTCTTATGGTAAGGCAACTCGTTACAGAGACAATTCGGCAGGAATTAACTTTGAGGCGAGTCAAAGACATGCATATGGATACTGCTACCCACAACAAGACTTTGCTCACGTCGATAATCAGTATGACGCTCCAGGCGGACAAAACATGAACATAAATGGTTCAATTGACCACTTTGTTATCGATCGGAATATAATGAGAAATGCCGCTTACAACATTAGCATTCCAAAGTGGTATGTTGGTGGTTCCGCATTCACACCAAAATATCCCGGTAACACCGCTCTCGGTGGAGGAACCTTGGGAGCAACTGCAATGGGTCAGTCTGGTGGATTCTCCGGACCACACTTATTCAGGAACATGCGTCTAACGAACACCCTTCAGGGTAAGATAAATGGATCGATGCCAGATTACCATAAATTCAACAGCGAAGCTGGTCAATTTGGAACTGGTGAGAATTTGACTATTTACTCGGGTGCAAGATCGATAACTTGGGGTGATATATTTGATCACGCAAGTAGTAGATGTGAAAACAACCACGTTGTCAAGGATAGCAGTTCGATTAGAGGCTTCTTTACTGGTAAAGCAACTGATACAACATTCGGTGAAATTCCCTTCAAGAGATGTATGGCCGACCTCAACTGGAATGATTCTGCTGGTGATACAAAAGACCCATATCGGGATGGAGTTACTGCTGCTTTCCGACCAATTGGATCACCATGTGATGTCCGACATATCGCAGGAGCACCCGGATTCGAAAAGGCTCCCGGTTACTACATGCCATCGGTTTTTGTTCAGACCGCAGAAGCCTTCCGTGACTCAAACCTTGCGTTCTTCACACCACTCGCAGGTGGTACTTCATACAAGAACATGGAAACGACTCATATATTCTATCCTGCCTATCCGGGTAAGATTGGTGGAGTTCCAAACTCACCATTTGGAGTATTCGATCTTTCAAATGATGCGACAGCCATCGTAGATAATGCAGATCTGAAACCAACTGAAATCATCGATGACGTATTCGGGATTACCGGATATTATGATCCAGAATCGGTGTTTGGACTTACAACAGGTGGTGAAATGAGTGGTGGTTCCGCTTCTGGTGACTCTAACAGAGTTGGTATCGGTGTTCAGGGTTTCGACATTCTTGGTGTAAAGACACCCGAATCTGCTAAGAGTTCATTGGGACTCGTCGAAGTCTTCGAGGGTAATCCCGGTGTCAACTTCGCCGCTGATATCAAAGCTAAATTGAGTGCTAAGGATCAATCTAGACTTGGACTTCAGAACAGAACTGACACCGGGCAGGTTACTGATAACCAAGGTGCGGGAGATGGTGAGACTTTGTCTAAACCCTCACTCGCCAAGGTTCAGCAGGTGTTTGCCTCTGCTGATATCCCAGATCCAACATCAGCTACCAAACCCCCACCGGTTGCACCCCCAAGTTTGGGTGGTGGTTGAATCTAACCATTAACGTTTTAAATTTTAGAATAGCAGGCGGTGAGAAATCACCGCCTGCTGTCTTTTCATAAATAACAAGGAGAGTCATCATGCACACATTCACACAACATATTCAATATATGACAGAGGACGTTCAGACTACAGGTCACCTCACACACCTGTCCGATCTAGTCTTAAGTGGCAATCACGAGAGTGCGTTCGCTCACGTTGATGCCACAACTAAGAGGTTCAACAACTCGATCACGAAAGGGCATGATCTGTCCTTGAAAGCAGATGGCGGCATGAGCGTAATTGTGGGAAAGGATCGAGGTGGTGATCATTTCGTCTCATATAAGTCGGGCAAGGAACGACATTATAATCACGACTCAATCGCAAGAACAGGCAAACAACACATGATTGATACATTATCTCCACTCCTGTCCGGAGCAGGGAAGATGAAAGGGCTCAAGTCGGGAACAGCATTCCAAGCTGACGTTTTACATACTCCAGAGCACTCAGACTCGACGCACACTCCGAATACAATATCATACAAGACATCCCATCCAAACAATCTTTCTATCGCAGTCCACGGTCAGTTCGCTGTTGCGGGAGATAGCATCACGAGAACATCGAACGTTCCTGATCTGTCTCAACTAAAGGGTGAAGGAGTCCACACACCCAACCTTCACGTTCACAAGAAGATGAACATGAATCTATCGAAAGACAGACACCACGATATCAACCAGCACATGAGCGATGCTCGACGTTCGATGGGTTCTGAAGGAACAGCCGAATTCGCTCAGAGTCTACCTCAGAACAAAAAGTTCTCTACCATGATTCAAGCCTACTCAAATAACTCTGCGAGAACAGACGGTAAGGTATCGGTGGACGGCCTTCGCACGTTCATGCAGGGGCATGTGGAGAAGAGGAAGGTGTCAGATGGGCTTCGGACAAAGGAACTGGAGAGCCATACCAATCTTATCAATGACAACGAGCACCACTTCACTAACATGCTCAACGCCCATAACAGTCTCACCTCGGTCACCAATGAAGTATCGAACTCCCTGCGTAACAATGCCAGTAACTTCTCTCTGACTCCTAAAGGCAACAAACATTACTCTGAACATGAGGGTCTTGTCTCGTCTCTTGAAGGGCATACACCAGTGAAGTTTGTTCGCCGTGGTGAGCAGGGATTCTCTCGGGCGAATAAAGCCTCTGGTGAAGAGCGGTTCGGTTCCACACCCTGAAGTGGCTACTATCAACGGACCTCTTGGTATCGATTGATCAGTTCTTTCACGCATTGTCGCGCATCCCAGACATCTTTTCTGCCACTCGTCTGTGTCTTGAACACCATCGCAATCAGACCGTTCGCAATGTGATCATCGAGTTCAATCTCCATCATGACCTTTTTTCCACTCTCGTCTGATTCTCTTTGGATCTCTGTCATCTTGCCTACTCCATGTCTTGGAGCGGAGCGATTGTCGCCCCGCCCCATCCTTGTTCCACTGGGATCCACGCTTCGATTTGGGTGCCTTCTTCTTCATGCGATGATGTCGATGAAGCGGTTGAGCATGGCGCGGGAGGTACCACTCTGCTTCATAGCCTTGACGAAGCTGTTGCGGATCTTGGTGATGGTCACACCGTCCTCGTCAGAGCGCCCCATCTCCTCGAATGCATCGGCATTCTGGACTGCGTTCTTGCCGAACATAATGAACCGCTCATCGAAGCCCTGCTTTTCCTGAGCAATGGTCCACTTGTTCTTCTTGTACTCGGCTCGCTGTCGCTCTTCCTGCTTCCTGTCATCACCCAGTCCAAGCCACCAACTGTTCTTGATCGACTTCTTCTCGGTCAGGAAGAACTGAACAAGGCGAGTCCCGGTTCGGGCGCGAAGTACATCCAGAGCCTGGATCGTGGATGGTTGCCCATATCGGGAACACCGGTCTGGTCGGAAGTATCGGTGACCGTCACGGATGACTTCTGCTCCTCTGAGCGGCATACTGGTGGAGGCACCATCGGAGATGAACAGGGTGTTCATGATCTCGATGTTGTTGTCGGTCCGATACTTGGGAAGCCAGTTGGTCAGAGCGTAGATTGCATCATCAAGAGGAGTGGCACCAAGACGATCATCATATCGAGTGATACCCATTCCGGTCCAACCAAACGTCTCAGACATGATCGCGACTCGCTTGCAGGCATCGAAGAACATCTGCTTGGGCATACGCGACGAGAGGTAGTTCCGCATGATCAGGTCAGTCCCCACGATTTTTTCGCCTGTGTCAGGATCGATGAATTCTGGCAAATCGGTGGAGCGGTAAGTGCGACCCTCAAGGATGGTCGAGAAGGAATACATCTCGAAAGGAATGTTGATCATGCGGCAGAACATCGCCATCTGGATAGCCTGTCGGATGGTGTCCTTCATCACGGGATCCATGCTCTGAGACCAGTCCACTGCGATGACGAGTCCATGGTTCTTGCCGTCTGGCATGATGGTAGTCTTGCGGAAGATGTCCTCAGACCACTTGTAGTTCACCATCTTCTGCATGTCCAGCACGCCGGTCTTGGCGATGGTAGCACGGCGGAATGCAACGGCGTTCTGCTTGCGGAGGAACTCCTGAGCCATGGAGCGACAGGTCTTGCGGGACTCGTCAAGGAAGCGGTCAACCTCGTCGAGAGTTTCGAGTGAGGTCTTGGCATCGGAGTAGTGTCCGTTGACGCTCTTCTCGCCAGTGCCGTAGAGTTCAGTCCAGTCGATCATCACTTTGTCGAGGGCAAGCTTAGGCACACCGACGAATTTGTCTGCGCCACCGTAGTGATCGCGGAGTCGGTCCACGTTCTCCTCGAACTTCTGCTGCGTCTCAGACCGCTCGATGGGAGTGGTATCGTCATGCTGATCAGTGGCTGAGATGTCACTGCCAGAAGTGGTAGACTTTGGCTGATCATCAGTCTTCTCACTGCTGAGTGGCTCGTCAGCATCACCATCATCACCAGCGATGTCACCGGCATCGTCACCGATGCTGGACTCATCAGAGTCATCAGAGTCATCGCCGGTGTCAGGAAGTCCCTGATCACCATCCTGTGGAGTCTGATCAGACTCCTGCTTGGGAATAGCACCAGCATACTCAAGAAGGGCATCAGCGCAGTCGATGATGGCATCCCAAGTCTCAGCGGCATCGATCTGATCAACGAACGGTCGCTCAACAGTATCGAAGTCAATGCAAGCCCCAACGGTACCAGCCTTGTAGTGCAGGTTGATACGGTCGATCAATTGCATGGCAGCAACCTTGTCAGCGTCAAGGGCATTTTCACCAAAGAATTCACGCTTGAGCAGATCGTTGTAGGCAAAGATGAAGTCACGGCGGAGACCGGGGAACTTCTGCTTCATGAGACGCTCGATGCGGGCATCCTCGACCACATTGATGTAGTCCTTGGCAACCATGACATCGACACCGTGCTTGGCTGCAAGGGCGCGAACAGAATCGATGTCAGCCGGTGTGTACAGTGCGTGTCCAACCTCATGTGCCACGAGCATGTCGTAGAGTTGACTGCTCATGTCTTTCCAGCGAGGCAGGGTGAGGACACGGCTCTGAGTGTTGAACGATGCAGTCGAGGCATTGCCATCATGAGAAACATGAATGTTCTCGGTGGCGAGTACCCGTGCGAAGCTGTCTTTGGCAGTGATGTTGACGTTGTTGGTGTTCTTGTTCATGAGTGTATTTTACCATATCTCAGAGTGTATACAAGGTGTATACANTGTATTCGNTGAAAATAGTGAAAAAAAAAGTGCCTCCCGAATCGCTCCGAGAGNCACNTATGAACACTATACCAGTTTGCCGTNCAGATCNTCTTCTCCGAGAAGCTCACGGGCTTCATCCTCAGAGAGCATCACAGGCATCCAATCGAGCATCTCGTCACTTGGAATATACATCAGATCGCCCTCACTTCCAGCACTTCATCATTTTCAATCTGGTCGATGTAGCCATCATCTGAGTGTGCGTATGGGTTTCCTTCCACCCAGATGTTGTCCACGATCCAGGCTTCAACCTCATCTTCAGGGATATCATCAGGCACTTCAATCGATATAGCATTGGCAGTAAAGTGACGGGTTTCGGTCCATTCCATGTCGGCTTCATACATCATCGGTCATTCTCCATGTCGTAAAAGGCAGCGTAATCGGCTTTGCTCATCTCATCACCACTCGTCTCTGCGGCACACTCGCGCCAGTAGGGGTGATCGTACTCGTAGTCAAGGTCAGGTCTCATCGTGTTCGGTCCTTTCAATTATGAATTCATTGCAATGTTGAGAATGTTCTCACCGGTGGAAAGCTTGCGAGGATTACGAGGCAGCAGCTTCTCCCACCTCTCTCCAACAAGACCATTCGTATCCCTCATCATGCTGATGGCATCGTCCTTGGGGATGTACCAGTACTTGCCAGCGATGTCCCACTGGGCTGTAGGATAGTCTGCTCTGAAGGTATCCTTCTCTGTGAACGACACATCCACGACCACACGCTCACAGTCCTCCCAGTTGGCAAGATCATCATACCACGGTCCCTCCTCATCAGCAGGCATGTGCACATCGGCATCCACCTTGGTGTAGAGATTGGAGAAGGCTTCACGGGTGGACTCATCGAAACGAGCCAGAACCAGATCCACCGACTTCATGCGGTCACCGAACATTGCAAAGGCTTTGACGGCATCCTCCAGACGGCGAGTAGAGATCACCTTCTCGACAGCACCCTCAGTGAAGGCTTTGCGTGTCACCTCTGCCCATGTCACCAGATTGTCAAGGAACCCCGGATCATTGGTGCCATACTTCTCAGCCTTCTTGGTCAGGATCTTTCTCTCGACGGCTTTGGTTGCATACGCCTGATCATAGGTGAATGCGAAACGGTCGAGGAAAGCCTCGTTCTGGATGTTGGTATGGGTGAACATGCCATCATCGGAACCTTCTCCCTTGGTGTTGGCAGTAGCGAACACAACGAAGCCATCATCAGGAGTGATCCACTCACCGGTCTTCTTGAGGAAGACACCCTTACCTTCCAGCACAGGCTGGAGGCACATGATGGGAGCCAAACCCAGATCGACTTCATCGAGGAGGAGAACAGCACCACGCTTCATGGCTTCCACGACTGGTCCATAGACGAACTTGGTCTCACCATTCACCAACCGGAAGCCACCAAGGAGATCATCCTCATCAGTCTGGGCAGTGATGTTGACGCGGAACATCTCACGCTTGAGTTTGGCACAACACTGCTCAATCATGGTAGTCTTGCCATTACCAGACAACCCAGTCACATACACATTGGCATTGATGCCACTCTTGAGAATAGACTCAAGATCCTTGTGATGCCCCCATGCCACATAGTCACGCATAATGGCAGGAACCATGGTATCAGAAACCAATGAAAGGGCATAGTCATTCATATCAACAGCCTCTCGTGGAGTAGAAGCCACTGGAGCAGGAGCAACAGCGGAAGCAACAGGGTAAGATTTGGCTGGGTGTGGAGCAGCCTCTGCCACGTAGTAGGTACCACGATCTGGACCCTTACGGGAGACATCCTGAACAATCCATGCAGGTGGATACTTCATGCCAAGATCATTGGCAGTAGAGAGGAGTTGTCCACGGCTGTACCATACCTGACCAGTATGATCAGTCTGTTCGGTACCATAGGCACGGACGAGTTCACGGATGAAAGACTCTTGCTTGGATGTCAGTGTAGTGTTGTTCATGCGTGTATTATAACACGCCAGGAGGGGTATGCAAGGGGGTAGAGGNGATAAATGATAATAAAAGTNAAGTTTTTATGCCTATGTGTACAGGTCAGGAGGCATTAGGGTAGAGACAAAAGAATGTGGCTCTAAATGGGGTAGAGTGGCTTATGACGGAGGAGACTCAGGACCACTCACACCACGTAACTCTGACTCAGAACGAATGAAGCCTAACGGTATCTTCTCCAGCGTACTACACTCGTCGTCGCCAACAGTACTCAACAGAGAGATATGGTCCTCCCCACGGTAGACCACATAGCCAACTGAGTGCATAACTGGGCAGGGTTTCTTTGCTTTCTTCAGAGTGTCATCGATGTCGTTCCAGCCAATGTCACCGGACTCTTCTGCATCAATCCAAACTACCTCATAGATAGGCAACTCAGAGACTTTCAGTTTGTTCTTTCGTCGTGCCACTTTAGACCGCCTGTTCATTCTAAGGATCGGACCCATAGTATATATCTCCCAGTCTGGCTGGCTCCCCGGTGCCGCCGTGGTATGACTCACAGTACCCCCACAGTTGATAGTAGCTTATACCCAACAGTTAGTTGGGGCGCTACTATCAACAAAAACACCCCCGATACCTGAGTACCGAGGGTGAGAGGGTAAGGAAACTCAGAGCGTTTCAGCTATGCGGCAGCGACGACCTCGCTGGTAGCACTTTCCACTTCCTCGTTGTCCAGAGTCTCGATGAAATCAGCGAGTTCGGGCACATGGTACACGCCCCGCTTCGAGACTCTGGTGGTGTCCTTGACAATCCATGCTGGCGCCCATGCCATACCGTTGTCGTTTGCAATCCTCTTCAGTTCACCCCTCTTGAAGTGGACTTCGTCGGGTGACTGGTTCCCATCATCAAAGAGCCACTGAATGAATTCCTGCTGCTTGGGATTGAGGTCGAGATAGGTGTTTTCGTTGTCAGCCATTGTCGGCATACTCCATAAAGAGGTTTTCAATCATATCAACTTCGACATCGGTGAACCACTCTGGTCCCAACCGATCTGTAATCATTGTAGCACATTCGACGGCAGATGTCAAGCACTCATGTGCAAATTGAAGGTCACCTGCATCAAGTGCATCGTCACGTTCATCGACTAAGGCTTCGATGATGTCCAGTGTGTCACCGATGTGACATGGGGAGCTAGTCATAGAGTCTGTCTTCCTCCAGTTTGATCAGTTCGTCGGCATCAGCCAGAAGTTCCATCCATCGCTCCCTGATGTCCTGCTGAAGAATCTCGTCGAGTGTCTTCTCATCCATTCTCAGTGCTCCTTGCAAGGTTCAGTCGTTCCCCTAGATCCCACATCATGTCGAGATCCCTTCTGAGTGAACGCTTGTAGTCCTCGTTCATGTTGTCATCCTCAGAGATGACGTTCTCCAGTTTCGTGTAGACACGTTCACATGCGTCACGGTACTCGTCCATCTCCAGAGTGCTGAAGAAGATCGGAAGTACCTGTCCAAGAGGTTCGATCGGTGGTGTGTGCATGGTTCAATTGTACTCCAAAGAGAGAGGTTTGTCAAGCATCAGTCGTTCATCCGTTCCATGTTCCAGAGGTTCATCTCTTCGAGTTCCTTCATACGTTCGTCGGTCATCTGGAAGGTCCAGACATCAGGATCACCATTTGGTGTTTCCATGTTCCAACGATTGGCATCCTTGAGTACGTCACGCAGGATCTTCTTCCAGTCAGGTTCGGATCCGTAAAACTTTGATGTGTACGTCATGAGGACCACACAATCGTGCAATCTTCCAGAGTGGCTTCAAACCACTCGTTCGCGATCTGTTCCCAGTCAACGTCCGCGAGGTTGTCCCCGTCAGGGTTCTGGTCACCCCAGAGCGCACGACACTGACCTTCGAGGAGTCCACCGAGAGCGATGAGATCCGGATCCATGACGTTCCCACAGTCAATCACTTCCTCGACGTACTCAGAGGTGACTTCGTTGAGAGTCTCGTAGATGGTGAACTCGTTCCAAGTCCAGAGAGAGGTGCGGTGGGTACAGGGGTCCATGTCAGTCATTGAGGTTGCTCCATTCGTTGTAGCAGGGTTCTTCAGAGTTGGGTCCGACGATTGCTGGGTTCCAGTCCCACCAACGTTCTTGGTAGTATCCGCAAGCGAATGCCATGTCGTTCAAGAGTTTGTTTGGGTTTCGGATGGTTGCTTTGAAAGGTGTGTCGTCGTTGTTCATGCTTCTATTATACAGGCTGNNCAGGGGAATGCAAGAGGTTCCGCCGATATAATGGGAAAAAAGGTGAAATACTTTGCGAGTTGATAGTACCCTTAGAGCCTCTCGTAGAGAGCGCGGGTACTATCAACAAAACCCCGANGGGTTCAGCGAGTTACCCCGTGCAGTCGGCGCCAGGCGGTCCATGTGATGGCTTGGACTTCGAAGGCTTTCACATCATCCCCGGAGTCTCGGAGAACCTCAGCGGCTTCGACGTAGTCGTCGCAGATCTCAGCATAGAGCTTCTTACCGATGTTCGGCACTTCCTTCATCGTCAGTCGGTCACCGAACCAGATACTGTAGGCGTGTCCATCGATGCACACGGCATCCTGGCACCCGATGATGCACCTGTAGAATGCGGTGATCTTCCTGCCGTTCAGGATATCTTCGTGGTGGGAGGTCGTCGGCGATTCCAGAATCTGAATNGCCTTGGCTCGCATNTTGCCATACGTGCAGACCTTGACGTTCTCGGCTTCCTCGACCCCACCGATAGAGTAGGCACGGATGACGTTCTCGGCATCGACGATGTTACGTTCCCANCGNTTATTGGGAGAGAGGGCAGCGATCACGCCAGCGACGGTCTCGATCGATTCCCCATGGGCCTCGGCGATACGGGCAGCGACACGGTAGGCACGATGGTACCACTCGATTCCATCCTGGCGTTCGCCGGTGGTGGCAAGCGCGTAGACGGCGAGAATGTTGCGGGTTCCGATGGTGAGATCGACGTTGTTNGTGGTGGTGTTCATACGTACATTGTAACAAGTCTGCCGACGGTGTCAACCTATAGGGGGGACGTTCTCGGCATTTTATACAAAAAACTTTGAGGGTACGCAGAGTTGATAGTACCCATATACCCCCATACAGGGGGCGGGTACTATCAACAAAAGACAACCGAGGGCCCCGACCAATCATGAAATCGGGGGAATCCTCGGTTGTCGATACAGTATTAGTCTTTGCTTTTCGTCAGATCATGTCCACTTCTCCTCGACGAAGTTGATTTCATCGTAGGCTTTGGGGCTGAGCAAGCCATGCCCCCTGCTCTCGTCGAATCCGGTGCCGACCAGGTAGACTCCCTGATCGTGGTGCGCTTCGAGAATGCGCCATTCGTTTCCCTGTGGGTCGTTGAAACGCCATCCGATTGCTTTGTTCATTGTGCTGCTTTCTGTTCTGGTGTGAGTTCGTGGAGCATTTCAGTCTTCGGTTCCTTGTAACTTGAGGTGGCAGCTTGGTAGAAGCGTTCCCCGTCGAAGTTGTCGTTGGTTCCCATGAGTGCTTGCTGCATTCGAGAAGCGAGGATGATGTGGTCACCTTCCCACATTTTGGAGTCCGTCGCATAATCGTCGATGAACTTTGCGAGGAAGGTGTAGTGAGCGCGTGTCATTCGTGGTTTCTTCATGCGTGTATTGTACTCCGAATTGGCTGGTGTGTCAAGTTGATGAAAAGCGATTGTGGATAACTTGTGGATTAATCCGATCCGCCTGCAAGGAATAGAAGTACCAGCAGGAAGATTCCTACCCAAAGGGCAGAAGCGAGGATGATCATTCGAAGCACCCATATGATTCGTCTTCACCCCATCCACAGGACGTGAGGGAATCCGAGTCGCTCCAGCTATCATCCTCGCAGTCGTAGAAGTCGCCATCGGCGCCCATCGATTCTTCATCGAAGTCTTCAGCGTCTCCGAAATCCTGAGTCTGCTGGAAGAGTCGGTCGCAGTCCTCTTTGAATTCGATGTCATCATGGACTTCACCGGGGAGATCGTTGTTTGTCTGTTCGTCGAAGGTGGTCATGTGTTGAGCCTTTCTGTTTGAGTTGCTCGTATTGTAGCAGGAATCGGGGAAGGTGTCA
>NYWV01000054.1 GCA_002685195.1 Porticoccaceae bacterium
GCGCCGGACTATGTGCTGGTGCCCGAGGAGTCTCTTGATGAAGTGATTGCGCAGGCCAGTGCTGTAGTCTCAGAGATGTATCCAACACTACTGGACAATGATCAGTACACAGCCATGGTCAACAAGCGTCACTATCAGCGCATGATGGATAATTTAGCTGACGCGGATAAACGCAGTATTAAAACACTGACGCTGAATCCGGCAGATGAAAATTTTGATAATAATCCTGCACAAAAAGTGCCGCCAACATTGATTATTAATCCAGAGGATGACGCCCTGTGTATGACGGATGAAATCTTCGGCCCATTGTTACCGATCAAGACTTATAAAAATTTCGACGAAACTATTCGTTATATCAATGACAGACCAAGGCCGCTGGCAGCTTATTACTTTGGTAGTAACCAGGCGGAAGAGCGACAATTTCTTTCCGGCACTACCTCTGGTGGTGTATCTATTAATGATGTGATGTTTCATATGCTACAAAAAGACCTGCCATTTGGTGGTGTTGGCCCCAGTGGTATGGGTGCCTATCACGGCCCGGAAGGGTTCAGAACCCTGAGCCACGCCCGTGCGATTTATAGTCAAACTATGATCGATGTCTTGCCTATCATAGGTGCGCGTCCGCCCTTTGGTAATAAATTTCGCAAGAATATAACCAAAATTCTTGGATCAATCTAACCGTAATAGGAGAGTTATCGTGACGATAAATCGACAATGGCTATTAGCTGAACGACCAACAGGGATGGTTGGCCCGCATAATTTTAAGTACACCGAAACTCCGATCCCTGAACCGAAAAGTGGTGAGGTTCTGGTAAAGAATCTTTATTTATCATTTGATCCGGCGCAACGAAACTGGATGGTAGACCGCAAGGCTTATCTACCGCCAGTGGCCATCGGAGAGCCTATGCGGGCAGGTTCTGTTGGGCAAGTAATAGATTCGCGACACGCAGACTATCAAGTGGGTGACCTTGTGCAAACGACCGGCTATTGGCAAGATTATGTGGTAGCAGCCCCCGGTGAAGGCCCAATGGGTTTGGTTAAATTACCAGCGGGAGTGTCACCAGAAATGATGTTGTCTGTACTCGGTATAACTGGGCTTACGGCATATTTTGGATTGTTGGAGATTGGGCAGCCTAAAGCCGGTGAAACTGTTCTTGTTTCTGGTGCTGCAGGTTCTACTGGCTCGTTTGTTGGTCAGATCGCAAAAATTAAGGGTTGCCGTGTTGTAGGTATTGCTGGGGGCCCAGATAAGTGTCGGTGGTTAAAAGAGACTNCCGGCTTCGACGCTGTCATCGACTATAAGAATGAGGATGTTAANGCNCAAATTGCTCATCACTGCCCNGACAAGTGGGACGTNTTTTTCGATAATGTAGGTGGNCCCATCCTCGAGGCAGCTTTAGATCATGTTAATTTGCGTTCTCGGGTTGTTTTATGTGGCAGTATCTCTGGTTATAACGCGACTACCCCCATACCTGGCCCCTCAAACTTATCGAATCTGACCATTAACAGAGCGCGAATGGAAGGGTTCGTTATTTTGGATTATATGCCGCGAGCGATGGAGGCTGTCCAAGAACTAATGGGGTGGGTTTCATCTGGACAATTGATTTATCAAGTCGATTTACAGGAAGGCTTTGAAAATATCCCCGCCACTTTGCAGCGGCTTTATGCCGGACAAAATCTGGGTAAGCAGCTACTTAAAATAGACTCATAGAAACAACCTTAAGGATTGCAATGACACACATAACGCCCAAGCAACGTGATGAATTGTCTGAGTTAGAACCGATGTTGCAAATGGTAGAGGCATCGATGGGCTTTCTGCCAACGTCCATGATGACCATGGCGCATTGGCCAGAACTTACACAAGTCTTTGGAGGTCTTGGGGCAACGATTCTAAACAGTGGAGAACTAGACGCTGGGCTCAAGCAAATGATTGCATTCGCGGTGAGTAACGCAGCGGGTTGCCGTTATTGCCAAGCACATACAGCTAACTCAGCACAAAAAAACAATGTCAGCGCAGAGAAAATAAAAGCGGTATTCGAGTTTGAGAGTAGCGCTTTATTTTCTGATCAGGAGAAGGCGGCGCTGCGAGTTGCGGTGCACGCGGGTATGGTACCTAATGCGGTGGAAGCTGAGCACATGAGTGAATTATCGAAACACTTTAGTGACAAGCAGGTTATAGAAGTTGTGGCCGTTATTTCTCTGTTTGGTTTTCTGAATCGCTGGAATGACACAATGGCTACCACCTTAGAAAATTCCCCTAAAAGTTTTGCAGCGGACCAGCTTGCCTCGCACGGTTGGGTTGCAGGTAAGCACGAATAACCAACACTCGATCGCACGTACAAAGGCAACTTGGCTTCAACTACCCTGATGGATAAGTACTATGAAAAAGCTTAATTTCTATGATCAACTCAACGCGGCTACGCTTTTGTTGGCGTCACCCGAGTGGCGAAAAGTTAAAGCAGCCCGCCAGTCAGCGGTATCTTTTGAAGTGCCAGATGTCACTATTTCCACTGAATTCCGGACCATTGCGGGCCGTAATATTCGTCTTGCTGAAGCAGGGCCAGTGGATGCTCCGCTAGTGGTGTTACTCAGTCCGTTCCCTGAAAGCATNCTGAGTTTTGCNGGTTCCTGGANAGCACTTACAGAGAAACATCGNGTCATTGCCATCGACCTTCCGGGGTTTGGTGCTTCTGAAGGTGACCGAAGTGATATGTCACCGAACGCTCAAGGCGCTCACCTGGCCGCGATCTTTGATGAGCTTGACCTGCATGATATCCATCTTGTTGGGCCTGATGTGGGCATGGGAGCAGCACTTGCCTATGTTCTCAACCATAAACATCGTGTGACAAGTTTAACGGTTGGACATGGTGTCGGTGCGCCTGGCCCGTTCAAGCTGGCATTTATGATTAATATGATGGCCAAATTTGGTTTTATGCGATTCACAACCGGTTTGTTAGGTGCCGGCCCACTCATCGCTTTCTCGTCAAAACTTGGGTCCATCCGTCATCGGGCCAACCCTAAGCAAATAGATGATTATAAACAGTCCTACTCTGGGCGTGCCCCTGAAGTAGTTTACTGGTTTAAGGACTTTCGTTCCAAAGCTGCAGAGCTGGCAGGTCGAGTGAAAGAAATCGATATACCTACTCTAGTTTTTTGGGGCGAGCTTGATGTTTTGTTTGACCCCAGTAATGCTAAACATCTCGATGCAGCCTTGCCGCAAAGCAAGTTGCAAATTCTGCCAGAGGCAGGCCATCTTGCTTGGGCGGATCAACCAGAATTATTTGCCGATATGATTATTGATTGGGTAGAGACTGCGCATAAATAAGCGTTTCTATCCTCATAATCCCTTCACGAGGATAGAGTTTGCAGTGCTTCCGGCATCGCGATGTTTCGCTATGGCTTGGTAGTCATCAGATGTCATCCACGCTAAAGCAGATTCTTTCGATGGAAACTCAATAATTACCGATCTTGTATCGTCCCAGTCACCAGCCAATACAGTGGGATCTTCGTCAATACTCAACATTTTGCCATCGAACTTCTGAAAGACTTCCGAGAAGCCAGCTGAGTACGTATCGTACTCACTGCGATCATGTATTTTAAACCTAGCAATTATATAAACGGACATCGTATTTAACTCCATATTTTATTCAGCTTTGATTGCCGATCGAAGGCAAAAAAGAATCAATTGGCCACTTTGCATACTTTTACTTTTTAGACTAATACAACATTGCAATGACCGATGGTCATTTATATACTGGCACTGGCTTACATAAGATCACTTAATTAAAAATAAGACTAGTGGCAGTCAGCCTTGACCTAATCTGAGCAGCCTTAAAACATAGCGAGATATAAAAATGAAACTACTCACGTTTAAACTCGGTGGTGTTGAACACTTAGGAGCTTTGACTGACACTGGAGTCGTCAGCCTTAGCGCTGCAGCTCCTGAAGACCTAATGTTTTCCTCAATGCAACACTTTATAGAAGCAGGCGAGCCTGCCCTTATTCGCGCCTATGCAGTACTCGAATCAAGTCCAGCCACAATACCATCTGATCAAGTGGGTTGGGTTGCGCCACTTCCGTTACCCGCTCAAATACGTGACTGCTTAGGCTTCGAAGAGCATTTAAAGAATTCGTTTGAAAGTGCCATTAAACTGAGCGCTATGGCTGCGGATGAACCCATGAAAGCTGAACAAGCATTGCGAGCTAGTGGTCGATTTGCAGTCCCCGACGTGTGGTATCAACAGCCCCTCTACTATAAAGCAAACCGTTTTTCTGTAGCACAAAGCGGCAAAGACATAGTGTGGCCTGCGTATTCAGAGGTAATGGATTTTGAATTAGAACTGGCCTGCATTATTGGTAAAAAAGGCAAAGACATTAAAAAAGGTAATGCTGAAGACCATATATTTGGGTACACAATTTATAACGACTTATCCGCAAGAGACGCACAAATGCTCGAGTCTCCGGGAATGTTGGGGCCAGCTAAAAGCAAAGACTTTGATGACTCGATTATTCTTGGGCCTGTTATCGTCACTAAAGATGAACTCGATGATCCTTACAACTTGCGCATGCAGGCTCGCGTCAATGGAGAGACTTGGTGCGACAACAATAGCAACACAATTCACTGGACGTTCTCGGATATGATCGCGCATATCAGTAAGAGCGAGACTCTTCATCCCGGTGAGGTAATTGGCTCTGGTACGGTCGGTCTGGGCTGTGGTTTGGAGCATCTGCGATTTTTAAACGATGGCGATACTGTCGAGCTTGAAATAGAAAAAATCGGTGTCATCTCAAACAAAGTAATCAGGGGATAGTGTCAATGAGTAATCAAAAAACTGGTAGCGAATTTTCTCGTCATTGGCTTTTAGTGTTGGTCTGTGCGGTAGGTATAGGCGTGGGTGTGTCCTCGCTACCCTTTTATACGCAGGGATTGTTTATTGAAGCTTGGATCGCTGACTTTGGTTGGACGCGCGCTCAAGCATCCCTTGGCATTTTGGGGTCCACACTGGCGCTGGCTGCAGTGTTACCGTTTATAGGCTCGATAGTTGATCGCTACGGCTTGGTAACGCCTGTCATGATTTCTTTACTAGGCCTGTCACTTGCCTACGTTCTGTTGGGTATGTTCGTTCAGTCCATTGCTACCTTTGTCATACTGGCAATGTTGCAGGCCATACTGGGTAGTGCGTCATCACCATTGGCCTATACGCGCGCGATCAATGCCGTGTTTAATAAACAGCGAGGCCTGGCGCTTGGCGTTGCACTGTCTGGTGCAGGAGTGGCAGCCACTTTTGGGCCGACTTTGGTCAGTAATGCTATCGACGCATTTGGCTGGCGGGGTGCGTACTATGCAATGGCCTTATTTACCCTGGTAGTGGGTGCAGTGATTGTTCTCGTGCTATCCCGTCTTAATGGCGCCAAAACCGCAGTGAATATCGATATGGAGGCAGCAAACAGGGACTTTTTAGTCGCGAAGGCTAGCCGCACCTATTGGACTATCATGGCTGCAATATTCTGCCTATCGCTAGGGCTTGGCGGATTGATGATTCATTTTGTACCGATTCTGCTCGATGTGGGCTTTGCTACAAATGCCGCGGTCAAGATTGCTGGTGTCATTGGTATCGCTGTTGTGCTGGGACGTCTCTTGGTAGGTTTTGCTGTTGATCGCATATTTGCGCCGCGGGTGGCCATTGCCATTTTATTGGCCTGTATCTCTGGTGTATTAGCTTTGGCACTCTTGGGCTCAGTTGTTGCTGTGCCAGCTGCCTTTGTCATAGGATTTTCAGTGGGAGCCGAAGTTGATCTAATAGGCTACCTGGTCGCTCGGTATTTTGGAATGCATGCGTATGGTCAGATTTACGGTAGACAATACTCAACATTTTTAATTGCGACAGGTCTTAGTCCAGTAATTCTCGGTGCGGTTCGTGACGCGACTGGCACGTATACCGCATCTTTATTTACAGCCGCAGCCTTCATGGTCATATCGGCGGCCTTGTTCGCAAAACTCCCAAAATTTGAACAGTAGCGACGCTCCTAAAGTCTTCAACAGGAGCTAAGACAAAACAAATAACCGTTGTTTATATATGCACCATTGAGCATTTTAAAAATCTTTGAAAACTCAGTGAGGATTGCTGCTCCTTGAACTGCAGTTTATTGTGTTCATCACCGTTCCAAAATAGCGGTTACACCCTGGCCGCCAGCGGCGCAAATAGAAATAAGGCCGCGACCTCCGCCTTGTTGCTCTAGTAGCTTGGCTAGGGTGGCAATGATTCTTGGTCCGGTGGCAGCAAAAGGATGACCAGTGGCGACACTGGACCCGTTTACATTGAGCTTTGATCGATCGATGCTACCAAGCGGGGCATCCAATCCTAGTTTGTCCTTACAGAAAGTCTCGTCCTCCCAAGCTTTCATGGTGCATAGGGCTTGAGCGGCAAAGGCTTCATGAATTTCGTAAAAATCAAAATCTTGCAGAGTCAGGCCGGCTCTCGCCAAAAGTCTAGGCACTGCATAGGCTGGTGCCATCAGNAGGCCTTCGCTCTGCTCCCCTTGGCTGTAGAAGTCCACTGCGGCCACTTCACTATGAGTGAGGTAGGCTTGTACNGGNAGANTATTTTGTTGTGCCCANTCTTCACTACCCATGAGTACAGCTGCTGCNCCATCGGTAAGCGTAGTGGAGTTGGCNGCNGTNAANGTNCCATTNANAGGGTCATAAGCAGGCTTGAGTTTGGCTAATTTTTCTAGCGGTGTGTCTCGCATAATGCCATCGCGTTCCACGCCATTAAACGGCCTAACAAGGTCATTGAAAAACTCGCGCTCATAGGCAGCGATTAGATTTTGATGGCTGTTGTATGTCAGTTGGTCCTGTTCCTCGCGACTGATGCCCCAGTCTTTTACCATTAACTCACAATGCTGACCCATAGACAGGCCAGTGCGAGGCTCAGCATTGGCTGGTAATAAGGGCAGCATAAAGCTTGGTCGAATACTGGCCAGCGCTTTCAATCGTTGGCCTAAAGTTTTAGCACGATTTAGGCTGAGTATCATATGTCGATACTTCTCATTCAGTGCTATAGGTGCATCACTAGCGGTATCAGTTCCAGCGGCTATACCAGATTCAATTTGTCCTAAAGCAATTTTGTTACCCACTAGAATGGCTGCCTCTAAACCTGTGCCGCAGGCCTGTTGCACATCGTAGGCGGGTGTTTGTAGAGATAAGCCTGAGTTTAAAGTGGCTTCTCGTGCCAGATTAAAATCTCGAGAGTGCTTCATCACTGCTCCGGCTGCCACTTCGCCTAGACGCTGGCCGCTCAGGTTAAAACGCTCCACTAGCCCCTCAAGGGTGGCGCTTAGCATGTCCATATTACTTGCTTTGCTATAGCTGGTATTTGAGCGCACAAATGGAATACGGTTACCGCCGATAATGGCGACTTTACGGATAGATGTCATAGCGAAGATCCTAACGATTACGGTTGTAGTCAATGATATTACCATCAATGCTAAATTGACTGCATATAAATACCATTGGCTAGGGCGCAAGATTATTTGTCATTTCGGCCAACAACAAGGTGTTTTAGAGGGGTAGAATAACGACCTTGATCAGTATAAAGTTTTGAGGAAATAACAAATGACAGATAAGTATCTAGAGCTTGCTAATTCACCCTTGGGGAAAAAACTATTTTCTGCAGTGGGGCTACCAGACCCGGTTCCTCTTAGGCGCGAGGACCCTAGTCAACCCCATAAGTTGTGGGGCCAGGTGTTGCTAGGTGCCAGCGAGGGGTCTGTCTTTGCTCAATCTATGGATGGCTTTATTACTGCCGCTGGTGCAGATGTATGTCGTGAGTCTCTGCAGACTACTGGCCACCTACTGTTTGATGCCTCTGGCATAACCAGCGCACAGCAAAGCGAGCAGTTATATCGATTTTTTAATCAACACATTAAATCTCTTGCGCACTCAGGTCGAGTCATTATTTTGGGTCATAAACCCAGTGCATTAGATAATACTGAACATGCGGCAGTGCAACGTGGTCTGCTTGGCTTTGTTAAATCNTTGGCAAAAGAGATNGGTCGTAAAGGTGCGACGGCTAATTTGGTTCTTGTGGNCAAGGGCGGNGATCAGGCGCTGGANGGTCCAATTCGGTTTCTACTCTCAGCGGGTTCTGCCTTTATGAATGCCCAAATNCTCACGGTAGCTNNACCNGTNGCTGATATGGNTGCGGATTGGACCAAACCNTTGCTTGGGAAAACGGTATTGGTGACAGGTGCGGCTCGAGGTATTGGGCTAGCAATAAGTCAGACGTTGGCCAGAGATGGTGCTGAAATAATCGGTGTGGATGTTCCTCAGTCTGAAAATGAGCTGGCGACGGAGATGACGGCCATTGGCGGCTTAAGTTTGCCNCTGGATATTACNGATGCTGACGCACCGGAGCGGTTGCGNGATTTTTGCTTGACCCAAGGTCCAACGTTACATGCCATTGTGCACAATGCCGGTATTACCAGAGACAAGATGTTATCGAAAATGACCCCTCATCAATGGGATTTACTGGTGCAGATAAATCTTGGTGCCGTGCAGAGCATTAACAAGGTGCTACTAGACACCGATTTGTTGGATAACGGCGGCAAGATAATTGGAGTTGCTTCAATTAGTGGTATTGCTGGTAATGTTGGTCAGACCAACTATGGATTCTCCAAAGCCGCAATCATTGGAGTAGTTGAATCCTTAACGGAATCTTGTGCAGCCAGAGGTATTACCATCAACGGTGTGGCCCCAGGATTTATTGAGACTCAGATGACTGCGGCGATTCCTTTCGTCACTCGGCAGATGGGACGTCGACTGTCCTCCCTCGGGCAGGGAGGACTACCGATTGATGTGGCCGAGGTCATTGGCTTTTATCTCAGCCCACAGGCGGCTGGAGTTAACGGCAATATGGTTCGGGTCTGTGGTCAAAGCTTATTAGGGGCTTGATTTATGTATTTCTAGGTTCGTAGAAATGACTTTTAAGCCGTGTGAGTTTAAGAGCTGGAGTTATCAGAGCTAAATCATTGTGACTGGAGAAGCTTTGGTAAGATTCAGATAATGTGTACCACTCAGAGCATATCTAGCTTCTGATTCGCTATCTGCTCAAGCAGTGGACTTTGCGCTGCTCTCTCAAATGCAGCGTCAATCGCTTGAAATCTTCGTTGCACAATGGCGCGATAATTGGGGTGGGTAAAAATATACAACTCGCCATCATTTAAAGCCTCAACAACCCGTTTGCCAACAATTGATACATCAATACCGTTCTCGACCAAATGCTTAGTCTTGTCAGCAAAGCTATCTTCGTTGGTTGGGGTGGCTGTATCATTTTGGTATTTGAGGGGGCGATTTCTATTTGAGTCGTAAATCCGAGTTTGCACGAAGGCTGGGCAGAGTACAGAAACTTTAATGCCTTTAGATTGAAGCTCAGCGGCCCAACTTTCTGATAGGGCAACAACTGCTGTTTTGGTGGCGGTATAAGCACCATTATAGGGAATACCACCCATGCCCGCCATTGAGGCTACATTGATTATCCACCCACCTTCACCATGCTGTTTAATCAATGGCACCATCACTTTAGCGCCATACATGACCCCCATTAGGTTTACATCTAATGCCCACTGCCAACCCTTGGTTTGTGCGTTCTGAATTGGCCCGGTGTCTCCACCAATACCCGCATTGTTGACTACCATATGAATTTTGCCGAATCTCTCAATGGCTTGCTGTGCTGCGTCATGCCATTGGGCTTCATCAGCAACATCAAGCGTGACCGGCAATACTGAGATGCCGGAACCTCTTAATTCTAGGCTCGCCTTCTCAAGATTCTTCTGATCAATATCTGCCAGCACAATATTCATTTTTTGCTCGCCCAAGGCTTTCGCAATAGATAGGCCTATACCTTCTGCGCCACCACTAATGATCGCGGTTTTGTCTGCAAATTGAGACATATAAATGTGTTCCTTTTATATCTTNACTGAGTGGTTGGAGTNCTAGCAGGTTCGTGNACATAAAGGATACCTATTCACTGGTCAATAATAAAGAGTCAACTAGAGAGGGTTAAATGGTGGTGTTGAAATTCCAAGATGTGTGATTCAACTTGGATAGTTATTTGAGGGCAGGGTTCTGTGGTCGTAGTGATAGGAAATAAGCCTTTGCTAATGATAGGTTTAACTTCTTGAGCAAGAAAATATCGAGGGTGTAAACACTCGCACTAGTTTTTTTGAGACTGACTAGTTTACATTAATGATATGTTATATCATTTCTTTTAATAATGATTTTATTAGGACTCTCTTTATGACTCAACTACCCGTGACTGTTCTTTCGGGCTTTCTTGGTGCCGGTAAAACAACTGTTCTCAGCCACATTCTCAATAATCGCCAGGGCAGGAAGGTTGCAGTTATTGTCAATGATATGAGTGAAATCAATATTGATTTGGCAGTTGTTCAAAGTGAAGTTTCTTTGAACCGCAGCGAAGAAAAGCTTGTTGAAATGAGTAATGGGTGTATTTGTTGCACGTTGAGAGAAGATCTATTGGAAGAGGTGACCAAACTGTCCAAGGAAGGACGGTTTGATTATTTAGTCATCGAATCGACGGGAATTTCGGAACCTCTACCTGTAGCGGAAACCTTCACGTTTGCAGATGAAAACGGCGTTTCCCTATCAGATGTTGCTGACCTAGACACAATGGTCACGGTGGTTGATGCCGTGAACTTTATGAATGACTATGACCAGGCAAAATATTTACAAGATACTGGTGAATCCTTAGGAGACGAGGATGAACGCAGTGTTGCGGATCTGTTAGTTGATCAAGTTGAGTTTGCTGACGTTATTTTGATCAGCAAAACTGACTTAGTAAGCTCGGCTGATATAGAGCGTTTAACGGCGATCCTAAAAACACTAAATACTGATGCCAAAATTGTTCCTATTTCCCAGGGTCAAGTGGATATCGATGAGGTGCTCAATACTGGCTTGTTTGATTTTGAGCGCGCTCAACAGGCGCCTGGTTGGCTCAAAGAAATGCGAGGAGAACATGTTCCCGAAACAGAGGAATATGGCATTGGTAGTTTCACTTATGAAGCAAGGAGACCTTTTCATCCAGAAAAGTTTCATGAGTTTTTACATGGTACAGACAAATACGGTAAGTTGATTCGTTCNAAAGGCTATTTTTGGTTNGCGTCTCGNCCTGANTTTGCCGGCCAATGGAGTCAGGCGGGNGGCATTGCNCGCTATGGGTTTGCTGGTATGTTTTGGAAAGCTATACCCGAGAAAAACTGGCCTACAGATNAAGAGTATTTAGCCTCTATCAAGAAGAGCTGGGTCGAGCCCTTTGGCGATATGCGGCAGGAGCTGGTGTTTATTGGCCAGAGCCTGGACCAATATGCCATGACGCAAGCGCTGGATGACTGCCTGCTCAGTGAGGACGAGCTGTTGCGAGGTAAGGCCTACTGGACAACATTGCAGGACCCATTTCCTGTTTGGGAGCAAGCATGAATTCTTTAAACCTTGCCCATCCGCCTAATGATAATTCGGTTAATGGCAGAGAAGTAGAAATTGGAGGCGTCATGAAAAGTGGTGAGCCGAGAGTTTTGACTAATATCTACCGAGAAGACACCAATATCGTTGTTTGGCAACGTAAGTTATCTGGAACGCTCAGACAAGCTGTCGACGGCTTTTTGAAAGCGAACACAAATTTTGAAACATCTATGACCGTCACGCCACAAAGCGCGCTCTTAAGTGTCAGTGAAGCTTTAGGAGATACGGATCAATCAGAACTTAGTGAAAACATTACCGAACTAGTCGATATGTTTTGCTGCCTTTTTGAGATTAAACGAGCTGGATTACGTTTAGCAATACTTGATCGCGCGATGTGCCCAAAATTTCATGCCGACAAAGTACCCTGTCGTTTGGTCACAACCTTTCAAGGTGTGGCTACAGAGTGGTTGCCTCATCAGGCAGTTAATCGCAGTAAACTGGGTT
>NYWV01000055.1 GCA_002685195.1 Porticoccaceae bacterium
TGGGTAAAGTCATTGGGCAAAAAAGACATTTCAATACTATGATCTGGAATAGAGTAAGTAAGCTGAACAGCTTTTGTTAGAGGCTTTATAGTATCTAGCCCACCACTTTGCAGATACCAAGTAATTTGAAGCTTTTGGGCATAGTCACTCAAGACCTCGTCATCTTTATTAGTGAGTGGCTGAAGGTGCCTTAATATCAAAATGGTGTCTTTTTCTGCAATGGCGACCTCGATTTGAGGAATATGCTCTTTAATGCTAAGCCTCTCTATGCACTCTGAGAGTAATTCAAGGTTGTCACCTAGGGAGGGATGCAAAACCTCACATCGACTCATGACCGTGACAAATGAGGATTTTCTCTCTCTGAAACCAACCAGAACCCTCTCTTTCTTTGCGACATAACGAACCCCGAGCCGAGCTTTACGTCGATAGCCCCAGCTCCCAATCTGCATTGGCTTTAGCCACTCTTTTGGCTCTACCTTGGCTTGCCCCTTAAAGGCGCTTTGAAGCCAGTCCTGTTTTGCATTAATTTGATTTTCGCTCGATAGGTGCTGAAATGAGCAGCCGCCACATATTCCATAAACCGAGCACTTTGGCTCGATTCTNTCNGAAGAAGGCTCAAGNATTTCGGTAACGTCCGCCTCCTCATACTTAGCTCGAGACAGCGTCCTAGAGGCAATAACCTTNTCTCCAGGTAAAGCGCCTCGGGTAAATATAACCTTATTATCCATGTGAGAGATACCTCTGCCCTCATGAGATAAAGACTCAATCTCAATTTCATAACTCTTACTTTTTAGCTTTCTTCTTCTAGACATCAAGAAGCTCCACCCAATGCTTAACTGGGATCGAGCTTCCCTTTTGAAGGTGCATTANNCATCCAATATTACTAGTGACAATCATTTTAGGTTTTGAGGCATTTAGATTTTCAATTTTCTCTGATCTGAGTTGNTTGGCTATTTTAGTCTCAAAAATCGANTAAGTACCAGCAGAACCACAACAAATATGTGAATCTTTGACCGTCTTTTTAATGTAACCAAAATCCGAAAGAATTGACTCAACTAGGCCGCCTAATTTTTGACCATGCTGCATAGTGCANGGCTCATGATAGCTAATATTTAACTCTTTTAGGTTGAGCATACTCAAATCTTTATTGGCAAGAAATTCAGCAATATCCTTAGTTTTTGAGGAAACAAGGAGTGCTTTCTCATAATACGGATCAGACTCTTCAAAGAGATTAGGATAATCCTTAATCATTATGCCGCAGCCACTCGCACTGGATATGATTGCCTCAACGCCGGAGTCAAGCTGTGAAATCCAGGTATCAATGTTTCGTTTAACTTTTTTTAGCGCATCGTTAGAGGCGGCTAGATGCTGATCAAGGGCGCCGCAGCATTCACTTTGAGAGGACTCCCTTACTTCAATATTTAATTTAGCCAATATATTTTTTATACTGTGATTGATGTTTGGTGCGAGTGTTGNCTGAACACATCCTCCCATCAAAAGAACTGAGGAGTCTACTGTATTNGGTTTGATTGGTTTTGAGCTTACCTTNGAGTGACGAAGAAAATANCCAATAGGCCTAAAGAGTAATGGGGTTAAGAGGGTCTTTCTAACGATGTATCGATACAGTGCCTGCAGCTTTCCTCTCTTAGATTCCATCATTTCACGCCCTATTTCAAGCAACTGACCATACTCAACGCCAGAAGGGCAAGTTGTCTCACAGGATCGACAAGTAAGGCAACGATCCATATGANTCAAAGATTTTTGACTGAAATGGTTCTGCTCTAATGCAGATTTAATAAGATAAATCCTGCCCCTNGGNGANTCTAACTCATCTCCTAACAACTGGTATGTTGGACAAGTAGCTAAACAGAAGCCGCAATGAACGCATGATTCAATTATTTGACTGGCTCTATCTTGAGTTGATTCTGAGATTGCGTTGTTGGCTANGTCTATATGCATTAGATAAAAACTCCATANGGGTCAAACACACTCTTGAGTTTTTTNTCAATTTCACTCTTTATAGGAGATTCAGTTCTACTCTTAACCTCTTTAAGATCTAATCTATTTACAACTTGCTCTGGTAGAACCTTGAAGCTGATCTGGGTAATCACAGCAAGCTTACCTAATGAGCCAACCAGAAGCCTTGAGACATCATAACCGGCTACATTTTTCATCACCTGACCACCAAAATTTAGAAGATCTCCCTTGCCATTAATAATTTGAACCCCCAAAACACTGTCNGACAGCTCNGAACCTGATGTCGCATAAATTGATCCAATAGTCTTTTCAGAATCANTCACATAGAATGAGAATGCCTGGCTATTTTTTTCCAGGACCTCTCTAGCCTCCTTGATGGATGTTCCAGCTTTAAGCGTAATGACGAGCTCCTCTGGAAAATATTCAACCACGCCAGAGTAAGACGACATATTTAATAGCTCGTCGTCAGATTCATCACCTGAACTCGTAATTCTTAGTTGGCTAGCATTTCTTATTTTTTTTTGGAGCTCTGAAATGGAGTTCATAATCAGAAGCGCTCCAGTTCAGGATGAGGCAAATTACCATGATGGACATGCATATTGCCGAGTTCAGCGCAGCGATGAAGNGTTGGAACNGCTTTGCCAGGATTGAGGAGTGCGTGTGGATCAAAAGCAGCTTTAATTTGATGAAAAACATCTANCTCTGCCTCACTGTATTGNTAACACATTGCATCCAACTTTTCTACACCAACACCGTGCTCTCCCGTGATGNNTCCTCCAGNTTCAATNCAAATCTTAAGNATNTTATTTCCAAACTCTTCNGTTTTTTCNAGTTCGCCNGGAATTCCTGCATCATATAATATTAANGGATGGAGGTTACCATCNCCCGCATGAAAAACATTTGCAACCCTNAGGTTATAGTGTCTTGATAGTTTATTAATTTTTTCAAGAACATCACCTAAGTGTCTCTTAGGAATGGTTCCATCCATACAATAGTAATCTGGAGATATCCTGCCTACTGCTGGGAACGCTGATTTTCTTCCTTTCCATAATAGGAGTCTTTCTTCTTCGGTTTCTGAGACCTTGATTGAAGTCGCCTTTGAAAGTAGATTTTTAACCACACTCACATCGTTATTCACAAGATCAATAGAGCCGTCTAATTCACACAGAAGAAGTGCTTTTGCCTCTATAGGATATCCAGGTTTTGCGAAGTCTTCAGCGGCCTCTATTGCAAACGCATCCATCATCTCAAGACCCGCCGGAATAACGCCGTTTTTGATAATATCAGCAACCGCCTGTGCACAGTCTCTGACGCTGTCAAAACCAGCGATCACCAGTTTAGCTAGTTCAGGCTTTGGAGTGAGCTTAACTGTTATTTCAGTAATAACACCTAAAAGCCCCTCTGATCCAGTCATGAGTGCCAACAATCCTAAGCCGTCATCTTGACGAGAGAATACTAACTCATCTCCATCGATCGTTAAGATTTTGAGAGACTCAATATTTTGTACTGTGAGTCCATACTTAAGGCAGTGAACTCCGCCAGCATTTTCTGCGACATTTCCCCCAATAGTGCATGCAATTTGAGACGAGGGGTCAGGAGCATAATATAATCCGAACTCCTCAGCCGCCTCACTAATTGCCAAATTTCTAACGCCAGGCTGAACTACTGCAGTGCGAGCATTTTGATCGATAGAAATAATGTTAGTTAATTTTGAGAGTCCCAGAACAACGCTATCTTTGAGGGGCATAGCGCCTCCTGAAAGCCCAGTTCCAGCACCTCTTGTTACGACTGGTGTGTTATTCTGACGGCAGATTTCTAGTACCTTTTTAATTTGACCGACCTCACTCGGCAAAACAACAGCCAAAGGCTCTTGTTTATAAACGCTCAGCCCATCACATTCAAATGGCCGAGTATTTTCAGAACCACTAATAACTGTGTGTTTTGGTAACGACTTCGTTAACTGAGAAATTATTGACACATCTTGCCTTCAATTGTTATGGATATTCCTATCATAGTGAGATGAAACACATTTATTTAAAATTAAATTCAAGCGGTTATGAATTTAATTATTAATTATTATTTCAGTATCTAAGATAATTATAAAAAAATTATATATTGTTTCTATTGGCTTTGAAGTGACATATGTCAGATAGATTCAAGAATGAACTAACAACCGAGATTAAAAAATGAAATCATTTTCTCCGCCAAATAGATTACTTATGGGTCCAGGCCCTTCAGATGTTCACCCAAGAATTTTAAGTGCCATGGCAAGGCAGACAATTGGACATCTAGATCCTGCGTTTATAGAAATGATGGATGAAACGAAGCAGATGCTTCAGTATGCATTCATGACTGAAAACGAGCTAACTATGCCTATCTCAGCTCCAGGTTCTGCTGGCATGGAGGCGTGCTTTGTTAATTTGGTTGAACCTGGTGACAAGGTCATTGTGTGCATTAATGGTGTTTTTGGCTCTCGAATGAAAGAGAATGTCACTCGTATTGGTGGTCATGCCATCATCGTAAACGACGAATGGGGTAAACCAGTAGACCCTCAAAAAGTTGAACAGAGTTTAATTGACAATCCTGATGCCAAAATTGTTGCCTTCGTTCATGCCGAAACTTCAACTGGCGCCCTATCAGACGCAAAGCTAATTTGTGAATTAGCAAACAATCACGGGTGCATTACAATTGTTGACGCAGTAACCTCTTTAGTGGGATCAGAATTGAGAGTGGATGATTGGGGCATAGATGCGATTTATTCGGGCTCACAAAAGTGTCTTTCTGCAATGCCTGGCCTATCGCCTGTTAGTTTTAGTGAGAAAGCCATTCATAAAATTACACATCGAAGCACTCCAGTTACCAGTTGGTTTTTAGACCTTAACCTGGTCATGGGTTACTGGGGAAAGGGAGCAAAACGAGCCTATCACCATACAGCACCGGTCAACACCTTGTATGGACTCCATGAGTCTTTAGTCATGCTGACTGAAGAGGGACTTGAAAACTCCTGGGCGCGACATCAATCAAATCATCTTTTACTAAGAGAAGGGTTAAGTAAGCTTGGTATTCATTACCTTGTTGATGAGTCAAGTAGACTTCCACAGCTCAACAGTGTATTTATTCCAGAAGGCACAAATGAAGCAGAAGTTCGCTCAACTCTTCTTAATGATTACAACATAGAAATCGGAGCTGGTCTAGGAGACTTGGCTGGAAAGATATGGAGAATTGGTCTAATGGGTCACACTTCAAGGAAGGAAAATATAGACCTGTGCTTATCAGCACTTCAAAAAGCCTTATAGAAGGCCTGAGATTAGTCTTTAATTTTTGCCAGTAACTCTTCATCCGTCTCGACCCTGTCAGGATCTGGAAGGCAGCAATCCACCGGGCAAACTTCAACGCATTGTGGGGTGTCAAAATGTCCTACACACTCAGTACAAAGATCTCCATCAATTTCATAGATTTCTTCACCCATATAGATAGCCTCATTCGGACACTCCGGAACGCAAACATCACAATTAATGCACTCATCTGTAATCAGTAGAGACATAAAAAAATCCTCAGTTTAAGTATATAAATTATCACAACACCTGCGTTATGATAAAACATTTTTAATAGACATATTTTAACGTAACAGCGCTAAAATATTGAGGATTTTGGGTATCATTAATCATTTTCTTTCTAAGGTTATTATGAGAAGACTTTTAGTTATCTTTACACTCCTATTTTCGACTTTTTCTATTGCAGATCTTGATGATGGAATATATGCCCACCTGACAACGAGTAAAGGTGAAATCACTGTTGAACTTGCTTATCAAAAAGCCCCGCTCACTGTGACCAACTTTATTGCTTTATCTGAAGGAACCAAGGTCAGTAATAAAGAACTTGGAACGCCTTTTTATGATGGATTAGTTTTTCATAGGGTCATTGATGAATTTATGATTCAGGGTGGAGACCCAAAGGGGAACGGCACTGGCGGACCGGGGTATATGTTTGCAGAT
>NYWV01000056.1 GCA_002685195.1 Porticoccaceae bacterium
TCTTCTGATCGGGGCGTAGCGCAGCCTGGTAGCGCACTACACTGGGGGTGTAGTGGTCGCAGGTTCAAATCCTGCCGTCCCGACCAATTTTCAAGATCTCGTATTTATGGTTTAACCCAAAAAGCAATCCGAATCGTTATTTCTGTTTCAACTTAATCCAAAGAGCGCACGTTTAGCGTACAGAAAACACTACCTTAGATACGTGAGTAAAGCCCTATGGCTGAATTAAATAAAGCACTTTTGCCTTACGGGACTACATCAAGTTCACCCGCGATCGTTTTGCCTGATACTGAGCTCTTTTTATCAGAGCGTGGATCACTAACAAAAAACTACTTTGAGAATGCTGTTGAGTTGCTCAATAGAGAATATGACTCGATAAGAAGGCTTGCAGAACTGAATGAGCTTGTCTTTAGCTCATCCTATAATTTCGTTCCAAGAGTTGGGCAGCAGTATCATTTATACAAAAAAGTAGGGGGTAAGTACCTGCTCAGTATGATTGAACATTGGACGGCTCATGAATTCATTGTATCGGTTGAGTTCACTGCGGATAGTGTTTGGAAAGAGATCCCTTCAAACTAAATCTACCGCGTTAAACAGAACTTCTTTATCCGTGCCAACTGGTCGCGTGTAATCCCCATCTCTCATCACTCTGAGCGCTCTAAACTCGTCATATCCTTTGTGAGATTACCAAAGAGAGATATATCTGCAAAAGATATATCATGATAACTTGACCTGTATTTATTAAATTTTAGGAGTCTTTCAGTGGAAAAGGTCTTGGTAACCGGAGCGACGGGCTTCATAGGTTTGCATTGCATTAAGCAGTTATTGGACCGCGGATACAGTGTCAATGGTACTTTGAGGTCACAAGATCGGCAGGCTGAAGTGTTAGACTCCTTAGAGCGTAATAACACTCCCACCAGACATTTATCTCTTTTTGAAGTCGACCTTAACCGCGATAGTGGTTGGGATTCAGCTATAAGGGACTGCAATTATGTCTTACATGTGGCATCTCCCTTTGTCTTGACTGACGAGGATGAGGATTTTTTCGTTAAACCTGCGGTAGAAGGTGTTCAGAGAGCATTAAAGTTTTCTAAGAAGCACAATGTAAAAAAAGTCATACTAACTTCATCTTTTGCTGCTATTCACGAGACATTAAATGATAGGCAGGAATCCTTTGATGAGGAGGATTGGTCAAACCCTAATAAACCTGGAATTAGCTTCTATGCTAAAAGTAAAACCATGGCGGAGCTTGCTGCTTGGGAGTTTATGGAGATGGAGAATCCAGACTTTAGTTTGGCTGTGATAAATCCAGTTTTGGTAATGGGGCCGTCTTTAACTAAGGATGTAGGAACATCCAATTCACTTGTAAAGAACATGATCAACGGCTCAGTGCCAGGTACCCCTAAGATACATATAGGAATTGTTGATGTCAGAGATGTTGCCTCTGTACATATTCTTGCCATGGAGAGTAGTTCTGCTGATGGTGAGAGAATTATAGTGTCTGAAAAAGAACTATGGGTACATGAGGTTGCTGCCATTCTAAGGGACGCTGGGTTTAACAAAACTCCAAAGGTTGAATTTCCTAAGTGGCTAATGAAGGTCGTGGCCCTTTTTAGAAAGGATCTTGCCTTAATGGTCCCAATGATCGGAAAACGAAGAGATGTTTCTAGTTCAAAAGCAAGGGAATTGTTAGGCTGGAAACCCATGAAGGCGGAGCTCTCTATTATCGATACAGCGCAGCAACTGAAGGACTTCGATTTACTCTAAAGAACACCGGGAATGATGGCTTTTCTTTCTTTAGGATAGTTGTCAAAGTTCTCACGATACCATCTGTGATTAGCCAGTGCCCTTGGGAACAAGTTGCCTATAGTCCAAATTAGAAACAAAACGCCCGAAACACTCCATGTGAGCATAGCCCAGCCAGCCCATTCTATAATTTCACCAAAGTAATTGGGCGACGCAATATACCTGTGCAAGAATTTATCAGGTATGTGATAACCAGGGCCCTTATCTTTTTTTAGTGCTGCGAGAATGTAGTCAGACTTAATGTTAATAAACATACCCACACAAAAAAGGGATAAACCAATTATAAATTGAGAGCTCTGAATCCAATCTGTAGGGTAATGGGTGAAATAGAAAATACCGGAACATTGAACAGTGACGTTAACAATATTAAATAACAATGCAGTCAGAGCGATACTGAGTGGCATTTTAGCGTTTGTCATCCTCATGAAAACTGGATATATCAATGCTCTATGGGTGTAGTGGATTAACCAGATGAGTAAAAAGATTTGGTGGACTATCAGCAAGTCCTGCCTGACCAGTGCGGCATAGCCGACAACTAAGATCACACATGGCGACTCCATTAAAATCCAGCCTAGTCTAGCTGGAATCAATGGACCCCAACCCTCTCTAATGTGCCTTCCATAAGGTGCTGTTATAAAAAACAAGCAAAGACAGATAATAAAAGCGATAGATGCCCACAGAATTGTAAAGAAGCTAAAGTCCATCATTGAGCACAGTTTACAGGCAAAGGTTTGCAGGACCAATAAATCAGTTTGGGCTTATGCTTACACTTGATTCATACCGCAATATCTATAACTCTGTAAATTTACCCATAAGTGTATAAATCTGTACTATAGTTTTAATGCTGTTGTAAGAAATTATTAACCAGTCATTTAAAAACATATCTAAAACTATTAATAAATAAGAGGAAATAACAATGGACGAGTTTCAAATTTGGAGTGTACTTTCAAGCTTTTTGATATCAAATGCTTTGTATCAAGCAGGCGTGTTTTTTATTTTATGGGTGGCATTTAGAGCTGCAAATCAATTAACTAGTGAAGATCCAATGATGAACAGAGTACTTCTATCACTGTTCTCAGCGGGCATTATTTTTAATGGCCTTACGGTTTCAGCGTTGCTGACATTGAATCTGCAAAGCACAGCGCATTCCTTGTCCCAGATGGGTGCATCGAGTGCTAATGCTGTTCGTTTCATGGCAGATTGGGGAGTAGAAGGGGTGCCTGCAATGAGTCTTGTTAGCAATCCGATTATGGCCGGATGGTGGCTAGTGGTTGCAATTATGCTTTTTGGAAAAATATGGCAAAGTAAATAAGCAAAAAAGTGTACAAGAGGGGGAGCATAGGCTCCCTTTTTTGTGCAAGGTTGATTAAGGTCGGTGGCCTCAAAAAAATGCCTAGATTAATATAGTGAAGCTGTTTCTATGGGTACAGTAGGACCCAGCTATAGTAGTACACATAGAGAACAAGTGATGTTACTAGAAGGCCTCGTATAATTTTGTAGCTAATGTTTAGTCTAAGATTGTTCTTTTTCATTCGCGCCTCGTTGAGCTGTATCGTTTAACGTAATACGAATCATTATCATTTACATTCATATTAAAGTCAAATATAATTCTGTCGCATAGTTGAGGGGAGATCCTTCACCTACTTTATGGGCATAGATACAGCCAAATAATCGTTGAGAGAAGTAATTAATGAACATGAAATTCTTATGCAAAAATCATCGGGAACATTTACTCAATGACCCTTCAAGAGCAAAAACCTTTTGGAGTTTGGCTTTTGATACAGCTCAATCATTTTATGATCAATGCTTATGGTCAGAGGCTTTGCCTCACATAGGTTGCGCGTTTGAAACCTCCGATATCATGTTGACCTCAAAGATTGAAGACCCAAAACAGACGTACGAATTGATGTCTTCATCTTCTGTACTACTGGCTTATACTCTACTTAAAGTTGGTCAAGTTGATGAGGCACGAAATGTTTATTGGTTTACCATTAAACGTCTCGAGAGGGAGCTCTCAGAGGGGAACGCAAACTACTCTGAACTTCAGCACAATCTTGGGTTTCTCTATAGGTGTGTTGAAAGTCTAATAATTACCTATAGGCCTGAAAGTGATACTGCGCCGGTAGGTGGTGAGAAAACTGAGATTTCCTACCATTAAATTATATGGCAACTTCTAGTTTACCCCTCACACGGTAAATTTTGATTGACTTTGATACTCAGAATTTAGAAAAGACACCAATTTCTAGACTAATAATTGGCCTTTTGCGTTATACTTTTGGAAAATCAATCTTGGAGATTTTTATGTCAAACCACAAAGCCCTAAATATGTTTGGGCGCTCGGGAAATCCAGCCTTAAAAGCAACTACTTTTAGTTCGGTTTCTCAGCGTGCATCGTCAGCTTCGGGAATACAAGCAACTGCATCGAGCACGATGACGTTGCAAGGGACAGTAAACAAAACCGGCATTTTGCTTGCGTTGGTGGTTCTATCAGCCTCATATACTTGGAATCTTTTTTTCCAAAGTGGTAATCCTGCGGCTGTCATGCCGATGGCAATGGGCGGTGCAATCTTCGGTTTCATCCTCGCATTAGTAACGATATTTAAAAAACAATGGGCTGGCATTACAGCACCAATGTACGCCGTGGCCGAGGGTCTTTTTTTGGGAGCAATTTCAGGTATTTTCGAAATGCAGTACCCGGGTATCGTCATTCAAGCCGTAGGCCTCACCCTGGGCACTCTGGCTTCATTGTTGTTTCTTTATAAGACAGGAATCGTTAAACCTACTGAGAACTTTCGACTAATGGTGACGTCGGCCACTATGGGCATTGGTATGCTTTATCTTGTCAGCATGCTAATGAATATGTTTGGTTCAGGTGGTATTGGTTTTATTCATTCTAACGGCTTGTTTGGGATTGGCTTTAGTTTGTTTGTGGTGGCCATAGCTGCTCTTAATTTGGTTTTAGATTTTGATTTCATAGAGCAGGGTTCAGAGATGGGCGCACCTAAGTACATGGAGTGGTTTGGCGCATTCTCTTTGATGGTTACGCTCATATGGCTATATCTTGAAATGTTACGATTATTGGCGAAATTGAGAAGCCGCTAGTGGATGCAAACTCTCTCATTTTTGGTTCTATGGCGATTATTTCATTGGCCGTCTTCTTTTATCTTGGTCGGTTTAAGGCATCATCAAGGCAAACCGACCGAGATGACCGGATTGATTGGTCCACTCGAAAGTTCTCTATTCTTAAAATATTTTTGTACTCTTTAGGTTTTGCCGTAGGAATCGCTTTAATCGTACAGGTTATCTAGTAATTTCCTGTGGAGAGGCTAAGGATCTAACTTGGTTATACAGATAGGTTGTAAGTTCCTGACGATCACCAATATTCTCTAAATCTGACCAAGGCAAGGGATTACCAATTTCTGCATCGATTTTAGAGCCAAATTTATTGCTTGCCTCCTTTAATAATAACGCCATACGCAAGGGCTCGCTAATATGCGAGGCTACATGGAATATGCGACTATTTTGCCCCGCAAAATGAACGGGAACCACCGTGGCCTGAGCATCGCGAATTAACTTAGCTGCGAAAGTTGTCCAGGGTGCGTCTACTACTGTTCCAAAACCTTTGCGATCTGCAGTGGAAACAAATCCAGAGGGAAAGATGAGTAATGGAATATCTTCTTTTAGGCATTCCTGAGCCAATTTTTTAGTGCGAAGATTATTCTTAACTGCGGCTTTTGTTTCATGAAAGTCAATGGGCAAAAAGTAGGGCGCAAGATCCCGGTCGCGACACAGCAATGAGTTAATTAGGATTCGAAAATTGCCTCGCGCTTTGATAGCGATGTCGCAAAGAACTAAGCCATCCACGACCCCAAAAGGATGATTGGCCACAAAGACCAAGGGGCCTCTTTTTGGAAGTACATCCAACTTTTGAGTATCGTAACAACTTTCAATCTGAGTTGCTTTTAGTGCCGACGTGAAAAATGATAGAACATCAAATGGCTGTTTCTTTAGGTCATCGTAGATGGACTCAAGTTTTTTACGCCCGAAAAGGATCTCTACTCCAGAGATAAACTTTTGTACTAACCAAGGATCGGTTGGCTGCACATAGGAAATAGTAGGTTTGTCCTGAATATAATCGGAGAATTCAGAATTTAAATTGTTATTTAATTGACCCATCATGAGATACCCATAAGGTTTCAGATCAATTTTTACACAGTTAGGGAGGTAAGCGCTAGTGTTAGGGATTACCTACTAATATTCTAGTATGACAGTTTAATGTTGCTGAGCATTGAACGTAAATTGATAAAAAACTGGTTTAAAGCTCTGTTTATTTGCATAGTTTAACCCACTTTGAGATTATTCCGCTCAGCAATTAATTCGACTATTAATAAAGGACTTTTATGAAGACTAATAGAGACATAGATATCGTAGTTTATGGAGCAACAGGCTTTACCGGACGTTTGGTAGCTGAATATTTAAACCAAACGTATGGTGTGGATGGCGATGTCAAATGGGCCATGGCCGGACGCAGTACAGATAAATTGATAGCAGTCAGAGATGAGTTGGATATCGCCAAGAATGTGCCTTTGATAGTGGCTAATGCGGATGATTTAGATTCCATTAATAGTATGGTTAATCAAGCTTCGGTTGTGTTAACAACGGTTGGGCCCTATCAACTCTATGGTAATGAGCTTGTGGCAGCCTGTGCAGCATCAGGAACTGATTATGTCGATCTCTGTGGTGAACCAGCATGGATGCACCAAATGATTGCTGAACATTCAGCCGCGGCCGAAGAGAGCGGTGCTCGTATTGTATTTTCATGTGGTTTTGACTCTATACCCTTTGATCTTGGCGTATTGTTCTTGCAGCAGCATGCTGAGTTAGAGCTGGGAAGCACAGTATCTAGAGTGAAAGGACGGGTTAGAGCCATGAAAGGAACAATGTCAGGGGGAACATTAGCTAGCTTCAGAGAGACTATGGCGGCCGCTGGTAGGGACAAAAATCTAATTTCAGTGTTACGCAACCCATTCTCTCTTACATCAGGGTTTCAGGGTGCGGATCAGCCCTTGGGCAATAAACCTGAATACGATGAAGCTATAGAAAGTTGGATTGCCCCCTTTGTCATGGCGAGCATTAATACTAAAAATGTTCACCGCTCAAATATGTTACTTGATCATCATTATGGAGAAGACTTTGTTTATGATGAGATGATGGTTACGGGCCCAGGTGATAAGGGTGAGGCCATAGCAAAAGCGGTTACAGAAGATAACTCAATGGCAAAGAGTACGCTTCAACCTGGAGAAGGGCCCAGTAAAGAAGAGCGCGAAAATGGGTTTTATGACGTACTAATGGTTGGAGAGCATTCGGATGGCAGGTCTGTGCGTATTAGCGTTAAAGGCGATAGAGATCCAGGCTACGGGTCTACGTCAAAAATGATTGCAGAGAGTGCAGTGTGCTTAGTAAAAAATCCGCAGTTAGCATCTGGTGGTATTTGGACAACAGCCCCAGCTATGGGTGCAGAGCTAATTAATAGACTACAAGCAAATGCTGGATTAACCTTTACCATAGAAAGTTAAGACTCGGGCTGCAGCTCAACTAGCAGTTACAACTGATGTATAGGATAAGGGGATACCATGCAGTTCCATACTCTAAAAGATGCACTAATAGATGAGTTGCATACCAGACCCTTCCCGGTCATCAGTTTGCCGGCGCAGGTATCGAGCATTGCGGTGCTTAATCCTGCGCCAGTGGAGACTGAAATTGAACGGCTGACCGATTTGGCCAATAGTTGGGGCATGCCTGCACCACAAAAGGGTGCCAGTTGTTTTTATCAAAGTTGTGATCGCTTTAATATTCGCTGGGAACGGCACAACGAGTTTTCCACCTATACAGTAATTAGTCGAGATTCAGCAAAAGACAAAGAGCAGGGCTCTTTGGCACTCCTAGGCTCAGATTGGCTACAGTCCGTTAGTGGAGAGATCATCAGCGCCAACCATATCGAATTACTGCCATTGGCTGAGGCTCCCTCTGGTCGCGAGGCTTTGCGGGGATACTTTGATGGTGAGCGTTTAATTGGCAGTAAGATATACGATGGCAATGCTACCGTTTGGACATCCATGCGCAGCCATAGCGATGGTTTCACCAAAACTCTAGTCATTGATGAGGGTATTAATGCTAGCCAAGCGGGCAGGGCAGTGCGTAACTTGCTAGAAATTTTCACGTACAGATCAATGACGCTTCTCGCTCTACCCACCGCTAAATCTCTGCTTCCCGAGGTTAGCACTCTAGAGAGACGCCTCAGTGAGACCAGCGAAAAACTTAAGCAGCTTAAGACCATGGAAGACGAGCAAAATCTCATGGCTGAGCTGATTTCAGAGGCCACTCAGGTGGAAAAACTCATTGCTGATCACAGCTTTCGCTTCTCTGCTACTGAGGCCTATTTCAACCTCACTCAAACCCGTCTTGACATGCTCCGTGAAGAAAAAATCCCCACAATCCGCACCCTGAAGCAGTTTCATGTGCGGCGCTTTATTCCGGCCTATAATACCTGTGTATCTGTGGTTAAACGAAAACAGAATTTATCACAACGCATCGGTCGCACAAGTGAGCTACTGCACTCTCGCTTGCAGCTGTCGCTGGAAGATCAAAATCAGCGCTTGCTTGCTTCCATGAACAATCGCAGCAAACTGCAGTTGCGCTTGCAACAAACGGTAGAGGGGCTCTCAGTAGTGGCCATTACCTACTATTCTATGAGTTTGATTAAACTGATGGTGGATCCGCTGCCACTAGAGACTTATCTGCCCTTTGGAGATGCACTTGTGGTCGCGGTTACCACCCCATTAGTTTTTATTGCAACTTTACTTTTGGTCAGGCGAATACGCAAAAAACTGGGTGATTCTGAGTGAAAATACTATGGACTTAGTCTGAGGTGCGCTGGTTCAAGTTCCATTCTACGCATTCGTTTAACGCCACTCCGGTTCCGCCAAAAATATCCAGTGCACTGCCAATGGTGAGATCAATTTTGCCCTCAGATATGATCTTTACCAGATCAAGATCATTTAATGATGTTGCTCCCCCAGCATATGTTGTGGGTATAGAGACCATTTGACCCAGCAGGCTGACTAGATCCCTATCTATTCCGGCTTGTAGACCTTCCACATCGGCACTATGAATTAAAAATTCAGCACAGTATGGCTGCAGTTGGTTAATCAATTGAGCATCAATAAGAGTATCCGTAGTGGTCTGCCAACGATTGGTTGCGACCATCCACCCCGTGTTGGTTCGACGACAGCTCAGATCTATAACTAAATTATGGGCTCCTACTTCAGAACTTAAATTAGAGAGACGGTCCCAAGATAATTCATCATTCTCAAACAAATGTGAAGTTACGATAACTTTAGATGCGCCTGCGTCCAAATATGTCTGGGCATTGACAATAGTAATACCACCACCAACTTGTAACCCCTTAGGATAAGTAGATAGAGCGTTAAGCACGGCTTGCTGATTATTGGCGCCAAGAGAAATTACATGACCACCTTGAAGATTAAGTTTCTTGTAGAGATCGGCGTAATGGGCGGCTGTATATTCGCTTTCAAAATTTGTATCAGCGCCTGAATCTGAAAGGGTGCTCCCGACAATTTGTTTAACCTTGCCTTCATGCAGATCAATACAGGGTCGAAATGCAGTCAATATCGTTACTCCAAGTGAGTATTGGGGTTGTCATTATAGTAATGAATGGTTTAATAAGTAAGAGCGGTTGCTTTATCTGTTTCGATCATAAGCGTGACCGTACTAATTTAGTATCGGCATTGCGCCAAGCATGCTCGTATTTTTCATACACAATTTTAGCCTCTTTACTCTTACCTTGTGCAGCGAGGCTCTGCCATAAACCAAATAGCGCCCAGCCGTTATTTTGATGCCATTCGAGATCCTCGCGATAGATTACTTCAGCTTCATTTGCTCTGCCTGCGTCTAGAAGAGCGGCACCAAGATAATGGCGCATGGGCTGGGGCCAGTCTGGTGGTTCGATGTATCCATTGTTATCCTCTATCGCTACAGCAGCCTCGTAATCTAGGATTGCTGAGTTGGTATCGCCACTGGCTTGTTTAATCTCACCAGAAAGTCCCAGGGCCGCGATTCGAAGGATGGATGATACTGGTGTTGGACCAATCTGATATTGATCGATATTTGATAGCGAAATTATTGGCCACATTTTTCCTAGCTCTTGACGGGCTGAACCTACGTCTCCTTTTGCAAGGTAGGCGCTGCCAATACAGTAGCTCCAGATACCATCGAGGTAGGGTGTGCCAGATACGATAGGTTGGCTACCTATAATTTTGTCCCATCGGCCAAACATTTTGTTGACTAAGCAAACACCTGATAGGCGCTTTTGGTTTCGTCCATATTTGGCATTCTCAGATTTAATTTTGCTCGCAAGTTTAGTTGCAGCATCAATTGCAGTTTCGTAATTCCCCTGAAAAGACGCAGCATACTTAATGAAGTCGATAGCATGAGGCGCATGAATCTTGGCAGATAGAGGGTAGGTTCCAAGATTAGGCAAAGGTCGATCACCCCATATTTCTAAGAATTCTTTGTCTACTTTTTGAGATTCCACATTACTAGCTACGGCTTTTTCAAACTGGCCTACTCGGACATAAATATGCGATGGCATATGTACCATATGTCCGGCCATTGGCATGGTCGACGCAAGCCGGTTAGCAGAATCTAATGCACGCTGCGGCTCCCTCGATGCTTCCATAAGATGAATATACAGGTGGTTCGCACCAGGGTGATCTGGGTGTGACTCTAGAGTTCGTTCGAGCATTTTGGCAATCTTCCCCGTATCTCCGACAGGAGATCCATCGTGCTTCCAGTAATTCCAGCGACCTAAATTCATAAATGAGGCAGCGTAAAGTGATGCGATGTCGGGGTCATTAGGGTATTTCTTTTGTAATTGTTTGGCTGCTCGGATATAGGCCAGATCCCGTTGATGGTCATCGTCTATGGAGTCTTTATCGTAGAGGACAAACAAGGCTTTAATCATGTCTTGCTCGATTGGAGTGGCATTTTGGAGCAACTTAAGTGATTTTTTTATGGCTCTCAAACCCTCAGATTTCGGGTCATCAGGCATTCCTGAATATCGACTATTTGGATTTGGTCCCATTGCGTGAGCTAGTCCCCAGTAAATCATTGGATGATTGGGGTCGCTCATTGAAGCCCGTTGGTAGGACGCTATGGATTCTGGGAAGTAAAAACCCCAAGCATACCTCAGTCCTTGGTCAAAAAAGTCTTGTGCGACTGGCTGATCGGTGGATATCTTGCGGTGATAGGTCCCTGACCCCTCAATTAAAATAGCCTCCTCATCTCCTTCACTATTTAATGTTTCAGCGTACGCCATTTGGCTTAAGAGAGGGTAGGTTAAGACAGTTGCTATAACTAAGGACAGTCGTAAGTAGATGACTAAAGTGCGCATTGGTACACCATGGGTTGTGCTCGTTGAAGTTGAGTATATGCCAACATCGATCGAGTAAAAAGTTCGTTAAACTATGTTGATGAATAAGCGTAAGAAACCTTGGACCCATTATTTCGGTTCAGTTTAAGTGAAATCGCAGTGCTTGCCTGTAATAATTTTTGCATTTCCACACCATGTTCAATTGCCAAACCGTCAAGCATGTAGATCAAATCCTCAGTGGCGACATTACCTGACGCACCTTTAGCATAGGGGCAGCCGCCTAATCCTGCGACTGCACTATCAAAGACTGATATACCCATTTGTAGAGAGATTAAGATATTGGCCAGAGCCTGGCCGTAAGTGTCATGCATGTGCATCGCTAGCTTGCTTGCTGGAATGCTGCTTAATAAGCTAGTCAAAAGTGTAGACGTAGAAGCGGGTGTTCCAATACCAATTGTGTCACCAAGAGAGACTTCATAGCAGCCCATGTCTAAAAGCTCCTGTGTAACTATTGCTACCTGACGTGGGTCAATTGAACCTTCATAGGGACAGCCCAAAACACAGGAGACATAGCCACGAACAGGGATTTTACTGCTGTAAGCTTTTTTCATCACAGGCACGAAGCGTTCTAGACTTTCCTTGATAGAGCAGTTGATGTTTTTCTGACTGAAACTTTCTGAAGCTGCAGCGAAAACTGCAACCTCTTTAACGCCGCATTCTATGGCTCGAGCCATCCCAAAATCATTAGGTGTTAAGGCGCTAAAGATCGTATTTGGGTAAATAGGTTGTAAACGACTGTTTATCGCTTCAAAAACCTCTTCACTACCTGCCATTTGAGGTACCCACTTGGGGCTAACGAAACTACCAGACTCAATGGTTTTTAGTCCCGCATCAGCTAGCTGACTGATTAGATGCAGTTTAGCCTCAGTATCAAGAGCTGTTTTCTCATTTTGAAGCCCATCGCGAGGGCCAACCTCGACAACTTTTACTGTCTCAGGATAGTTCATAGATCATTAGCCTCAAATGAGAGAAGCTCAACATCACTCTCCACTAGAGCCCCTCTCTCAAAGAAGAACTCATTGACTGCACCGTCGGCTGGAGCAACTATCGTATGCTCCATTTTCATTGCTTCCATGATGACTAAAGTGTCACCTTTTTTAACCATATCACCGACGTTTACTAAAAGATCAACAACAGAACCATGCATTGGTGCTTTTAGGCTTCCCATGTCTGCATTTTGGTTGTCCGTACCCAAGTCGGGTTTTATTTCACTGCAGTTGAAATAACCTTTCGGGGTGAACAGATCAAATCCCTCATTCTTAACCACCAGCGTGCTGCTACTTAGATTATTGGGATCACTTGCCACTAAGTAGCGCTCACATTGTTGTATTTGTAACCTCAGTTTAGGCTTGGGCAGTCCCCAGCTTGTGGTTAGATGCCATGGTGAATTGGGATCTGAAGACCGCTGTGAGGCTTTTAGAGCTTGGCCCTGACGTATATCCATCACCGCTGAAGCGGCTAAAGGAGCGGCATACTCAATATCAGCATCGCGCAGGCGGAATATCTCGTTATGGTTTTGTTCGATAAAGCTGGTGTCTACTGCACTGGCGCGAAATGCACCACTGGTCGCTAAGTTATACAGAAAGCCAATATTCGTTGTTACACCAGTAATATGATATTCAGCAAGTGCATCTGTTAAGCGGTTTAAAGCCTGAGCTCTGTCTTTGCCCCATACAATTAACTTAGCAATCATTGGATCGTAATAGATACTGACTTTATCTCCTTCAAGGACACCAGTATCAATACGCACATAGTTATTTTCCGCTGGAGGATTAAGAACCTCTAGTGTGCCAGTTGCTGGCAAAAAGTCATGACTAGGATCCTCGGCATAAATTCGTGCCTCAAAGGCATGCCCAGTAATGGATAACTCCTCCTGAGAGCAGGGCAGAGGGTCACCTGCAGCAACGCTCAGTTGCCAAGCGACAAGATCCTGTCCTGTAATCATTTCTGTGACAGGATGTTCTACCTGTAGGCGAGTATTCATCTCCATAAAGAAAAATTCACCACGACTATCAAGCAAAAACTCAACCGTGCCCGCACCCTCATATCTAATAGCCTGTGCCGCTTTTATTGCCGCCACACCCATTTTCTGCCTAAGCTTTTCCGTCATTCCGGGTGCAGGAGCCTCCTCAATGACCTTTTGGTGACGTCGCTGAAGAGAACAATCCCGCTCAAACAGATAAACGGCATTTTGATGGCTATCGCAAAATACTTGAATTTCCACATGGCGTGGCTGGAGCACCAACTTCTCCACCAGCATAATGTCATCATCAAAGCTACTCATAGCCTCCCGTTTGGCCGCATCCAGCGCTTGATCAAAGTCAGCCTCAGTCTGCACTGCGCGCATTCCTTTGCCGCCGCCCCCAGCAGCTGCTTTGAGTAAAACAGGGTAGCCTAAGCTATCTGCTTCCTTTTTTAGAGTCTTGGGGTCTTGATTATCGCCATGGTAGCCGGGTATCAGAGGTACCCCGGCTTTTGCCATGATTGTCTTGGCCGCCGACTTTGAGCCCATAGACATGATAGCTTCGAGAGGTGGGCCGATAAATGCGATGTTGTGTTTCGCACACTGACGACAAAAGTCGGCGTTTTCGGAAAGAAACCCGTAGCCAGGGTGGATTGCTTCAGCGCCACTCTCCACTGCGGCGGCAATGAGTTTGTGAATCGCTAGATAAGACTCGCTGGCGGGAGATGGACCTATGTAAATAGACTGATCCGCCATTTTGACATGAAGGGCATCACGGTCAGCATCACTGTAGACAGCTACTGTCTCAACCCCCATGCTTTTTGACGTTTTAATAATTCTACAGGCGATTTCACCGCGATTGGCAATAAGTATTTTTTTAAACATTCTGGGCGTTAGTCCTTTAACCAGTTGGGCTTTCGTTTATCTAAAAAGGCGCTTAAGCCTTCCTGTCCCTGAGTACTTACTCGAATGCCGGCAATTACCTCACAGGTGTGTTCAATCAAGGTAGAGTCGATAACCTCGCCGCTCACCTTGGAAATCAGCTGTTTGGCAGCAGCGACGGCTTCAGGACCATTGCTGAGTACCGAAGTAACAAGCTGTTCTATTTTTTTGTCTAGGAGCTGCTCTTCAACTGTTTCATGAACTAGGCTCATTTGCAGTGCAGTATTGGCATCAAAGCGTTCTGCAGTAATAAAATAACGCTTCGCATAGCGCTCTCCAATAGCCGCTATTACATAAGGGCTTATGGTTGCTGGTACCAAACCAATTTTAACCTCACTAAGAGCAAAGCTTGCTGTTGTTGCCGCTATCGCTACATCGCAACAGCTAATCAATCCAAGGGCTCCACCAAAGGCAGCGCCTTGCACGCGAGCGATAGTTGGCTGAGGCATATCATTTAGCATCTTTAGCATTCCTGCCAAGGCTTTCGCGTCTTCTAAGTTTTCCTCGTAGGAATATGCGGCCATGCGCTTCATCCAGTCGAGGTCAGCACCAGCTGAAAAGCTTTGTCCTTTAGAGGCTAAAATCATTAGCCGTACGTCAGAGTTTTCTGCAATGGCTGTAAAAGCATTGGAAAGTTGAGTGATCATATAATCGTCGAATGCATTATGCTTGCTTGGGTTATTCAAAGTAACCTTGGCGACGCCGCGACTATCAATTTTTGTGATTATTTTTTCCATAATCAAATCTCAATGACTGTTGTGTTAGCTTACATTCTGAAGATGCCAAATTTCGTGTCCTCAATGACACAATTATGACTTGCTGAAATTGATAGTCCTAACACCATACGAGTATCTGCAGGGTCAATAACGCCGTCATCCCAAAGTCGCGCGGAGGCATAGTAGGGGTGGCCTTGATGCTCATAACCATCAATGATTGGTTGTTTAAAAGCAGCCTCGTCCTCGGTGCTCCAGTCTGTTCCATCTCTTTCATATTTATCTCGAGTCACCTGTGCAAGTACACCAGCCGCCTGTTCTCCGCCCATTACTGAAATGCGGGCGTTTGGCCACATAAACATAAAGCGAGGGTCGTAGGCTCTGCCGCACATACCGTAATTACCTGCACCAAAAGAGCCGCCAATTAATATAGTGAATTTAGGTACATTGGCAGTTGCAACAGCGGTCACCATTTTGGCGCCATGTTTTGCGATGCCATCATTTTCAGACTGTTTACCGACCATAAACCCGGTGATATTTTGCAAGAATACGAGAGGAATCTTACGTTGGGCACAGAGCTCTATGAAATGGGCACCTTTTTGAGCTGATTCACTAAAAAGAATGCCGTTATTAGCAACAATACCCACGGGATAACCAAAAATACGGGCAAACCCACAGACCAATGTAGTCCCATATAGAGCTTTAAACTCGTCGAAATCTGAACCGTCGACAGTTCGTGCGATGATTTCTCTAACATCATAGGATTTCCGGGAGTCTGCCGGTATAACACCATAAATTTCTTTACTTTTATAAAGGGGCTCTATGGCTTCCATTAGCTCGCCATTCACAGGCTTAGTCCGATTGAGGCGCGCCACAGCTCTGCGAGCAAGATCTAAAGCATGATGATCGTTATTAGCAAGATGATCTGCGACTCCCGAGGTTCGTGCGTGGACATCAGCGCCACCCAATTCTTCGGCAGTGACAACTTCCCCGGTAGCGGCTTTCACTAAAGGTGGTCCAGCAAGAAAAATAGTGCCTTGGTCTCTAACTATAATCGATTCATCAGCCATCGCCGGCACGTATGCCCCACCAGCCGTGCAGGAGCCCATAACCGCAGCTATCTGAGGGATATTTCGAGCTGACATGTTGGCTTGGTTGAAAAAAATTCGACCAAAATGTTCTCGATCAGGGAATACTTCATCCTGACGGGGTAAATTAGCGCCACCTGAGTCGACTAAATAAATGCACGGCAGATTGTTTTCAGCTGCAATAGTTTGGGCGCGTAAGTGCTTTTTAACCGTAAGAGGATAGTAGCTTCCCCCTTTTACAGTGGCGTCATTAGCTACTATCACGCATTCTTGGCCGCTAACTCGACCTATACCAGTAATGATTCCCGCAGCCGGTACGTCATCGTCATACACGTTGTGAGCAGCTAATGGTGATAGCTCTAGGAAGGGCGAGCCGGGATCAAGGAGCCCCTGAACCCGTTCTCTGGGTAATAATTTGCCGCGGTTTAAGTGACGTTCACTGGCTTTTTTACCCCCGCCTAAGTAAATTTTCTCAAGAGTCAGGCATAGATCGTCTACCTGACCCTTCATTTTCTCTGTATTTGCAGAAAACTCGGCACTATTGATATTTATTTTACTTTTAATAATGGCCATTGGTTACCTCTTAGGCGCTCTCGTTAAATAATTCGCGACCGATGAGCATTCTGCGCACCTCAGAGGTACCAGCTCCAATCTCATAGAGCTTGGCATCTCTCAGCAGTCTGCCGGTGGGGTAGTCATTGGTGTAGCCGTTGCCGCCTAGAGCCTGAATTGCTTGCAGGGCCATCTGTGTAGCTTTCTCAGCGGTAAACATAATCACTGCTGCCGCATCTTTACGTGAGTCTTGACCGAGATCACAGGCCTTGGCGACTGCATAAAGATAAGCACGAGACGCATTTAAGTCCGCATACATATCAGCGATCTTACCTTGCATGAGCTGGAACTCCCCAATGGGTTGGCCAAACTGCTTACGATCATGAATGTAGGGTAGAACGACATCAAGACAGGCCTGCATGATGCCTACAGGGCCACCGGAGAGTACGGTGCGTTCATAATCCAAGCCTGACATAAGAACAGCTACACCACGACCTTCGCCACCGAGAACGTTCTTGGCGGGCACCTGGCAGTCGTTAAAAACCAACTCGCAGGTGTTTGATCCTCTCATTCCTAATTTATCGAGCTTTTGATGGCGGGAAAAGCCGGGATAGTCTCGTTCAACAATAAATGCTGTAATTCCACGAGATCCTGCAGAGGTGTCAGTTTTGGCGTATATGACATAGGTGTTGGCATCTGGACCGTTAGTGATCCACATCTTATTGCCATTAAGGACATAATGATCATTCTGCTTTTTCGCCGTAAGTTTCATGCCAACTACGTCGGATCCAGCATTTGGTTCACTCATCGCTAGCGCCCCTATATGCTCACCTGTGCAGAGCTTAGGTAGGTATTTTTGCTTCTGCTGTTTTGTGCCGTTTTTGTGGAGTTGATTAACGCAGAGGTTAGAATGAGCACCGTAAGACAGACCAACAGAGGCAGATGCACGAGATATTTCTTCCATGGCAACACTGTGGGCAAGGTATCCCATGCCCGTGCCGCCATATTGCTCATCCACAGTTAACCCCAAGAGCCCCATATCGCCGAGTTTGCGCCACAGGTCCATAGGAAATTCGTTAGTGCTATCTATATCATCAGCACGAGGGCTGATTTCTTGAGTGCAGAACTGGAACACGCTATCACGCAACATGTCTATGTCTTCACCTAGGTTAAAGTTCAGTGTCGGGTAGGGGGTATTCATAGGTTAGTTCTGTCCATTAGTTTTGAGAGCAATAACACAGTTGGCTTCAGCATCATTGAGGTCTTTCAATAGCTTACTAATATCATCAAGCTGCTGGTTGAGTTTAGTGCGTTGAACGCGAATTGCGTCGATCAAAGTGTTTAGTTGATCAATATTAGTCTTACCAGGCTCGTACATATCTATAATTTGACGAGAGTCCTCTAGAGATAATCCGAGTCTTTTACCTCTAAGAATCAGGCGTAATCGAGTTCTATCAGAGGGGGTATAGACTCTTGATTGGCCCCGACGCGAAGGGTTCAAAAGGCCTAAATCCTCATAATGCCGGATAGTACGGGTTGTGATGTCGAATTCTTTACATAGATCACTAATACTGTATTCGACTGCAACGGTTGAGGAGTGCATTGAAGAGTTTCTCCTTTCGCTCCAAGCTAGGTGCATATTCTAAATGGATATGACGTTTACGTCAACGTCAACTTTGTAGTAAGAAAAACGCATTCCTTGGCTAAATGTAAAGGATTAATTAAATGATATAACTACTTAATTTATATATTAAAATGAAGTGTAACTTCCCCGGCAGAATACTAGAGGCTGACTACCTCTGTCCTCAAATTTTATTACCTTCCCTACTAATATTATATGATCACCACCCTCGTAGTGATGCTCGACGCTACACTCAAAACATGCGCTAAAGTCTGGAAGTATTGGGACATTATTAAGTCCGATAGTGCATTGCAAATTCGAAAACTTATCCTCTCCGCTAAGAGCAAACTGATCAGAAATAGCCTGCTGTTCATGGCTTAGCACATGAATGGCATAAGATTTGGCTTTGATAAAATCACTAAAACAGTTTGATTTCTTATCTATGCTCCAAAGGACAAGCGCTGGATTTAGAGAGACTGAATTGAAGCTGTTTACGGTCATACCTATATTTTGCCCATTTTCCCCTACAGCTGTAACTACTGTTACTCCAGTAGCAAAGCTCCCCAATGCATTTCTAAGGGCAACGGATTGGGAGTTGGGCGGCGTATTAACTTGCTTTTTTTCAGATGGCATAAACTTTGATAATCGATTAGTTGTGATTTAAGGGCGGAATCATCGTTTTATTGTGCGTGTGTTGCAAGACTTATTACGTGCCCCGTTAGATATTTGGTCAATTTAAGGTTTTTTAATTAGCTATTTGCAATCACTGATGCCAGATAAAGCCGCTCCATTTGTGTATGCCTGATGTTTCACCCTCGTATTTTTTACTGTTGCTTGGGTGCTCTACTGCAAGCAAATATTTGTCAAACTTTAACCACACTAGTGCCGGTCATTAAATAATTTAAACCACCACAAATAGCGGCAATTTGTGCATCAATACATTGGTTTGGTGTCGCTGATGAGCTGTCAGGATAAACCTCGGTGGTGGTAACATAGTCGGCAGTGGTAAAACTGCNCCACATAAAAATAGTTTGCGTTTGTTATAGTTGATAACGCCTTTTTGAGCGACATCAGCGCCAATGATTTTATTCTGTTCATCGGGNNGGGCAATGTGGGTCACTGATTCAACAGANTCAATTATNGCTTTTTGGAATGCTGGCTTCGGACGGGATGAGTCATCAACAGTATAAAATCCATCAGGGATATCCCAAACTGCCTGAAATACCGCGTCTCGGGCGGCTAATGCGGGACGGAATTCAGAATTATCTGTATCGGTTGTTTCGTGTAAGTCAAAATGAGCAAGCAGATTAAATTGCTGAGCATTAACNTAGGCCATTATCTGAGTAGCTTCNGCTGACAAACTGTTGGGCATAAANGAACGATTAGGGTCAATTGCATCNGGATTCCAACGATTAATGGTTTCATAACCCCAAGGNCTGATGCACGGTGCGACAACTAGGTTAAAAGATGATTCATAGTCTCTAGCCTTGCCAGTTAAAAACCCTAGGGCTCCTTGAACACCGCTAGTTTCATATCCGTGCACGCCCCCAGTAACCAACACGGTTGGCGAATTGGCTTGCCAGTTTTTGGTCTTCGCTANGTATAGTGGGTAGCGATTTTGGTCGTAAGGCAAATGACCATATTGGACTAGCTCGAAATCATCTCGCAAAGAGTCAATAGTGACCAAAACTTCATCAGCATACCGTCGTTTAATCGACTGTTGATTCAGCCATAGGGTTATCTCTTTGGTACCCCAAGGCTTACCTTCTGTTCCAATTGGGTATTCATTGGCCATCTGCATGCGTCCTTAAAATGGATTCGAGGTTGTTGTTTGGTTTTAAAGGCTTTTTAGTTAGTTAGTTTTACGCCGATTTTCGATTAACCATGATAATTAAGATAAGGATTCTAGTCTAATATCAAACTAGACTTGCAGGGCAGGCGAGTGAAGTCTTATTTATCGCAGCGGTATATCCAGAAAAAGATGAGTTATAAACTAATTATTTCAGTCACAATTAGTTGCTGATTACTGGGTGCTGTGGCAAAATTCACGCCCTTCGAAGAGGTGGGGTCTTACCAGCTCCTATTTTGCACAAAAAAGTGCTGCGTTTTCGAGGATCTCTATGCGAGAGTGGCGGAATTGGTAGACGCGCTGGATTTAGGTTCCAGTGGGGTAACCCGTGAGAGTTCGAGTCTCTCCTTTCGCACCAAATTTTAATGTTTTTACCATGAGGGTATTCCATGCAGGTGTCTATTGAGTCGAGCACAGGTCTAGAGCGGCAAGTTAAAATTGGCGTGCCTGCCGAAAAAGTTGACCAAGAAGTCATTGCTCGCTTGCAGAAAGCGACTAAGACAGTGGCGATTAAGGGCTTTCGTAAAGGTAAAGTGCCTTTGAAGGTCGTGAAGCAGCACTATGGTAAAGGCGTACGTCAAGAGGTCATTGGCGAAGTAATCAATTCAAGCTTTTATGAAGCGATCCAAAAAGAAGAGTTGCGGCCTGTTGGTCAGCCTCGCATCGATGAGGTTACTGATAAGGAAGGTCAAGATTTGGAGTTCATGGCTGTCTTCGAGGTTTTTCCAGAGGTTAAGCTCAAGGAGATGTCAAAAGTTAAGATTGCTCGTCCCGTCGCTGATGTTACAGCGAAGGATGTTAAAAAGATGATTGAGCAACTTCGTGATCAACAATCTACTTTTAAACCGTCAAAGAAGAAAGCTGCAAAGGGTGATCAACTCAATATTGATTATGTTGGGACAAAAAAAGGAAAAGAGTTCGACGGAGGTAAAGCTGAGGGGCAAGACTTAGTGTTGGGTTCTGATTCTATGATACCTGGCTTCGAAAAGGGCTTAGAAGGTCTCACAGGCGGTGAAGAGACCGTTTTAAAACTCTCGTTCCCTAAAGATTATCACGCAGAGGACCTTAAAGGCGCGAAAGTAGAATTCGCGGTAAAGGTTAATTCAGTGTCAGCTAAAAAATTACCGAAACTTGATGATGAATTCTTTAAGCTCTTTGGGGTTGAAGAAGGCGGTGAAGAGAAGTTTCGCGAGGAAGTACAAGCAAATATGGAGCGTGAGCTAAAAAATGCTGTGCGAACTAAGATAAAAAACAGAGTAATGAATCAATTGTTCGATTTGAATTCAGTGGAATTGCCAGCAGCATTGGTCTCCAATGAGATTACTCAGCTCAAACAGCAGATGGTCCAGCAGTTTGGTGGAGGCCAGCAAATAGACTTAAGTATGTTGCCAGACGACATGTTTAAGGACAAAGCTGAACGTCGCGCAGCACTCGGACTAATTGTCTCTGAGGTGGTGAAGGTCGAGGAACTTACGCCAGATGAAGAGCAAGTAAGAGTTCGAGTAGACGAGATTGCTTCAACCTATGAGCAACCGCAAGAAGTGGTAGATTACTATTACAGCAAACCGGAGTTATTGAGCTCAGTTGAAGCCCTAGTGTTAGAAGATCAAGTGACTGAATTGGTACTATCAAAGGCTAAAGTCAAGGAAGAGAGCCTTCCATACGAGGAAGTCATAAAACCTGATCCTGAACCTGGGGTAGATGCTTAAATCTTCTTTCCGGGCTCGAGTTTAGTTGGTCGAGCGACCAGATCTGATCGTTACTAGATTGTCGTATAAGGAAAAGGTAAGGAAAGTCGTGCAGAAAAAAGTGAGGCAAAAATGAATTTCCAACAGATACAGGGTGTTAGTCAAGACGTTGAAGCCAGTGGCCTTGTGCCCATGGTTGTAGAGCAAACCTCAAGGGGTGAGCGAGCCTACGACATTTACTCACGGCTTTTGAAAGAACGAGTTATCTTTTTGGTCGGTCAGGTCGAGGACCACATGGCTAATCTCATTGTTGCTCAGATGTTATTCTTAGAGTCGGAGAATCCTGACAAGGATATCCACCTGTACATTAACTCGCCCGGTGGTTCAGTGACTGCAGGTCTGTCAATTTATGACACCATGCAATTCATTAAGCCTGATGTCAGTACAATGTGTATTGGTCAGGCAGCGTCAATGGGTGCATTTTTGCTGGCAGCAGGGGCCCCAGAGAAGAGGTTTTGTCTTCCAAATGCAAGAACAATGATTCATCAGCCAAGCGGCGGTGCCCAAGGTCAAGCTACAGATATTCATATCCAATCTCAAGAAATTTTAAAGATTAAAGATAAGCTTAATGGGTTGATGGCTCATCATACCGGTCAAGCTGTCGATAAGGTTACTGAAGATACTGAACGTGATAATTTTATGAGCGCAGAAGAATCGAAAGATTATGGGCTTGTAGATCAGGTCCTAGACAAAAGAACGTAGAATAGGTAGTCTTTCTTAGAAGATTTATAGTGGTGGCGCGCTCTTGGTGCCATTAGTAGGAGAGGATAATGAGTGATAGCGGAAGTTTAGGTGATGGCGGTAAGCTTCTTTTTTGTTCTTTTTGTGGAAAGAACCAAAATGAAGTTCGTCGATTAATTGCTGGCCCATCGGTATATATTTGTGATGAGTGCGTAGATCTCTGTAACGATATAATCTCAGAGGAGTCTCAGGCAGTTGAGTCAGAAAGTGCAACTGAAAGGCTACCCGTTCCCACTGAAATCAAAAATATTCTTGATGAATACGTTATAGGGCAGGAGCGCGCAAAACGAATTCTCTCCGTCGCGGTTTACAATCATTACAAGAGGTTGCAAGTTAGCGAGCAACCTAACTCTGACAAAACCGATATAGAGTTAGGGAAGAGCAANATCCTTCTTATCGGNCCCACTGGAAGCGGTAAAACACTCTTAGCGGAGACTCTAGCTCGGCTCCTCGACGTTCCCTTCACTATTGCTGATGCAACTACACTTACTGAAGCGGGTTATGTAGGTGAAGATGTCGAGAATATCATCCAAAAACTTTTGCAGAAATGTGATTACGATGTCGACAAAGCTCAGCGCGGAATTGTCTATATTGATGAGATTGATAAGATTTCGAGAAAATCTGATAACCCTTCGATNACCCGCGATGTTTCAGGAGAGGGAGTTCAGCAGGCTTTATTNAAGTTAATCGAAGGTACCGTTGCNTCAGTNCCTCCTCAAGGAGGCCGGAAGCATCCTCAGCAAGAGTTTTTGCAGGTTGATACTGCAAATATTCTATTTGTCTGTGGCGGTGCATTTTCNGGTTTAGAGAAAGTAATTCGAGACCGCTCTGAAAAAGGTGGTATCGGTTTTAGTGCTCAAGTAAATAGTAAAGACTCCCAGAAGTCGATTGGTGAGACTTTGCTCGACGTGGAGCCTAGTGATTTGATTGGCTATGGTTTAATTCCGGAGTTTATTGGTCGCTTACCTGTTGTGGCNACTCTTCAAGAGTTGGATAGAGAAGCNCTCGTGAATATTTTGGTTCAACCAAAGAATGCGTTGTTTAAACAGTATCAAGCGTTATTTGCGATGGAAAATGTTGACTTGGATATTCGCGATGACGCCCTNGCTGCTATTGCCGAGAAAGCGATTGAGCGGAAAACAGGTGCTCGCGGNCTACGATCCATTTTGGAGACCACTCTNCTTGATACCATGTATAAGATTCCCTCAGAGCAAGATGTTATTAAAGTGGTAGTAGATGCTTCAGTAATTAATGGTGAGAATGAGCCAATGCTAGTTTATGAGAAGCCGGAGCAAAAAAAAGTAGCTTCTGACGAAGCATGAAAAAAGGCGACGTGAGTCGCCTTTTTTATTGAGTTTAAAAAAAGCCTCCTAATATTGATAATCAGATTGGAAAATCAGTTGTTATTTGATTTTTCGTCCCAATATAAATAAAAGGTCGATCTGAATACGTGATCAAGTAACTTTAAAAATACTGAGGTAATAATGGTTTCATCGAAGTCTGAGGCTAACATGTCTGTTCTCCCCCTTTTACCGCTGCGAGACGTTGTTGTATACCCACATATGGTGGTTCCGTTATTCGTCGGTCGAGAGAAATCTATTCTCGCGTTAGAGAGCGCGATGGCGGCTGACAAGCAGATTGTCCTGGTAGCTCAAAAAGATCCATCCGAAGATGACCCAGGGGTTGATGATGTCTATCAGGTTGGAACTCTCGCAACCATTTTACAAATGCTAAAGCTTCCAGACGGCACCCTCAAGGTCCTCGTTGAAGGCTTGGGTAGAGTGAGTGTTTTAAATTCATTTCAAGAAGATGATTTCATCAAAGCTTCTGCACAAGAGCTTTCGAGTAATGATTTACTAGAAGATGAGTCTGATGCTCTTATGCGCTCAACCACTAATCTGTTTGAACAGTACGTCAATCTAAGCAAGAAGATCCCCTCTGAGGTTATAGCGACCGTTACTGCGATAGAGGATGGCAATAGGTTAGCAGATACCGTTGCGTCGCACATGTCGTTATCTCTTGAGCAAAAGCAAGAAGTGCTTGAGATAGCCGATTTGACAGAGAGGCTTGAGCACTTGATGAGCTCCATGGAAGCAGAAATTGATCTTTTTCAGGTGGAACAACGCATTCGCGGACGAGTTAAAAAACAGATGGAGAAGAGTCAGCGAGAATACTATTTGAATGAGCAAATGAAAGCGATACAGAAAGAACTTGGTGATACTGAAGAGGGCGTATCAGAGCTTGATCAAATCGATAGTAAAATAAATGAAATAGGAATGCCCAAGGCTGCACTGGAAAAAGCAAAATCTGAATTAAATAAACTTAAGATGATGTCTCCGATGTCAGCGGAGGCCTCAGTATTGAGGAATTATATTGATTGGATGACGAGTGTGCCTTGGAAGAAGCGGACACGCATCAAACATAATTTGAACAATGCTGAAGAGAGACTCAACCAAGATCATCATGGTTTGGAAGAAGTTAAAGAGCGAATTCTTGAGTTTTTAGCTGTACAAAAACGCGTAAAGAAACTGAAAGGCCCCGTGCTTTGCCTGGTGGGTCCGCCCGGAGTGGGCAAAACATCCTTAGGAGAGTCTATCGCAAGAGCCACAGGCAGAAAATTTGTCCGGATGAGTCTGGGCGGAGTCAGGGATGAGGCCGAGATTCGAGGGCACCGAAGAACTTATATAGGTTCTCTACCAGGCAAGTTGATTCAAAAACTCTCAAAGGTTGGCGTAAAGAATCCATTATTTCTTCTTGATGAAATAGATAAGATGGGAATGGATCAAAGAGGAGACCCAGCATCAGCTTTGCTAGAGGTTCTCGATCCAGAGCAAAACCATACTTTCAATGATCATTATTTAGAGGTTGATTATGATCTGTCAGATGTAATGTTTGTTTGTACAGCCAACTCAATGAATATACCGGGCCCGCTGTTAGATAGGATGGAGGTTATCCGAATTCCTGGCTATACCGAGGACGAGAAAGTCAAAATAGCAGAAAAGTANCTNGTCCCGAAGCAACTAAAAGCCAATGGATTAAAAGACTCAGAGCTAGAAATTACNGAAGANGCCTTAAAAGACACTATTCGTTATTACACCAAAGAGTCTGGCGTGCGCGGGCTAGAGCGGGATATAGCTAAAATTTGTCGAAAGACAGTAACCAAACATGTGCGTGTTAAAGGCCCGATGATTGATCGGGTGGANTCTGATGAGCTAGAAGAAATGCTGGGTGTTCGGCGGTTTGATTTTGGTCGAGCCGAGGCTGAGAATCAAATAGGGCAGGTTACCGGCCTTGCATGGACTCAAGTAGGGGGTGAATTGCTTACAATAGAGACCTCTGCTATTCCCGGGACTGGCAAAGTGATTAAGACTGGCTCTCTTGGTGATGTAATGCAGGAGTCAATTCAAGCGGCGTTAACAGTGGTTCGCAGTCGGGCGCAGGCTTTGGGTATTCGTCGAGACTTCTACCAAAATAACGACTTGCACATTCACGTTCCAGAAGGCGCTACCCCTAAGGATGGGCCTTCTGCTGGTGTTGGTATGTGTACGGCTTTGGTCTCGGTCTTATCTGGGATTGCAGTGAAATCGGATGTTGCCATGACTGGAGAGATTACTCTTCGAGGCCAGGTGCTAAAAATTGGAGGTTTGAAAGAGAAGTTATTGGCGGCCCATCGNGGAGGTATCAGAACAGTGATTATTCCTCATGACAATGCGAGTGATTTAAAAGAGATACCAGANAATATTAAGGCGGATTTAAAAATTTGTCCGGTCAAATGGATTGATGAAGTATTAGAGATCGCTCTAGAGGCACAANCAAAACCTTTAAGTGAGTCAGAGTTTGTNGANACTAGTGGTTCAAATAATGNAGATTTGGCNAATCAGAGNCCAAGTACNCACTAGGTTTGAACTATTTGCTGTAATTTTAAAGAGACTGCTTGACCCGATGCGGTTGCTATTGGTATAAAGTACACAGGGACTGCAACTTGGCTTGTTACTGGCGTTGCCACAGGGACTGAGTGCGCCTTTTTAACGAATATCACTTCTAGAAAAAAAAGGGGAATACCGTGAATAAATCTGATTTAATTGATGCTATCGCTGCTGGCGCAGACATTTCTAAAGCTTCTGCTGGACGCGCACTTGATTCTGCTATTGGTGCAATTACCGGCGCATTACAAAATGGCGACCAAGTTTCTTTGGTTGGCTTCGGAACATACTCAGTCAAGCACCGTGCAGCGCGTGCTGGACGTAATCCTCAGACTGGTGCTGAAATCCAGATTGCGGCGGCAAATGTACCAAGCTTCAAGGCTGGAAAGGCCTTAAAAGACGCGGTAAATTAATATTCGTCTGGGAAATTCTTGATGAATATCCCAGATCTGAAAGGCGCATCTTTGATGCGCCTTTTTTAATACTAGGGAAAATGGGATGTTAGATAGCTTTAGAACTAATATGCGCACTTTTGCGCTCGGCATTGTAATAGTCATAGGCTTTATATTTGCTTTTTCAGGAACGGGAACCATGTTCTTGTCTGGAAATTCAGGCGATGCAGCAGTTGTAGTTGGAGGCGAAATTATTAGAGAGATTGATGTATTGCGGTCTATCAGCCGTCAAAAACAACGCATTCTTTCTGAAAACGAAGGATTAGATCCTTCTGTGTTAGATGATAGCTTGATCCGGCCAAGTGCTGTAGAGCAACTCATTAGCCGTCAGTTATTAGTGCAAGCCTCGGGTGACCGACGCATGACGGTGTCTCCAAGAGAGGTTGACCAATATATCTTAGACATTGAAAGCTTCCAAACGGATGGAGTCTTTGATCAAGATCTCTACAAGTTTGCTATTTTAAATCAGGGGTATACCAGCGCTGACTTCAAGCAACAGGTTAAGAATGACATGCTTATTCAGCAGCTGGTTCAGGGGTTAACAGATACAGCGTTCACGACTGATGGTGAGTTGGCAGCCTTAGCCGCGGTGACTGAGCAACAGCGAAATTATTATTATCTAACCGTACCTGCTGATGAAATTAGGTCATCGATCACCCTGACTGAAGCTCAAGTTAACGAGTTTTACGAAGTGAACAAGGCGACGTACCAAACTGAGCCAAAAGTTAGTGTGGATTACATTGAACTCAGTGCCGATATACTTGCTGACCCCACGCTGATCACCGAGGATTTGGTAGCTGCTCGATTTGAAGAAGAGATTCTATCTCGCGACATGGCTGAATCACGACAGGCGGCTCATATCCTTTTGGAAGACCCTGCGGATGAATTAGTTGCCGAGATTCAGGCAAAACTAGACGACGGTCAAGACTTCGCTCGACTGGCGAGCGAGTATTCTGTTGATTTTGGTTCAGCTGAGACAGGTGGAGATTTGGGTTATACCTCTGGTGATACATTCCCAGAGGAGTTTGAAAAGGCGTTAAAAAGTTTGAGTATAGGGTCAGTTTCGAATCCCGTAAAAACGGATTCAGGCACTCATTTCATTAAATTATTGGACATTCAACAGCAAAGCTTTGTCTTGGCAGAGGAAACTCCTCGTATTACGCGAGATTTGATGTTGGAGGCAACGACCGACACGCTGGTAGCCAAACTTGAGCTACTTAAAGAGCTAAGCTTCAATGCCGAATCTCTTGCTGAAGTCGCTGAGGATGTTGGGCTAGAGATGGTGACATCAGAATCATTTACTCAGGCTGGAGGTGAGGGGATCGCTGCAATCCCTAGTGTAATTAGAGCGGCGTTCAGTACCGAGGTGGTGGAAGACAAGTTCGCGAGTGAAGTCATAGATCTTGGTAATGACCGNTATGTGGTAGTAAAGCTTAACGACTACTATGAAGCTCGCCAACAAGAGCTGGCAGAAGTGCGAGACCTTCTTGAAACGACTTATACACAGCAGTTAGTTGAGGAGACTCTTGCAGATAAGGGTGCCGGTCTGGCAGCACGAGTTGAGGCAGGGGAAACCATAGAGGTTGTTGCAAAGAGTGAAGGTCTTGATTGGCAAGTGGGANTATCAATGACCAGACGCAGTAGAGNCGTTAATTCTGAGATTAATGCAAAGATATTTAGTTTGCCGGTTCCAGCAGATGATGGTTCTGTACAAACGTTCTCCACTTCCTCTGGAGATCTTATAGTTAGCTCATTGGTCAAAGTGACCCCAGGAGACGTATCAGCGCTCTCTAGAGACGAGAAGGCTAGCCTTGCATCAGCAACTCTCTCAATTAATGGAAATCGCGATATACAGGCGTTTGAAGCCATCGTAAGAGCAGACACCGAGATAGTACAGTAGCTTCTTGATTCGAGTTTTATAATCTAAATTAAAGAGACGGTTTTCCCGTCTCTTTTTTTGTTTAACGATAAAGCGATGCTAGATAATGCGAGGATTGATGAACAGTGTTAATTTTTGCCCCGGTTGTAGATACTCCTCACGACTAATTTTATTCCAACGTGTAATGTCACTAATGAGCAAGGAGAATTTTTTAGCAATTAGATACAAGGAGTCACCAGATTTAACGGTGTAGAAGAGTCGTCTTAATTTTGTGCTTTTTGTAGAGGCGCTGGGTACAAGAATATCAAGAGCCTGACCAATTCTAATTAATTCACTGTTAAGTCCATTTTGTGCGCGCAGATCTCGAACTGATGTCCCATACTTTATAGCCAGTGATGACAAGGTATCGCCTGAGATTACGATATGGCTTATGGTCTTGTAACGCATAATTTTAGGAACGACCATCGCTTCTCCGTCTCCTTCAGGAATATAAAGAGTATTCCCGATGGTAAGGCGGTCGCTTAAGAGACCGTTTCTTTTCTTGATTGAACTGACAGGCACATTAAAACGAAGTGCTATGTGAGATAAAGTGTCCCCGCTAGCAATAATATATTCTTTGTGAGGAATCCATACTCGTGGGTTTGTGGTGTTAATGAAATCACGAAAATCTTTCGCATTAGCGCGGGGCAATAGAATTTGATAACTACCCTCTGGAGGCGTAATCGATCGGCGATACGCAGCGTTAAGTTGCGTAAATAGGGATGGAGCGACACCGGTGATATCTATAATTGTCGATAAAGCTATTTGATGATTGACTTGTACAGCAGTGAAATAGGGCTCAAAAGGAATTTCGGGCAGGGTGACATTGTATTTGTCCGGATCACTAATAATTGAAGCTAAGGCTAATAATTGAGGAACATAATTTCTTGTTTCTCGGGGTAATTTCACATTCCAAAAGTCCGTTGGTTTGCCTTCTCTCAAATTGCGGCGAATAGACTTACTGACGAAACCCTCTCCAGAGTTATATGCTGCCAGAGCTAGCAGCCAGTCGCTGTCAAAGCGACGGTGTAGATAAGACAAATAAGTTATTGCAGCCTCAGTGGACTGAACAACATCACGCCTGCCGTCATACCATCGATCGCGCTCTAGACCAAACTGACGAGCAGTGGATGGAATGAATTGCCATAAGCCAGCCGCATGGCTAGGGCTATAGGCAAGCGGATCATAGGTGCTTTCTATAATTGGGAGAAAGACAAGTTCTAGAGGTAGTCCAGCCGTGTCTAACTGGTCAGCAACATAGAAAATAAAGGGCTCAGCCCTTTTGAGTACAATACGTAAGTAGTTCGGATTTTCAAGATACCAGTCACGCTGTTTTTGAACTTTGAGTGGCAAATCTGATAGATCTAATTGGTAGCCATCTCTAACTTTTCGCCAAAATTCGGGTTCCTCGATCGGTTTTTCCAAAACCTGTTGTGCAGGGATAGACTCTGGATTATCTTCAAGCACAATAGGTTGGAGATTTTCAGAAATTGTTTTTTCTGATGAGACAAAATCCTCGGCGCCTTTGCTTTGTGAGGTTTGAGTTTGTATTGGTATTGAACCAGAAAAACTAGAACATGCAGATAGAGTGATCAAAACTACTACACTGATACTAGCAAGAATTGGATTTTTAAGCGTAATCAATTGAAGTGGCCATTTTTTAGTGCAAGTTTCAGCGCGAGAGTGTAGCGATGTTAGAACTATTAAACAATTAAATAGAGTGAGAATCCAAGCTGGCTTCATGTACGATTTCTAAGGAAAATCTCCATTACTTATGGGGAGAAACATGTACAGTGGTGTTTATGTAGAGCAACCGCCATAATATCTGCCGGCTAGAGTGATCATAATCAGCTCATTTATTGATGTAGACTTTGAGAATATAAAATAGTGTTAGATAAACGCTTAATTAAAGGATTAGCATCCACTGCCAAAGATCTTGATCAGTGGGCGAAGACTGATTTTGCTTCTTATATTTTACGAGAAGAACAGCGCATATTTTCAGAAAAGTATGCCAGTTTGCCAGGGTATAGATTTATGCACTTAGGCCTGACATCAGATAAAGATGTTGGGCAAAGTTTTTCCCAAATTCATAGGTTTAATATTCAATCATCCTTTGGATTCACCGGCGTTTCCGCTATTTCAGATCTATCGGAACTTCCTTTGCCTTCGGATGTTGTTGATGTGGTTTTGCTGCAACATACCTTAGAGTTTTCTGTGTCTCCGCAGTCTGTTTTAGCTGAAGCATGCAGAGTGGTAGCCCCAGGAGGGCATTTACTAATTTGTGTGATGAATCCAATGGGCCCCTTAGGGTTAACCAAGTTGCCACTACAGTTTTTGCGCAGTTACCCTTGGTATCAATTTCATAGCTTGCGTGCCGGACGATTACTCGACTGGTTAAGTTTACTAAACTTTGAGGTGTCAGAAATTAATCATGGGGCCTATCGTTGGCCTTTTCGTTATCATAGCAGTGAAAAAAATCTTGAAGCTGAACCCAATCAACGACCTAAAAAGACCTGGGATCAGTTCTGCCAAAGTATTACCTTTCCATTAGGTAATTTTTACATGATCCATGGAGTCAAAAGAGTAGGTCGCGGCATCGCAAGTTCCTCTCTTAATTGGAAGTCCGCTGCTCGAGGACATATTCCCAGATCTGCGAGCCATTCGATTGGATCAAAGAAAAGCAAACGATAAGTACATAATAAATTTACGCAATAAAAATACAGGATAATTTATGAGTCACGTTCAAATTTTTACTGACGGAGCCTGCAGAGGAAATCCCGGGCCAGGTGGGTGGGGCGCCTTATTAAGATTTGGTGGCGAAGAAAAAACTTTATTTGGTGGCGAGCAGGACACGACTAATAATCGAATGGAATTGACCGCAGTTATAGAGGCCCTAGGGGCATTGAAACGCCCCTGTGACGTCACTCTGACCTCGGACTCGACCTATGTTTTGAAAGGGATTCAAGAGTGGATGCCTAACTGGAAAAAGCGAGGATGGAAAACGGCAAGTAAAAAGCCTGTGAAAAACGTTGATTTGTGGAAAAAACTCGATGTATTGATTGTAGAACATAAGATAGACTGGCAATGGGTCAAAGGCCACAGCGGCCACCCAGAGAATGAATTAGCTGATCAACTAGCTAATCAAGGCATTGATGAACTTTAGGCATATGGCAATTCCAGAACCGCAGAAAAATAATCATTTATAGTTGTGTAGCCAATGAGACAAATTGTTTTAGATACAGAGACCACCGGTTTAGAAACCTCCCAAGATCATCGAATTATTGAGATTGGTTGTGTCGAAATGGTGAATAGAAAATTGACTGGACGACATTACCATCAGTACATCAATCCCGAGCGTAAGATTGATGAAGGCGCTATGGAGGTTCATGGAATAACTGATGAGTATCTTCAAGATAAGCCTCTATTTTCGGCAATAAGTTCTGAGTTTCTTGATTTTTTAGATGGCGCTGAATTGATTATTCACAACGCACCTTTTGATCTTGGCTTCATCAATCATGAACTCAAAAAGCTCGGCAAAAAGACGCCGCTATTGGAGTCTAGCTGCCGAGTTATTGATACCTTGGGGCTTGCCAGGCAAAAGCATCCAGGGCAAAAAAATAGTCTAGATGCATTGTGTAAGCGTTATGGAGTAGATAATTCCCAAAGAGACCTGCATGGGGCTCTGCTTGATTCTGAAATTCTTGCTGATGTTTATCTTCTCATGACAGGTGGGCAGGTGAATTTAAATATCAACCAANAAGGAGNTTCTGAAAGTGGAGAAATNAATACAGCNTCAACCATTCGACGATTGCCAAAAGACAGGAAGCCTATCAGGGTGATTAGAGCAAACGATAATGAAATAGCCGCNCACCATAAAAAGCTAGAGGACATCAAATCAGCTAGTGGGTCCTGCGTGTGGCTGGAGTCGGGCGAGTAATAATCTTTTATGCAGTATCCCAGTCCTTTCTATTTTCCGGTTGAACCACCAACCGCTATCGATCAAATTGATTTATGCACCAATGTACTTTCCCTAGAAGTAGCAGCGAGTGATGAATTTCGCTTAAGGCAAGGGTTAATAAGGCTACGAAAGGCCGTAGTGCTTGGTAAAGATATTTCAAAGGATTGGCAAAAATGGCATAGAGCGGCCATACGATCTCAAGACCATGTCCAGTCTCGACGGAAAAAACTACCAATAGTTGAATATCCAGAATTACCTGTATCNANNCGTGCCGACGAAATTAAAGAATTGATACAAAATAATCAGGTTGTGGTGATTGCAGGAGAGACGGGGTCCGGAAAGACCACTCAAATTCCTAAAATATGCATCGAGGCAGGGCGAGGAGTGCGAGGGCTCATAGGTCATACCCAACCACGCAGGATTGCAGCAAGAACCGTCGCTGAGCGAATCGCTGAAGAATTAAAGACGCCGCTGGGTTCTGCCGTTGGTTATCAAGTTAGATTCGCAGACAAAACATCTTCTGAGAGTATTATTAAGCTGATGACTGATGGCATTTTATTGTCAGAGATTCAGCGAGATAGATATCTTACCAAATACGACACTATCATCATTGATGAGGCTCACGAGCGAAGCCTGAACATTGATTTTTTACTGGGCTATTTAAGAAATCTGTTGATTCAACGTAAAGATCTAAAGCTCATTATTACCTCTGCAACTATTGATGTTGAGAAGTTCTCTGCTCACTTCAATAACGCACCAGTGGTAGAGGTTTCTGGCAGAACTTACCCAGTAGAGATTATTTACAGTGGACCTGAGATGTTTGACGGCGAACGCAACCAAGAAATAGTAAATTGCTTGAGAGACATTCAGGAGAATCAGAGCCAAGGAGATGTTTTGGTGTTTTTGAGCGGAGAGAGAGAAATTCGAGAAGCAAGTCTAGCGCTTCGCCGTGCTCAGCTAAAGCATACTGAGATCGTCCCCCTCTATGCTCGATTGACCCTAGCAGAGCAAAGCAAGATCTTTAAGCCTCATAAGGGGCGCAGAGTGATTCTAAGTACCAATGTCGCAGAGACATCACTCACTGTACCAGGAATTCGTTTTGTAATTGATACCGGGCGGGCTCGTGTATCCCGGTATAGCTTCAGAACCAAGGTTCAGCGTCTTCCGATAGAGGCTATCTCCCAAGCTAGTGCAAATCAGCGCGCAGGCCGCTGTGGCCGTGTGAGTGATGGAGTTTGTTACAGGCTATATTCATCTGAGGACTTCGATGCTAGAAGTCCCTTTACTGACCCTGAAATTGTTCGGACAAATTTAGCTGCAGTTATTTTGCAGATGCTTCATCTGCGTATTGGTGATATTCGTGCTTTTCCTTTCATAGATCCTCCCGATAATCGATTGATTAATGATGGCTATAAACTCTTAGAGGAGCTTCAGGCAGTTACGGCTTCTGGGAAAATGACCTCAATAGGAAAACAGTTGGTTGGACTGCCGGTAGATCCGCGCTTTGCAAGAATGATATTAGAGGCAAGCCACAATGGATCCCTCCTTGAGTTAATTATCATTACTAGTGGTATGAGTATCCAAGATCCTAGAGAAAGACCTGGGGACAAACAGCAGGCGGCTGATTTGGCTCACAAACAATGGCAAGACACAGATTCCGATTTTATGTCTCTACTCAATATGTGGAATCATTTCGAGGAGAAGCGACAGGACTTATCTACGGGTCAGTATAGTAAATACTGTCGATCTCAATATGTATCCTTTGTTCGAATGCGTGAATGGCGAGATTTACATCATCAGTTACACAGAGCATGCCGAGAATTGCAGCTTAAAGAAAACTTCAACTTAGCTGATTACTCAGCAATACACCGAGCGATCTTGTCCGGATTATTAGGGCAGGTTGGTGTGCGAGAAGACAAATGGGAATTTCTAGGTACTCGCAATCGCAAGTTCTTTGTATTCCCGGGGTCTGGATTAAGTAAAAAACCACCGAAGTGGATAATGGCAGGTTCGCTGATGGAAACCTCCAAACAATACGCGTTAAATGCGGCCAAAATAGATTCTGAATGGCTGGAGTCATTAGCCTCGCACTTAGTTAAAAAATCTCACAGTGAGCCTTTTTACCATCATCGCTCAGGGCAGGTGATGGCAAAAGAAAGGCAGACGTTATTTGGGCTGAATATTGTTGAAGGTAAGCGTGTAGTATTTGGAAAGATCGCACCAACAGAAGCGAGAAAAGTATTTATTCAGCAAGCTTTGGTAGAGAATGGCTACAGCGGCAAGGGTCCGTTCCATACCCATAACCTTGGCTTGGTTTCAGAGCTTGAAGAAATGGAGAATCGATTTCGGCGTAGAGATTTACTTGCCGAGCAAACAGTTGTTTTTAATCATTATGATGAGCGAGTGCCTGCATCTATTTACAACTTGCCCTCCTTTGAAAAGTGGCGAAAGGAGTCTGAAAAAGAGAATCCTAAACTGCTATTTTTGGACAAGAGTTCGCTTATTCTCAGAGGATTATCGGGGGATGAAGAAGCTCAGTTCCCTCAGAATTTAATACACGAGGATTTCGGGTTCAATTTGCGTTACCGATTTGAGCCAGGGCATCCAGAGGATGGGGTCAGCCTGCTCGTTCCAGTTGCTTTGCTGCACCAGCTGCCCCGTTATTTGTTTGACTGGTTAGTACCAGGAATGTTGCGAGACAAGTGCGTCGCGCTGCTAAAAGGGTTGCCGAAAAATATCCGTCGCGATTTCGTTCCTGTTCCTGATTACGTAGACCAAGTCCTTACTAAAGTAGGAGCTCGAGACAGGTCTATAGTTGAGGTCCTAAGTGAGCAATTGCAGAAATTGACAGGAACAAAAATCCCGCTTGATGCTTGGAATCCTGACGGCCTAGATTCTTGGTACCAAATGAACTTTATCTTGCAAGATGAGCAGGGTAATGTCATCGGTATGGCAAGAAACTTAAGCCAGTTGCAACGACAGTTTAAACAGCGCATTAGCAAAAGCTTAGATGAATCGCCAGAAAATACGATTACTCGCAGTAATATTACCGAGTGGGATTTTGATGAGTTGCCCGTTGAAGTGGCCTTACCTCGAGGTGCTATGACGATCAAGGCCTGGCCGGCACTAAGAGATCATCAAGACTCTGTGGCTATTGAGCTGATTGATAACCCGTTGTTGGCTGAGGCAATAACAATTAGCGGACAACTCAGGCTTGCGCAGCTAAAGGGTCGTGAACAGGTTAAGTATCTGGTAAAAAATATACTTAAAGGGAAAGACTTAGACTTAAAGGCCGCGGGCTTACCATCAAGAGAACAGCTTGTTCAAGCGATAATCAAAGCTAGTTTTCAGCAAGGGNTGTTCTCANAGGGGCTNGTCCTCAGGAGTAAGAGTGAGTTTANTGAGGCATTTNAAAAAGGGATAGGGGATGTTGTTTACCTTGCTCAGCAGCAGGGTGCTGCTCTTGAATCAGTGCTTACACCACTTCATCAACAGCAAAAGCAGTTGCGAGGAATGGGCCCATTGGCAGAAAGCGCCAGAATTGATATTAATGAGCAGATGGACTGGCTATTTTCCCCTNTAACATTAGAGCAAAGTAAGGCTGAGGATATTCAACAGTATCCAAGATTTATTAAGGCGATAGGATTGAGAATCGATAAGCTATCCTCTCAGCTGGAGAAGGACAAAGGTTACGTCAAAGAGATACTTCAATTGATTGAGCCGTTAAATGAAATGGATCTAGATGTNNATNCATTAACTCTCGATTTAAGAGAGGCGGTNTTTGATTATCGGTGGTTGGTAGAAGAATTCAGAGTGTCTTTGTTTGCACAGCAATTAAAGACTCGCCAACCGGTTTCAGCTAAGCGTTTAATAAAGCGTTGGTCTAAGCTAAATGATAATTTGCAACGATTTTTGCCTGATTTGTGACGCTGTGAACGGATTGAGATCCTTAATTCGCAGTAGCGTTAAAAACAAAGACACTAAATGCCTCAGTCTCACGTATAATTTGTCTACGTTAAACAGTTTGAAAAGGATATTGAGCAAATAATGTTAAGAGCGTTAATTACCGTAATGTTGATTTCTATGTCGAGCACAGCTTGGGCAGATGAGCTTCAAGACGTCGATCCTCTGGAGGATCTCAACCGACAGGTATATAAATTTAATTTTGAGGTTCTAGATCCTCTTTTTGTTAGGCCAGTGGCCGTTACTTATGACAAATTGACCCCTAAGTTTGTGCGCAAGGGCATTAGTAATTTTTTTGCAAATCTTGATGAAATCCCTAATTCAATTAATAGCCTATTACAGGGTAAATTTGGTCAAGCTAGCAACGACCTAGGAAGGCTTCTAATTAACAGTTCAATCGGGATAGGGGGGCTATTGGACGTAGCTACCAGTGCTGGTTTACACGCAAATCAGGGCGAAGATTTCGGTCAAACTCTCGCGACCTGGGGTGTGAGCGAGGGGCCATACTTGATGTTGCCATTTTTTGGCCCTTCAACGCTGCGCGATGCCCCATCGAACTTTATTGACAGCTTTTTAGATCCCTTTAGTTATAATGATAGCTACGCTGTCCGCGCAGGCATCAAAGCCGTGGATATCATCGCCCTAAGGGCTGACTTGTTAGGCGTTGATGATGTTATGAGTGGGGACAAATACTTGTTTGTGCGAGACGTTTATCTGCAAAATAGAGAATATCTCATTAGTGATGGCGCAATAGAAGACGATTTTGATGATTTAGAAGACTATTAAGAAAGACTTTGATTCTTTAGATATAGTCTAAGTGGTAGAAGTTTAAAAAGTTAAATAGGTTTGTAATACCAACATATTTTAAAGTCGGGTTGCTAATGAGTGAAATTAATAGCTTAGTATTTCTCGCTGGAGAGGAAGATGCCAGGCTTAGGAGGCTCATTTCCGGTGTCGAGGAAAGTGGACGACAGTGCCAGTGTTTTCCTGACCTGAGCTCCATAGACGGGTCGCCTGAGGATTCTTTTTCCCAAGTTTTGGTGTTTTCCCCGCCTGCCAGTACGTTGATTAGTTCTGAGAATACTCATTTACTCAAAGCATATGTCGACAATCATTTAGTGGTTGTGTTGTTAGATGAATCATCCGCTTCAGCGGCGGTAGAGTACTTTAGACTCGGCGTGGCCGATGTGTGGTTTGACGGTATGTCACAAACCGAGCTCTCAGAGTCCTTTGCAAGACTTCAAAATATATCAGAAGCCAAATATAAGGGTAGGACCTACAGTCATGAGCTAGAGAAGGCAAATGCCGAGCTGCAAGAGAGNCTNCGNATGCTCAAACAGGATCAGATGGCTGGNCTTGAGGTGCAAAAGAGCTTAATGCCCGAAAGTCCTCTTGCTTTTGGTGAGTATGAAATATCCCATTCNGTAACGCCCTCCCTATATTTAAGTGGTGACTTTGTCGGTTATAACTTTGTTCTTGGGCGTTATTTGTTGTTTTATTTTGCTGATGTGTCGGGGCATGGTGCCTCATCCGCGTTTATTACTGTTTTACTTCGTTTCATGATTGGCAGGGTAATTAGGCGTCATGTTACTGAAAANGACTATGCGGCCCTTAATGAAGCTCCTGCGGGCCTTTTAGAGCACGTTAACAANCAAATACTGGCAACGGGCCTGGGNAAGCANCTNACTATCGTAGCGGGCTGTTTAGACACTGAAACTAGCAAATTGCGCTATGTTGTCGGTGCCCAACTGCCAAGGCCTATACTTATTGTGGATGGCGTAGCTGAGTATCTGCCAGGCAAAGGCAAACCAGTGGGAATATTTGAAGAGGCTAGTTGGCAGGTTGAGGAGGTTACTCTACCTAAGCGTTGTGCTCTAGTACTGCTGTCTGATGGGGTTTTCGATTTAGTACCCGACAAAGACCTGAGTGATAAAGAGCAAACGTTGTTGCGCTTTTTAGCCGTCAGTTCTGATGATATTGAATCACTGAAACAAGCTCTTTCAGTAGACTTTATCGAAGATCCAAGAGACGATATTTCGATGTGCCTGCTTACAAGGGGTATGTAGTTTGAATCCCGGGAAAATACTGGTTTCAGACGAGATGGGGAACTACCTCCTAAAGTTCACAGGTGACGTAAGAGTCAGCCTCTGCGGGACCCTTAACCGACATATCAATACCATTTTTGGAAGTGAGAATGTTAAACGAGTCGTTATTGACATGTTTGACGCAGAGGGTTTGGATAGCACAACCCTCGGGCTGATCGCCAAGTTAGGGCTTCATTGCCGTAAACAGTACGGTATTAATATCCAAGTCTTCTGCCAAAACTCTAATATCCTCAGAACCCTGGAGAGCATGAGTTTTGATGAAATTTTTGACATTTTTGAGCAATTACCCGACTCAGATGCCGGCGCTAANCTCCACGAAATAGGGCTAGAAAATTTAGAAATAGATGAAATNAGGCAGCANGTGCTNGAGGCGCATAAAGTTTTAGTGCAATTGAGTTCTGATAACCAGCAAGAATTCCAAGATCTGATTAAGGCTCTAGAGTCAGATCGTTAGTTAATTCACATCTTTGGCGTTGGCTTTGCAGCGAATATACTCGCTGTGTCGAATATGCAGCAAATCGGCAACCCTGCGAATGATGTTTTCCTCATACTTATCNAAGTGNCCATCGGCAAAAGCAACGCGCCACATTGCGGTCATCAAGGATAATTTTTTCTCAATATCAAAGTGCTCATTTATCTCTTTTGTGAATTGATACAAAGAGGTCGCCTCTGCTACTTCTTCCTTAGATAATTCTATCAATTGGTCTATCTGCTCTTTGCTNAGATGAAGCATATTAGAGAGCGTTCCTGCAATAGCCTGCATCTCTTGATCGTCAAGATCTCCATCAATTACCATCACCTCNATCAGTAGGGCGGCTGTGGCAAGCTGATCAGGGCTTGTTNTNTCAGNCTCTGNTTCTAATACGTTTTTNGAGAAAAAACTTTTAATTTTATCAATCATTTATCNAGCTCTTTTAACCAAGATTCTAATTTAATTTGATCAGCAACAAAGCTTCTGATTCCGTGTGATAGCTTTTCCGTGGTCATGGGGTCATCATTCAACTCATAACGAAACGCGCTCTCATTGCCTAAATTATAGTGAATAGTATCGCCGGTGTTGGCTGGGTTAAGCTTTCTCTCAAGAAGCCCAAAGTCATCATCCAATTCCTGCAGTAATTGTGGGCTTATGGTCAACCGATCGCATCCTGCAAGTTCAGTGATTTCTCCGGTATTTCTAAAACTTGCACCCATAACAACCGTGTTATATCCCGATTGCTTATAGTAGTTATAAATACGCGTTACCGACCGCACTCCTGGATCTTCAGAAGGGGTATACTCAGACTGATCGGTATTGGCTTTATACCAGTCTAAAATACGCCCAACAAAGGGTGATATCAAAAAAGCGCCTGCATCAGCAGCTGCCGCGGCTTGTGTAAAGTTAAACAGTAGCGTCAGGTTGCAATTAATGCCTTCTTTCTCCAGTTGCTCTGCAGCACGAATTCCTTCAAAGGTAGATGCCATTTTTATAAGAACCCGCTCTTTGCCTATACCTGCAGCCTCATAGAGATTGATCAATTGACGTGCCTTGTCTATAGATCGCTCAGTATCAAATGATAAACGGGCATCAACCTCAGTAGAAACACGTCCCGGAATCACATCAATGATTTTTTGACCAATTCCCACCGCGAGTTTATCCATGCACGTTGAAAGTTGCTCCGCACTTGATAGATTCCCACCAGAAACAGATGCAATCACTTCTTTAACCAAAGCCTCATAGGTTGGCATCTGGGCTGCCTTCAAGATCAAAGAAGGATTTGTGGTGGCATCCTCAGGTGAATACTGTGCAATAGCCCCAAAATCGCCTGTATCGGCAACTACCGTGGTCATTTCTTTCAATTGTGCGAGTTTGCTGGCTGTACTCATCGAGTGCTGGCTCCTGAAGTGAATTTTAAGGCGTTTATTAACACATCTATGGTTGCTGTTGACTTGTAGGCGTTCTCACTAATATGGCGCCTAAATTGTCTTGCCCCAGGCATTCCATGGTACAAGCCAAGTATATGGCGAGTCATAGAATTTAATTTGACGCCCTTAACCATTTCATTATCCACATATTCAACAAACTCTTCAGCAATTTTTTCTCGTGTCTTGATTGGTTTTTCATCACCATAAATGATCTGCTCAGCTAAACGTCCACCATATAAGCTCGAAATATTGCTTTCTAAATGTTGCTTAGAATGACTAAAGCGATCTTT
>NYWV01000007.1 GCA_002685195.1 Porticoccaceae bacterium
CCGGGGCCTGGGAACGGGTGGCGGTAAACCATATCGTAGGGAAGGCCCAGCTCAACACCAATCTTGCGCACTTCGTCTTTAAACAGTTCGCGCAGTGGCTCAACCAACTCCAGCGCCATGTCATCTGGTAGCCCTCCTACATTATGGTGAGACTTGATGACATGGGCCTTGCCAGTTTTGGAGGCAGCGGACTCAATCACGTCAGGATAGATGGTGCCCTGGGCCAGGAAGTTAACATTCTCAATTTTGTTAGATTCTTCATCGAAGATTTCAATAAAGGTATTGCCAATCACTTTACGTTTGGCTTCTGGATCGCTCACGCCAACTAAGCCATTCAAGAACTTCTCTTGGGCATTGGCACGAATGACTTTAACACCCATATTTTTGGCGAACATCTCCATGACCATTTCGCCTTCATTTTTGCGTAGTAATCCGTTATCAACAAANACGCAGGTCAANTGATCACCTATAGCCTTATGNAGTANGGCCGCAACCACAGAGGAGTCAACACCCCCNGANAGGCCCAACAACACNTGACTATCGCCCACTTGTGCTTTAACACGAGCTATTTGATCTTCAATGATCGCTGCGGCAGTCCATAGCGGNTCACAACCGCAAATTTCTAACGCAAAGCGCTTAAAAATAGCCTCGCCTTGGAGNGTGTGGGTGACCTCAGGGTGGAACTGAATACCATAAAATCGTTTTTCTTCATGCACCATTCCGGCAATNGGACAGGACGANGTTGANGCCATNANGCTNAAGCCCTTCNGGCATGGNNACNACTTTNTCACCGTGNCTCATCCACACATCAAGCAATGACTCGCCGTCANTGCCTGTATGATCTGCAATCTCACGAAGCAGAGAGGATTCTCCCTCCAACTTTACTTGAGCATAGCCAAATTCCCGTATATCTGATGTATCAACCTTGCCACCTAGCTGACCGGCCATAGTCTGCATGCCGTAGCATATTCCTAATATGGGCAATCCCATGGTGAACACGCAGTCTGGCGCTCTTGGTGCGCTTTCACCTCCCGTAACTGACTCAGGTCCTCCGGAAAGAATTATNCCTTGGGGGTCGAATTCGCGAATTTCTTGCTCGGTAATATCCCATGCCCTGATCTCAGAGAAGACACCAATTTCTCGTATACGACGAGCAATTAATTGGGTGTATTGAGAACCAAAATCAAGAATAAGTATCTTTTGCGAATGTAAATCTGTCATTTGTTGACCTTAAAGTAAAAGGGCTAAGCTCACCAGCCCAGCCCTCCAATAAATCCTAATTAATTACGCACTAACGCTGACCTAATTATCGGCCACCCGCTGGGTAGTTAGGTGCCTCTTTAGTAATTTGAACATCATGAACATGGCTCTCGCCCATTCCTGCGGAAGTCACCCTAACAAACTCAGGTTCAGTTCTCATCTGTTCGATAGTTGTGCAACCGGTGTATCCCATAGCTGACCTAAGACCACCCATCATCTGGTGGATAATATTCGCTACAGGACCTTTGTAAGGTACTCGCCCTTCGATTCCCTCTGGCACTAATTTCTCAACAGCACTGGCATCTTGGAAGTAACGATCACTAGATCCTTGGTTATGAGCCATNGCNCCTAAGGAGCCCATTCCACGATAATTNTTATANGATCGACCTTGGAACATCTCTATCTCACCCGGNGCTTCTTCTGTACCTGCCAACATTGAGCCCATCATCACTGCGCTAGCNCCGGCAACTATAGCTTTTGCCATATCACCAGAATAACGAATACCACCATCAGCAATCACCGGAACTCCCGTCCCTTTTAAAGCAGCTACGGCTTCTGCAATGGCCGTTACCTGAGGAACTCCGATACCCGTCACAATGCGAGTGGTACAAATTGAACCCGGGCCTATACCAACCTTTACACCGTCTGCTCCTGCATCCACCAGAGCCTTTGCNCCTGCNCCNGTGGCCACGTTTCCACCTATAACCTGCACATCAGGNAAGTTTTTCTTAATCCACTTGACGCGATTTAATACATTCAATGAATGACCGTGNGCTGTATCAACAACTAGCACATCGACATTGGCGTGNACAAGNGCAGCTACTCGCTCATCAGTCCCTTCGCCAACACTAACTGAGGCGCCAACAATGAGCCGGCCTTGGTCATCTTTACATGCATCTGGGTATTGTTCGGCTTTGTCGATATCAGTCACGGTGATGAGCCCTTTGAGTTCAAAGGCATCATTGATGACTAATACTTTTTCAATTCTATGCTTGTGAAGGAGCGCTCGTACTTCATCAGCTCCGGCTCCCTCTTTTACGGTAACCAGTTGGTCTTTTGGTGTCATGACAGAGGTTACAGAGGCACTCATATCAGTGGCAAAACGCACATCGCGCCGAGTCACTATACCTACGAGGTTACCCTTATCGAGAATTGGCACACCAGATATGTTATTGGCTACCGTCAGTTCATGCAGTTGTTCCAATGTTGCCGAGGCTTCAATGGTGAAAGGATCTTTTACAACGCCGCTCTCATATTTTTTAACAGCCCATACTTCTTTAGCTTGGTCTTCTATGGTCATGCTCTTATGAACAATACCCACACCACCTTCTTGCGCTATCGCGATGGCTAGCTGAGATTCGGTGACTGTATCCATTGCCGCAGAAACNAGCGGAATGTTCATGGTGATATTGCGNGTCAATTGACTCTGAGTAGTAACGTCTTTAGCGGTGACGTCAGAATACCCAGGGACGAGTAAAACGTCGTCAAAGGTTAGTGCTTCGTTAGAGATTCGTAACATAAAGACCGCTTACCTCAGTATGCTCAACAAGAGACTACACATTAGGGTTTAAAAAAAGTAAGCGGCGCATTATAAGCCTAGGGGGCTGCAAGGTAAACATTTATTTGTCGCTATATTAAACTGCTCAACGGTCGGTAAATTATTGATTTTGATGTTTTTTTTAAGNTTTGGCCCAGCTATATNACACTACACTACGATCGAAATAAGTTACCTTTAACTGCTCATTTCACTACAATATAAGCATGTCTACTGATACTAATAATCGTCAGATTTTCACCGTTAGCGAACTTAACCGTACCGTTCGTCAATTACTGGAGAACTCACTTCCTATGCTTTGGGTAGAGGGCGAAATTTCCAACTTCGCTCGTCCTGGTTCAGGTCATTGGTATCTGACCTTAAAAGATGAGAAGGCACAGGTGCGTTGCGCGATGTTCAAAAATAGCAATATGCGAGTTAATTTCAAACCCGCTAACGGAACTTCGGTATTAGTTCGATGTAGAGCGGGCGTTTATGAAGGTCGCGGTGAATACCAGCTAGTAGTCGAACATATGGAAGAGGCAGGCTTTGGNGCCCTTCAGCGGCAGTTTGATCAATTAAAGGCGTCCCTGGCTAGCGAAGGGCTTTTCGACTCAGCTCACAAAATGAGTATGCCNCAAGCAGTAAATCATGTAGGTATAATTACNTCACCCACGGGTGCCGCAGTTAAAGATGTTCTGTCAGTTTTAAAACGGCGTTTCCCCGCCATNAAGGTCAGTATTTTCCCAACTGCAGTGCAGGGTGATCAGGCCGCAGGCCAGATAGTGGACGCCATAGCCNTGGCAAATCAACACAATCAGTGTGATGCCTTAATCATCGGNCGCGGTGGCGGTTCTCTAGAGGATTTNTGGCCTTTTAATGAAGAGGNTGTTGCNCGNGCCATTTTCAGCAGTCAAATACCCACTATTAGCGCNGTGGGGCATGANATTGACTTCACTATTGCGGATTTTGTNGCGGATCTTCGCGCACCTACCCCCTCAGCGGCTGCAGAGCTTATTAGCCCAGATGGTTCTGAAATGCATGCGCAATTTAAAGGGCTTGAAGCCTCTCTTATCAACACAGTTCATAGGCGCCTTCAGAAATACGATCAAAATGTGGTTAATTTGCANAAGAGGCTGCGACACCCTGGTCGAAAATTGCAGGANCAGGCTCAACATCTTGATCATTTAGATATTCGATTAAAACGAGCTGTNCGAAGTAGGATCGAGCAGCATCAACACCAAATTATTCTTAANCGTGATCGCCTTCTGCGGCAACATCCAAAATCTTTATTAATGGAGTATGGCCAAAAGGTTAAAGANGCAGTGGGTCAACTATCAAAAACGGTTAGCCAACAGCTTAACGCTAAAATGAGACATGCTGAACAAACGATTCATCTGTTGGATGCAGTTAGTCCACTTAAAATATTGAGCAGAGGTTTCTCTGTGATTCGAGATGATAAAAATGTGGTAATAAAAAGTGTGAGTTCTGTTAGTTTAGGCGAAAACCTGAAGGGGCGGGTTGCCGACGGTGAGATTCATTTTGCCGTGACCAAAACTACGAAAAACGATCGCTCAGAGCATTAGTAATACGACTCTAAATCTAGTCATTTCGTTTACTGTACTTAACAATCTTTTTGCGCTTCATTCCTTTTCGATCACTGGTTGTTACGCCTTTGTTTTTATAGGGGTTATCACCAGTGCGATACTCGACTCGAACGGGAGTTCCATGAAGTCCTAACTCACGACGGAAGATTTTCTCTAAATAACGCGTATATTGAGCAGGAACGGAATCTGTTTGATTACCATGGATAATGATTACTGGTGGATTGCGACCTCCCGCATGGGCAAACCGAAGTTTTACTCTACGGCCGTGCACCATAGGCGGCTGATGCTCTTCAACTGCCCCTTCAAGCACTTTAGTTAAGCGAGACGCACTCAACGTGTCTGTAGCCGCGGTATAAGCCTTGCCAATGGAATCATAAAGGTTACCAACACCAGTACCATGGAGTGCGGATATAAAATGTACATCGGCAAACTCTGCAAACTGGAGTCGCCGCTTGATTTCTGCTTTTATATGCTCGCGCTTATCAGGATCTAGTCCATCCCATTTATTGATACCAATCACCAATCCGCGCCCTGCATCAATGACAGANCCCATTAAATGTAGATCTTGGTCTACTAGACCTTCCCGAGCATCCACCATTANAACCACAACATTTGCATCATCAATAGCTTGCAATGTTTTAACAATTGAGAACTTCTCAATAGCGAGTTTCACATTTTTGCGTTTGCGAATACCTGCTGTATCAATCAGAGTGTAGTTCTGGCCTCGCCTTTCATATTCGATGTACACGCTATCTCGAGTCGTTCCTGGCTCATCGTAAACTACTACCCGGTCTTCCCCTAAAAGGCGATTCACCAGGGTAGATTTACCAACATTTGGACGCCCTACCACTCCGATTTTAATGCTATTGGACCCATCATCTTCGGGTTCAACATATTCTGGATAAGGCTCTAGAACCTCCTCCATCATTGATCGCACCCCACGTCCATGGGTGGCCGTCGTAGGAAACATACCCAAAAAACCCATCTGGTAGAAATCTGCTAAGGCTGCAGCGGGATCTAACCCGTCAATTTTGTTGGCGACTAAATAGACTTTACGATTTTTTCGTCTTAACTTTTCCGCGATCATATAGTCTGCAGAGGTAACCCCAGAGCGACAATCAACGATAAATAGAACAATATCGGCTTCATCCATGGCCAGTAACGACTGATCGGCCATCTCAGCATCGATTCCCTCTTCTTCTCCGCTGATACCGCCGGTATCTATCACCATGAACCGACGATCAAACATTTCTCCGTCGCCATATTTACGGTCTCTGGTTAAACCTGAATAATTGGCCACGAGCGCGTCTCGACTGCGAGTGAGTCGATTAAATAGAGTCGATTTCCCTACATTGGGGCGGCCCACAAGGGCTATAACTGGAATCATGGAATAAAAAATGCCGCAGGTTTCAAGTGCGGCATTCTACTTCATATAAACGGATTTTTCGCTACTGAATTTTATAGGCGCTCAAAGAACCATTATTTGCTTGAACAATGAGACTATCATTTACCGATAACAAGGGCGCACCAACGCCACTACCATCAACTTTGATTCTTCCAACGAAATGACCATCTTCTGGATCTAGTAAATGAAGATACCCCTCTGCATCGGCGACTGCGATAGTTCCACCTAGCACTGCAGGCCCTGTAATACGGCGAAGGAATAACTGATCATTAGTCCAAATCGCCTGCCCATTCCCTGCGCGGAATGCTTGGATAGCATCTTCTCCACCTGAGACAAAGATTTGTCCAGCTCTATGGGCTGGTGCGTGGTGAGATGATGTGTCTTGAGACCAAAGGTTTCTGCCCGTACCTCGAGAAATAGCACCGATACGGCCTTGATAAGACGCCGCATAGATAACATCACCCACCAATAAGGGTTCGCCATCAACATCAACCATTCGCTCCAATTCTGTTTTGCCTTTGGGTAGAGCCACTCTTGTTTCCCAAATAATTGAACCATTATCTCCATTGAAGGCGATTAACTTACCAGAGTCGAATCCTGAGATAACCATATTGCTGGTGACAATCGATTCACTCGTTCCACGGACACTAAGAATAGGGGCATCGCCGTCATGCTTCCATAGCTCTTCCCCCGTTTCAGCATCTAAGGCGACCATCTGGTTGTCGATACTGTGAACAACTACTATTTTCCCATTTGTCTTTGGGCTAGATAGCACTTCAGAGCTTACTTGAGAAGTCCAAAGCACGGATCCGTCACTGGCATCTAGGGCATACACAACACCTTCGATTGTACCCACCATNACCATGCTTGCACCGTAGCCAACACCACCAGAGANCATGGTCTCTAGGTCTACCTGCCAATTTGTTTGGCCATTACTNGGATTTAAAGCCATTACCTGGCCTTNATAATCAGCGGCAAAAATAGTATCGCTACTCGCAGTTGGNCGCAGGCTAACCAAATAGTTTTTAGTCCCTGAGCCAACTTTTTTCGACCANCTACGCTCAACAGAAANCTCTGAGTTGAAATCCACTAGCTCTGCGGGAGTAATAGCAGCATCCTCCTCGTCACTAAACCAGCTACAGCCAGATAACAGTAGAACTCCAAATAACAGACTTAACTTTTTCATTCGTTACCCTCGTTGCCCATTTCAGTACCCATTATAGGCTCCTCTGCTGGAGACTCCTGAGTTGGGGCCTCTGCAGGTCGTACCTGTCCAATTTTCAGTTCTAGAACATTTCTGACAATTGCATCCCCTGACTGNTTAGACACAATAGCTGAATCATAGGCTGTGTAGGCCGCATNCGGATTATTCAGCTGCATATAAAAATCACCCTTNGCCTCTTCGTAAGCAGATTTATGCGCNCCAGNGTCTACTCCCTGCAACAGCTCTAATGCCTGCTCAGTATTGCCCCGCGCAGCTTCCACTCTAGCAAGCCTTAAAAGCATAATAGTCTCTGTGGCTGTGTCAGAACCCTTATCCAAAGACCATTGCAATTCTGTCGCTGCGGCATCTAAATCACCATTCTCAACAGCCAACTTGGCTTTTAATGCAGCACCAAAGTGCGCATAGGCAGTTCCACTATGGTTAGCTTTAAGTAAATTGGCATTGTCATTCACAATCTTTTGTTGCGCCTGGCTTAAAGATTGGCCTTGTTGCGCAGTAGCCATTACATCTGTAGTTTCTTGCCACAATGCAGCCGCTTGCTCTGATTGGGTAACTGCACTTTGTTCCCAGTATTGCCAACCAAAATAGCCACCAACAACTAAAACAATGGCTGCAATCGTTTTAATCCCGTTTTCATCCCACCAAGCTTTTAGCGCTTCAATTTGTTCTTCTTCGGTACGTTCTTCTGCCACGGGTGTGCCTCAATCAGTAAAAAATGTATTTAATAAGTTGCCTAGGTTACCTTGGACAACTGTTTCTTGTGGTTGTTCTCTACGCAGGTACTTTACTCCCGCCGTCGCGCTGGCAACTTCTTCTTCTCCCAAAATCAACGCTATGGCAGCACCACTTTTATCTGCCTTCTTTATCTGCGATTTGAAGCTTCCGCCGCCACAATGACTCTCAATGCGAATATTGGGACACTCACTTCGTAATGTATCACTTAAAACAACTGACTCTTTCATCGTATCGCCCACGGCGACAATGAAGACATCAACGGTCTGGGCGACACTATCAGGGACAGCGTTTAACTCGTCAAGTAGTAACACGAGTCTCTCCATACCCATAGCAAAGCCAACTCCAGGACAAGGTTTGCCGCCAAGCTGTTCAACTAATCCATCGTAGCGTCCACCAGCACAAATTGTTCCCTGAGCACCAAGACTACTGGTCACCCACTCAAACACGGTCTTGGAGTAATAATCTAGTCCTCTAACCAATTTTGGATTAATCTCATAGCTGATATTCAAGGTGGTGAGGACCTCACAAAGCGCATCAAAATGCTGGCGAGACTCATCATCAATAAAATCACTCAATGTAGGNGCNTGTTGNAANACNTTTTGNANATCGGGNTTTTTACTNTCNANTATNCGCATAGGATTAGTCTGCAAGCGCCGCTGACTATCTTCGTCGAGTTCATCATGGTGCTTAGTCAGATATTCAACTAATGCAGCCCGATATATCTTACGATCTTCCGAAGTTCCCAAAGAATTTATCTGCAAGGTTACTACATGGTCAATTTTTAGAGTCTTCCAAAGCCTAGCGGTAAGCAATAATAATTCGGCATCAATATCTGGCCCTGTTAGTCCAAANGCCTCAACACCAATCTGATGAAATTGTCGCTGACGGCCCTTTTGTGGTCGCTCGTGCCGAAACATGGGGCCCGCATACCAGAGTCGCTGAGTTTGGTTGTGTAACAGCCCATTTTGAGTACAGGCTCGAACACATCCTGCGGTGCCTTCGGGCCTTAAACTCAGCTGATCGCCATTGCGATCTTCAAAGGTATACATCTCTTTCTCAACAATGTCAGTGGCCTCTCCAACTGAGCGTTTAAACAATTCAGTTTGCTCAACAATGGGAAACCGAATCTCTCTATAACTATAACGCGCTAATATGTCTGCAACGGTTTTTTCCAGATACTGCCAAGTCCCCGACTGATCAGGAAGAAGGTCATGCATGCCACGTAAGGATTGAATTTTCATAGGAAGTCTCTTTTTCAACCTTTTGCGATGATCTGCTCAGCTTCAACTGCAAGCTGAGCTTGCTTAGTTGCGGCCTTCGCTCTAATTTCAGCTTCCAATTGGTCGACCAACCCTTCCTGACTTATCTTGTGATCAGGAACACCATCAAGGTATACCAGATTAGCGGGCGTACCCCCAGTTAGACCAAAATCAGAGATTTTCGCTTCTCCCGGTCCGTTGACGATACATCCAATAATCGATACATCCATTGGAACAGTAATATCTTCTAAACGAGCCTCAAGCTCATTAACAGTTGATATCACGTCAAAATTTTGCCGAGAGCAACTGGGGCAGGCAATAAAATTAATTCCCTTGGTCCTCAGCCTCAAGCTGCGCAACATTGACCATGCTACTCTTGCTTCCTCTGCTGGATCTGCCGCAAGAGAGATTCTTACTGTATCTCCAATACCGTCCAATAATAGGGCCCCTAGCCCTATTGCCGATTTAACGGTACCCGACCGTAAGCCACCAGCCTCGGTAATACCTAGGTGCAATGGTTGCTCAATGCGCTTGGCTAAATCACGATAGGCCGCTTGGGCCATAAATATTTCTGAAGCTTTGACGCTCACTTTAAAATTTTGGAAGTCATATTTATCTAAGCGTTCGACATTACGCATAGCAGATTCAACCATGGCTTCAGCTGTTGGCTCGCTGTACTTGCGCAATAAATCTTTACCTAATGATCCAGCGTTGACGCCAATGCGGATGGGAATATTAAGATCTTTGGCTTTGGTGATAACTTCTCTCAACCGATCTTCTCGACTAATATTACCTGGATTAATGCGCAGGCAATCTACCCCTAAGTCGGCGACGCGGAGCGCAATTTTGTGATCGAAATGAATATCTGCGACAAGGGGTACGGACACCCTTTTCCTGATTTCTCCAAAGGCCTCTGCCTCAGCTAAGGACGGAACTGAAACTCTAACAATATCGGCTCCAGCTTGTTGAATGCTCTCAATCTGTGCAACTGTAGCCTCTACATCAGAGGTTGGCGTATTGGTCATACTCTGCACAGAGATAGGCGCATCTCCGCCCACTGGGACGTCACCGACCATTATTTGTCGGGATTTTCGCCGCACAATTGGTGATTCGTTAAAACTCACTTCTCTCTCGCTCTATGCCTCTGAAAATTCCAGAAGCGGCTGATTACTTTGATGACCGCTGTTACATTTAAAATATGACCGGTAAAATTATGCCTTAGCCTCCGCTATTTATTCCATAATATTCAGAGGTTGAATGTCATTTAATTTTTTCTTGTAACGCTCTTGTCTCTTTGTTCGATCATTAACTTCTCCCGCCAACTGACCACAGGCAGCTGCGATATCATCCCCACGAGTCGTCCGCACTGTCACAGTGTAACCTTCAGCCATTAGAATGTCTCGGAACCTATTGAGCGCAGTATTAGTAACTGTTTTGTACCCAGATCCAGCGAAAGGATTAAACGGAATTAAATTAATTTTGCAGGGTAAATCTTTTAGCAGGACTGCTAACTCGCGAGCATGAATCGATCTATCGTTAACTTGATCCATCAGGGTATATTCTACGGTGACTTTGCGGCGGTTATCGGGCATTTTTTCAATATAGTTTTTTGCACTTTGGATAAATGTAGCCAACGGATATTTGCGATTTATCGGCACCAACTCATTGCGTAATTCATCATTGGGTGCATGTAAAGAAATCGCTAGCGAAACATCGCTCACATCCCCCAGTTTATCCAGCTCTGGAACTACACCTGAAGTGCTTAAAGTAACTCGCCGTTTGGACAGACCATAAGCATTGTCTTCCAGCATAATACTCATGGCATCAACTACATTGTCAAAATTCATCAAAGGCTCACCCATCCCCATCATTACTACATTGGAGACACGACGTTTCGCCTTGGGGCTAAATTGATCAAAGGAGTCAGCGGCTATCCACAACTGTCCAATGATTTCTGCAGAGGTAAGATCTCGATTAAACCCCTGCTTACCTGTGGCACAAAAACTACAATCAAGAGCGCAACCAATCTGAGAGGATACACAGAGAGTACCCCTCTCTCTCTCAGGAATGTAGACCATTTCAATACAGCTACCACCGTCAACTCGGATTAGCCATTTGCATGTGCCATCCACAGACTCCTGACAACTAACTACCTCAGGGAGCTTAATCTCGGCGATCTCGTGAAGTTTATTACGCAGGTCTTTTGAGAGGTTGGTCATCTTTTGGAAATCACACTCGCCCTCTTGGTGAATCCATTTAATGATTTGTGTTGCGCGAAACTTTTTCTCTCCAATTTCCTCGAAAAACTCAGAAAGTCGAGATGCTGAAAGCCCCAAAAGATTGATTTTCTCCTTCTGGGGCTGATCGTCAAGCATTGTATCTGCTAGTTCTTGGGACATAGACGTCCTAGTAGTTTAGTCTCTAACGAGAGCAAATCTCGTCGTCATTAAAAAAGTAAGCAATTTCACGTGCTGCTGATGTAGCAGAATCAGAACCATGAGCTGCGTTGGCGTCGATTGATTCGGCAAAATCTGCACGAATAGTACCAGCGGCAGCTTCTTTTGGGTTAGTTGCACCCATTAGGTCACGATTTGCCATGATAGCATTTTCGCCTTCCAACACCTGCACCGATACTGGGCCAGAGGTCATAAAACCAACCAAATCATTGAAAAACCCACGCTCTTTATGCTCTGCATAAAAGCCTTCGGCTTGCTCACGGCTCAGGTGCATCATTTTGCACGCAACGATGTGCAGTCCAGCTGTTTCGAAACGGCCCAAAATTTGGCCAACAACATTTTTTGCTACTGCATCGGGCTTGATAATAGATAGTGTACGTTCAGACGCCATGAAAATTCTCCAAAGTGAATAATGTTTTAGTGTTGGGTTTAAAAGTGCGCGAATTCTACCTATCAATGGACGCTGCCACAACTGATTTATCTGGCATGAGCGCGCCATATATAGTCAAATATCGCGGGATGACCTAACCACGATTCACATGTCGAAAACATAGAAGGCATCTGACAAAATAAAAACTAGTCTAGCTCTTCAATCCATGTCATTTGAATCGCTTCCAGAATTTTCTCACCGCAGCGCTCAGGATCATCTGAAAAGTCTTCTATCGCCATCACCCAGTCTCGTAAATCAACAAAGTTAACATACTGAGGATCGACATCGGGATGACTCTCTAACAGCTCTATGGCGATATCGTAAACGTCGGTCCATTTAAGCATTATTTTTACCTCATTTACTGTGCTATTAGGCACATACTTATTTGTAGGTTAGGGATTAAAACGACCAATGAAATCGCTAAAGGCACGAATAAAGTAAGGCCTGGGTGTTTCCATAAATGCAGCATGGTCACCCCCTGAAATGACTACCCAGCTCTTATTTTGAGTCTTCAGTCGCGTAAATAATTTTGCCTGAAAATCTGTGGGTGCTATGGGATCAAATTCACCCTGCATGAGTAACACGGGGATGTCGACACGACTGGGATTGATTGTCAAAAATTCATGCTCATTACGCCAATCAACTCTCACTGGGTCTGCAGCTAAGGCGGCCTTAACATAACCATCGACAGCTCTCTGACTAATACTGCCGGGCACGATAAAGTCGCTTGCAGCCGCTTCTGCAGTATTAATGCGCCGCTCGAGCGCTTTACCATCGATATCTTCTGGGATATCTGAGTCTAAATCCAGCCAAAAGCCAAACAGTGTCAAGCTAGCAATATTATTATCATCGGTTTGGCTGGCCAGTAAAGATATGACGGATCCATAGGACCAGCCAAAGACATGTATGGGCTGCTGGTTATGACGCTCNGATATCCACGCCAGCACGGTAATTAGATCATTAGCAGCCTTGGTAGGTGACAGCCACTGGCTTGAGTCTCTCGGTGTCTCACCATAACCGCGTAGATCGACCGCATATGAGCCGTAGCCCTCTTCAAGCATGCCATCCATCAAAGAGAGTTCTTCCCCGTCGACCTGTAAATCAAAGTCGGGCAATCCACTCCAAGTTCTTCCGTGGACAAAAAGAATAATTCCCTCGGCATCTTGATGGGGTTTTTCCCACAGGGCAATTGGATGATCATCGGACATGACAGTATGCCTAACCGGACNGGTCTTAACTGTAATCGTCTGTTCATCGGAATAGTGATTAACGGTATCTATGGAAACCACACAGGATGCACAGAACACAATTAATAAGCACAACAATGGCTTCTGATACAACGAAGGNCTATGAATTTTTAGCTGTCCCATTGTCGCCTCTAGCTAGTTAGTGTCTTTCTGAAACCATGTTGATGGTATACATTGGAATTTCAACCACCAAATCTTGATCTTCGACTAAAACTTGGCAACTTAGACGGGAGTCAGGATCTACACCCCAAGCCTTGTCTAAATAATCTTCTTCCAGATCATCAGCCTCGGGTAGTGACTCAAATCCTTCACGAACATGTATGTGGCATGTGGTGCAGGCGCAGGACATTTCGCAAGCATGCTCGATATCCAGCCCATTCCTCAGAGCTGCTTCACAGACAGACTCTCCCTTGTCAGCTTCAATCACTGCACCTTCGGGACAAATCTCTTTATGAGGTAAAAAAACTATTCGAGCCATTATTGTCTAATTCCTATAAAAGTTCTCGCTACGCTAACTTCTTTCTATGTCATCAAGACTCTGCCCTGCCAGTGCACTCTTGATCGACGCATCCATTCGTCTGGCCGCAAAGCTTTCACTTAATTTACCCAAGGCCTCAATTTGGCGGGCTAAAACTCGGTGCTCTAACGTATCAATACGCAGTTGTCGTAATTCTTCAATTCCAATTTTCAAGCACTGGATCTCTTCATCGCTAAGAAGCGTCTCAGCGTCTTTTTTGATGGCCGCCTCTAAATCTTCAATCATTCTGTCTGCCTCGACCTGCTGCTCACGCAGAGCTCTAGCTTGCATATCTTCCCGGGCGTGACTGAATGAATCTTGAAGCATCTGAGTTATTTCATCTTCTGCTAACCCATAGGATGGCTTTACTTCGATTCTCGACTCTACATTACTGGTTAACTCGCGTGCAGTGACATTTAACAACCCATCAGCGTCGACCTGATAAGTTACTCTAATCTTAGCGGCTCCGGCAACCATAGGAGGGATACCACGCAGTTCAAATCTAGCCAGTGAGCGACAGTCATCAACCAGCTCTCGCTCACCCTGCAATATATGTATTGCCATAGCAGTCTGACCATCTATGTAGGTTGTGAATTCTTGGGCCTTAGCCACCGGAATTGTAGTGTTGCGATGAATGATCTTCTCAGTTAAACCACCCATTGTCTCTATACCCAAGGACAGCGGTATAACGTCTAATAACAACATTTCATCACCAGACTTATTACCAACTAAAACATCAGCTTGGACCGCTGCCCCCATAGCCACGACACAATCAGGGTCGAGACTACACATAGGCTCAACTCCAAAATAATCAGCTACTTGCCTTCTCACAAATGGCGTTCTAGTGGACCCACCCACCAAGACAACATTGTCAATTACCCCCACACCTACACCTGCATCACGCAGTGCTCGACGACAAGCCCGTACAGTTTTCGCGACTAAATCTTCAATTAGCGTATCCATTATTTCTCGAGATAGAGTGCCTTGCCAGTCCAGCACCTCGAGTTGCACCTCATCTGAATCAGTCAACTCCTCTTTTGCTGCCTTNGCTGTCTCTAGAAGGATCCTNTGCTCCATCGGATTAAGGGAATCACNCATGCCAATTTCAGCGCACAGCCACTGGGCAATAGCATAATCAAAATCATCTCCACCCAAAGCTGAGTCACCGCCAGTGGCNAGTACCTCAAAGACACCNCGTGAGAGCCGCAAAATACTNATATCAAAAGTACCACCACCTAAATCATAGATTGCGATTACACCCTCTTTCGCCTCATCCAAACCATAGGCNATGGCTGCAGCTGTCGGCTCGCTGAGCAGTCGCAATACCTTAATACCTGCTAGGGTTGCNGCATCTTTTGTNGCCTGTCTTTGGGCTTCATCAAAGTAGGCNGGAACAGTAATGACAGCGCCATCTAGCATGGCATCCAAGGATGCCTCAGCACGAGTTACCAGCTTTCGTAAAATTTCTGCTGACACCTGAATTGGGCTAACCAAACCGCTCGTAGTGTTGATTTTTGGCATTCCCCCCTCTTCCCCTTGAAATTCGTAGGGAAGCTGATCTCCAAGCTTCATGACATCACTAACACCTCGGCCTAATAACCGTTTGGCGGACGATATCGTATTAAGTGGATCACTGATATTGAACTCAGCNGCCTCATAACCCACTGCACTGGCACCCTGNTCTGTGTAGTGCACAATCGATGGCATTAAATGCTGACCTGCTTGATCAGCTAAGGTCTCTGGCATACCACTGCGCACTACGGCCACTAAGGAGTTTGTTGTACCTAAATCAATTCCCACAGCATGCTTACGCTGATGGGGCTGAGGTGATTGACCTGGCTCTGAAATTTGCAATAGAACCATTAGCTATGCGTCCTCTAAATCAGCTTCTAGCTGTTCTATTTCATTAAGTAACTTAGAAAAAAATTGCATTTTGGCTACCGCAGTAAAAGCACTNTCAAATATTTTCGCTGACAGANTCTCAAAAAACTCACTCTGTANGTTTTGATAAATTGCTTCAACATGCGTTCGAAGTTTCTCCAGTTCTGCCCAGGGGTCAGTCTTGCCTGCCACTCCGGCTAGGGTCTCTCGAAGCTCAATCTGCTGCATTAAAAAATGGCTATCGGTTGTTACATGAGTCTCTTGATCAATATCAACGCCATTTAACTCCAGTAAATACTGAGCACGTTTTAGCGGCGTCTTTAGTGTTTCAAAGGCTTGATTGATTAATGATGCTGTTTGCACTGCGAGGCGCTTTTCAACATCAGATTTTGTAGCGTACCGATCGGGATGAAATTCCTGTTGGAGAGCTCGATAACGAACATCTAAATCCCCAAGGTCGACGTGCCATCCGGACGGAATAGAGAAGATTTCAAAGAAATTGCTAGAAAAGTTCAATGGGCCATCACTCTGAGTTTTTACATTGAAAGGTCTTAGGACTAGACGTGGAAGCTTTCTCCGCATCCACATTCGTCCTTCACATTGGGGTTTCTAAACTCAAATCCCTCGTTTAATCCCTCTTTGACGTAGTCCAACTCAGTACCATCGAGGTATAACAAGCTTTTNGGATCAATTACCAACTTAACTTCGTCAAATTCGAAGACTTCATCACCTGCCGAGGCNTCATCAACAAACTCGAGAACATAGGACAAACCAGAACANCCGGTGGTGCGAACACCCAATCGCACACCGACGCCTTTAGCGCGGTGTTCTAGATGCCTCCGAACATGCTGCTGAGCAGCTGATGTCATGGTTATTGCCATCGAAAGATTAACTCCCCTGCTTTTCTCTAACGTTCTGAACTGCTGTTTTAATAGCGTCTTCAGCAAGCACTGAGCAATGAATTTTTACTGGAGGAAGAGCTAGTTCTTCAGCTATTTCCGTATTTTTGATTTGTTCAGCCGCATCCAAATGCTTCCCTTTAACCCATTCTGTTAAAAGGGAGCTAGATGCGATTGCCGANCCACAGCCATANGTCTTAAATTTGGCATCTTCAATAATGCCTTCATCATTGACCTGGATTTGTAATCTCATTACATCACCACATGCAGGTGCTCCNACCATGCCGGTACCNACATTTTTTGAGCTTTCATCAAGCTGTCCAACATTTCGAGGGTTTTCGTAATGATCTATAACTTTTTCGCTGTAAGCCACAGTAATGACTCCTATTATCTACATTAATCTTAAACTCAAAAAATTTGAGTGTTTAGTGTGCTGACCATTGTACCGTATTTAAATCGATACCGGCTTTAAACATATCCCACAAAGGTGAGAGCAAACGTAATTTTTCTACCGCAATTCTAACCTGAGCAATTGCTGCATCGATATCCGCTTCGGTGGTGTAGCGACCGATACTGAAACGGATCGAGCTATGAGCCATTTCGTCGTTAAGCCCAAGAGCCCTAAGAACATAGGATGGTTCAAGACTAGCTGATGTGCAGGCGGATCCAGAAGAAACTGCAAGATCGCGCAATGCCATCATCAAGGATTCNCCTTCAACAAATGCGAAACTAATGTTGACGATGCCAGGAACATGCTGNTTCTCTGAACCATTTAAATGCACCTCCTCCATATCCGTCACACCTTCCCATAATCGTGTTCGCAGAGCTTCGATACGNGCCTTTTCAGCNTCTAACGTCTCAAAGCCAATCTTAAACGCTTGCCCCATACCAACAATCTGATGAGTAGGGAGGGTACCTGAACGCATACCTCGCTCATGTCCACCNCCATGCATCTGAGCTTCGATTCTTACTCGCGGCTTGCGCCTTACATACAAAGCACCTATGCCTTTCGGTCCATAGATTTTGTGGGCCGAAAAAGACATCATATCAACAAACATTTCTTCTACATCAATAGCCGTCTTACCTGCACTTTGAGCAGCGTCCACGTGAAACATTATTTTGCGCTCACGACAGAGCNTGCCAATTGCGCCGATGTCATTCAGCGTTCCCAGNTCATTGTTAACATGCATGATAGAGACAATAGTCGTGTCATCACGCATTGCCTCAGACACCATCTCAGGTTGAATTAGACCACTGCTGTCAGGATCCAGGTAGGTGACTTCATATCCTTCCCTCTCCAGCTGCCGACAAGTGTCCAAAACAGCTTTATGCTCAATACGTGAGGTAATGATGTGTTTTCCTTTACGCTGGTTGAAATGCGCACAGCCTTTGATGGCCAAATTGTTAGCCTCAGTAGCTCCAGATGTCCAAACAATTTCCCGCGGATCTGCACCTATTAGATTGGCAACGTCTTGCCTAGCATCCTCTACTGCTGCCTCTGCTTGCCAGCCAAACATGTGTGATCGAGACGCTGGATTACCAAAGTGTCCTGCGGGGGTCATAAACTCCATCATTTTTTCCGCAACGACAGGATCCACTGGCGTTGTTGAGGCATAATCTAGGTAAATCGGAAGATTCATTTACTACTCCAAAATTAACAGGCGTCTGCCTGCACGTTTTCATCCAACATCAAGAGCTGAGCTACTTGCCGTTGCGCTATATTTTGCACATTACGCTTGGCCATTAAGTCGGCCAACGAAATACTACTTAAAAATCCATGGATTTGGTGGCTCAGGTCATCCCACAGATGATGAGTCAAACAGATACTGCCTCCCTGGCAGTCACCTTTCCCCTGACAGTTAGTCGTATCAACTGACTCATTCACTGCGTCAATAATCTCAGCCACGTAAATCATGGCTCGAGAATCGACTAACTTATAACCACCCCCAGGACCTCGTACACTTGACACTAAACCGGCTTGACGCAAACGTGAAAAAAGCTGCTCCAAATAAGACAGCGAAATCGATTGCCGATCCGAAATCTCTGCCAGAGAGACTGGCTTTTCCTGCGCATGCAGTGCCACATCAAGCATGGCTGTCACTGCATATCGGCCTTTGGTTGTTAGTCTCATTAGAATCCACCTTTCAGATTTTCAATTCGCTCTTCAAATACGAGCGCAATTATCTAATACTTGACTATTTTAGTCAACTACTAACAGAATGATGAATCGACTACTTAGGCCTTGTACGGCGGGTCGCAGACAACAGACCACGCAACATAGAAACTTCCATTTTATCCATTCTGGTGCGATTAAAAAGTCGGCGCATGCGGGTAATTAGCTGCTTGGGATTGTTAGGGTCATAAAACTTTAACTCTTCCATTGTCTCAGCGAGATGCTCATGAAAAGACTCCAACTCGTCAGCAGTCGCTAGCGGTTGATCCCAATCATTCATAGCTGGCAGCACACCCTCAGCATCACTTAAACTCGCCATCCTAATTTCGTAGGCCAGCACCTGCACCGCGGTTGCTAAATTCAGTGAGCTATACTCTGGATTTGATGGAATGTGGACATGATAGTGACATTTATGCAGCTCACTATTGGTTAGACCGCGATCTTCACGCCCAAATAGCAAACCAATATCATGATGTTCAGATTCCTGCCAAATTTTCATACCGCATTCTCTTGGGTTGATTAAAGGCCAAGGAATACGCCTCTCTCGGGCACTAGTACCAACAACTAACCCACAGCCCTTAATAGCCTCGTCCACAGATTCAACAATCCTTGCATTAGCCAGCAAATCTCTGGCGCCAGCAGCTCGCCATACAGCTCGTGGCGCTGGATATTCTTTCGGCTGGACCAAATAAAGCTCGGTTAATCCCATATTTTTCATGGCTCTTGCAGCACCGCCAATGTTGCCTGGATGGGAGGTATTAACCAAAATCATTCGAATTTTTGCTTGTCGCTCAACAGTTGACACAAACTACCTCACTAAGGGGTTATTAACCGTCATTTTTCATTCGGTGAAAAATAGGTCGGCGAGTGTATCAGAATCCAGGTTCTCTGGTACAATGCGCGCCGTTGAAACTTCACTTGGAATACTCTTTATGCAACCGATGGTCAATATCGCTTTACGCGCTGCTCGCCAAGCAGGAGAAATGATTGTCAAAGCTGCTGACAATTTAGAGCTGGTCAAAGTCGATGAGAAAGGTCGTCATGACTTTGTCACTGAGGTTGATCGACGCTCTGAAGAAATGATTATCGAGCAAATTAAAAAGGCGTATCCAGAACATTCTTTTTTGGGTGAAGAAGGCGGCTCCAGTGGNAACAGCGCTAGTGATGTNCANTGGATAATTGACCCCNTAGATGGCACCACTAATTTTGTTCGCGGTATACCACACGTGGCAGTCTCTATTGCTTGTCGAATCAAAGGCCGTCTCGAACATGCTGTGATTGTAGAACCATTCAAGCGCGAGGAGTTCACTGCAAGTCGAGGAGATGGCGCTAGACTCAATGGCCGACGCATTAGAGTATCAGGTCGATTAGAAGAAGCTGGTGCACTCTATGCGACAGGAATACCCTTTAGTGACCCCTCATTTGCTGAAATGGAACACTATTTGGCCTGCATGAATGAATTTGCAGATAACTCTTCGGGAATAAGACGCCTAGGCGTTGCATCTCTGGACTTAGCTTATGTCGCTGCCGGCAGAATGGATGTGTTTTGGGAGATGTACCTTAAGCCTTGGGATATAGCGGCAGGCGTCTTAATTGTGCGCGAAGCCGGAGGCATGGTGAGCGACTTCCAAGGCGGCGAATCCTTCATGGACAGCGGCCATATTATTGCAACTACGCCGAAATTGTTTAAACCGACCCTTAAGGTGATTGCCAAACATCTTAGCCATGTTAAGTAAATCTGAATCAGCCTAAAAAAACTTACAACATCACCATGGCACGAGTCAAAAACCAATATGCGCTGCAACTACCAATCAGATAGACTCCGAATTGGACAATCTTCTGTCGGTTACTGTCCACTGATGAGATAACCTTTGTAGAGATAAAGGCTAGAGCCACAACGGCGAAAATAAATAATAACTGTCCGATTTCCACGCCAATATTAAAAAACAACAATGCTTGAAGCTTCATTGACTGGGGTAATCCAAGGTCTTGAAGCACGACAGCAAATCCAAAACCATGTAACAACCCAAACACCGATGATACCGCCACAGGGTAACGCCAAGTAAAGCTAGTATGCCCGTTGGGCCGCCGATGCTTGATGATTTCGACGGCAAGCAACAAAATGCTCAGCGCAATGAGCATTTCAACCAACTCCGTGCGAATTTGAACAATATTCAGCGTTGCCAAACTGAGAGTGACAGAGTGAGCCAGTGTGAAACCAGTCACAGTAAATACTAATCTTTTGAAACCACCAGCAATAATAATCAAGCAAAGAACAAACAGCAGATGATCAAAGCCAATCAAAATATGCTCAACACCCGCAACAAGATACTGCTTGGATACTTCGACAGGGTCACTGGCAGCGCCTAGTGTAACTTTTGTAATTTCCGGCCCTGAGAACACTTGCTGGGGTTCATCGTTTAGACTTTTATAAACAATAAGGGACGTTAGGGCTGGATTCCCGGCTGGGTAAACCAACTTTAAATCAAAGGTTAGGTCTGGCTGTCCACACTGGTAGCTCATTCGCCCAAGTAGACCCACGGCAGAGTTATCACTCAACGGTTGGCATTCTGGATGATCCATAACTATGCGCGGTTCTTGTCCTGGCGCCATTACCGGTGGGATTTTCCACTTTACCAAGTACTCGGTTGTCGAAATCTGGTTGATCTCAACATAGACCGGTCGGGCCTCGTCAGCATTTAACCCTGCAGACGATACAATGAGAGATAACAGGATAAATAACCCTATTCTCACTCTGAATTATCCGGATCTATAATCTGATACTTAGCCATTAATTTGTTAATAGCCATCCGCTTTAGCTCATGTTGCTGCTGACGTTGAGCATCAGCTAAAACCACACCCCCTATATCAGTTAGCGAGGGAATATAGGCATCAACCTTTGTTGTAAGTAATACCAAATGCCATCCATAATTTGATTCTATTGGCCCTTGCCAATTTCCCTGCAGAGATGGTTCTAAGTCAAATAATTGTTGATTAAAATCGGGGCCAAAATGGCTAGCAATTTCTTGAGCATCACGTTTCACATAATTGCGATTATATAAAAATCGCTCACCATAAAGTCCGGCTTTATCAAAAGGGATCGAATCTTGGTTCAAACTGTTCAACAATGTATCCGCTGCGATTTTGCTCTCCTGGGACCCGCGATTTTCTTTACTGATAAAAACGTGAGTGAAGGTAGCCGTTGCTGATTTCTTGTACTCACCTCTATGCTCAGCGTAAAAACGTTTTAAATCTTTTTCATTCAGCGGAGCTACTTCGTCATAAAAACCCTGAGCAAGGTAGTCCATTTTTTGCATGAGGCGTCGCCGAATGATTGAATCGTTGCGATCTAAATCTAACGCAAGTGCCTCTCTGTAAAGGACCTCGCCACGTACATAATCATCAATTAGTCGTTGACGATCATCTCCACTTAGAGCAGTAAGAGCTGCTAAAGCCTGATCTGGCTCGAATGTTTTTGCCTGCTGCTGCATGAACTGGGCCAGCACTTGATCATCAACAATGATCTGATATTCACCACTATAGTTGCTAGAATTAACCAACCGTTCCCCTACGATTAGCAGTAACCCAATAACAATAAATTGGAATAAAGGCTCTTTAGCGGCGTTTCTCAAAGATACGTTCATAAACAATAATGCCAATTAAGCTATTTAAGTTTTTTGATAGTCAAGGCGTGTACCAGATTGGTGAGCTGTATGCTCTCTCTTGGATAGTTTTGGGCCCATTATCTAGATCCATGGCCTGCAGAGCGATAGCATCGAACAGCGAGTGTCTTGCGGTGGGTATTTGCATAACGCGGGTGTAGTAGAATGCTCGCTGATCAGGATTAAAATCTGGATCCTCCCATAACACTGATAACTCAGACGTACCAATGCTATTGGTATGGTGCCCAGTATTTAAATCTACAGTATTCCCGACATCTGGCAGCCTCCCATCCTTATCGAGGGCACGACCATCAGACCATGCAACGTTGTAAACTTTCTCTTGCTGTTTACCCGATTGGTCGAGCCAGCCCTTTACAATTTGTACTCGATCCAAGTTAGCTCCAACGGGATCTTTCACTGCTCGAAGTAAAAATTGCGGTGCGCGCGCGCTTTTATTGCGCAATAAATCACCACCCATAGGCACACCATGAGCATAGCCAATCTCAGCAATATTGTTATTATTTTCTGCATTGTTTGGAAATGCCCAGCTGGCAAACATTTGTAGTCTCAATCTTGGGCCAGTCGTAGCGTAGACTTCCTTGCGTTTAAATGCTGCGTAGATCTCTTCTCGTGTATTTTCTTTAGCCCAAACCGCCGCAAGACCCGCAGCGGACATTGACCATCCACTGTTATCAGTAACCCCTATAATTGACTGATCCTTTGTCTCCGGCGTGGAGTCGTTGGGATACTTCCCCCAAAAATTTCCCTCTTCTGCAGAGGACAATCCTGTATGGGAATCAGTTGACCCAATCATGCCAAACTTGTATGGATTTACACCCACGTCATCAGCGATGGAAAGCCCTTTTTTTAGAGCAGAGCGGACATAGTCACCNGGTTCCGGCNTGTACTCGGTGCCGTATGCCTGTAAATAATATTCATAGGTTTCAAAGTCNGCGAATTCATCTCCGGGACTACTTGGCAAAGACTCGCTGTCTCCTTTCACTTGGGTTACTTCAACCACCGGCTCAAAGGCCATTCGTGTGGTCGCATACTCGGCGGTAATAGCACTGCCGTCTAACGTTACGTCATCGAACATATATCCTTTGGATAAATTAGAATTATGAGGGATCGAGAGAAACCGAGTACCCGTTCGTTCACTGGTTTTTTCTAGCCAATGCCAAAGATCCTGTGGGTACTGGCTTTCATCTGAACCAAAGGGTAAAAATTGAGAGGCTTTATCGGCACCATCAGGAGTAAATACAACTCTATGTAAATTAGCGCCCGTCGGCGTTGAAGTCCACTCCCAGCCTATCAGACTGGTAAAAGTTCCTGGACGATTATGGCGCTCAGCCGCACCTACAATATCTGACCAAACATGCCCTCGGATGGCTGTAGTATCACCAAAGCCGGCATCTACTACAGCACCATTCTCATCAGTTACTGGATCATGACCGGCGCCAATTGAGGGCTTCGGCAGCGCGTATGTGAAAATCATTTCAGCACGGCCACTATCAATCAAATAGTCAGCGATTTCCAGCGTAACCCAGCGTTTGAAGTTTCCCCAAAGGCCCATATCTGACAATAAACTGCGATCGGAGTGCAATTCAGTTAGAACACCAAGAGTCTCCGCATGATCTGATACCACCAAAAAATCTAGGGGCGTATCGATTTGCACTCTAACTCGATTGGTGGGGTGTATGACAGGAAGACCCCTAGCCCAACGATAAGCATCATCAGGAAAAGCAGAATCATTGTCGTTGAGAAATGCATCAAAAGAATAAGCCGAGTGCAGATGAGTATCGCCAAAAAGTACTTGGGTTTCAGTATCAGCAGCGACTGGCAGAGCGCAAAACAATAAAGTACTGGCAATTAAATGATGAGGTTTATACAAAACATACTCCAAAACTAGTGCTACGGAATGAAAACTATTGAGGTTGATACCAGATAGGCGACGAGTATGCTCGCTCCTGAATTGTTTTTGCTCCCCTGGGAGGCTCATCCAACTCCAGAGCCAAACTGTCGAGCAACCCATTTCTTGGTGTTGGAATTTGCAACACCCGAACATAATAGAAAGCAGATTGCTGCGGACCAAAATCTGGATCAGTCCATCTCAGAGAGAACTCAGGTTGCCCAATCGAATTATCATAACGACCGGAACTCAAATCTACTGTATTGCCTACAGGGGACAAATTGCCGCTAGCATCAAATTGCCGATCGTCAGACCAAGCCACATTATAAACCTTCTCTTGTTGCTGACCTGCGCTATCTATCCAACCTTTCACTACCTGTAATCGNTCTAAATTGGCCCCCNAGGGATCCTTTACTGCACGCAANAAAAACACCGGAGCTTTNCCNTCGTTATCCCCTGCAGTTAAATCACCACCCATTGGCACACCAAACTGGCTNCCAATCNCAGAGAAACTCTCACTNCTCTCCGCGCCTTCAGGGAAATCCCATCCCGCAAACATTTGAACTCGCAGACGAGGACCTGAGGTGGCATAAACTTCCTTGCGCTTAAANNCNGCATAAATTGCTTCGCGTGTATTTTCTTCTGCCCAAACTGCNGCAATCCCTGATGCTGACATATTCCACCCGTTACTTCTNATTTGTACGCCNAGACGCTCCTTGGTCTCGGGNGTCGAATCAGATGCCATTTTGCCCCAAAAGTTGCCTTCCTCTGACGTTGATAAACCTGTATGGGCATCGGTTGATCCGATCAATCCAAATTTATAAGGATTCACACCAACCTGCTGCCCTATAGACAGNCCTCTTTTAAGTGCGGGCCTAATATAATCTGCCGCGGAANCCTTATAATCATTTTTTNGTCCGACTTGAATGTAGTAATCATAATTTTCGAAATCGGCAAATTCATCTTCAGNGGAAAAATCGCTGCGTGTTTCACTNTCTCCCTTGATTTGAGTTNCCTCAACAACAGGCTCCCACTGCATTCNNCGGCGAGCGTACTCCGCTGTNATAGGCTCCCCGCGCAAGGTTGTATCGTCGAACATATAACCCTTGGAGATNTTAGAATTNTGAGGAATAGCNAAAAACCGAGCNCCAGTCTGTTNCTGAGTTTCATCNAACCACTGCCAAAGNTCCTCTGGGTACTGACTTTGATCNGAGCCNTAGGGGAGAAATTGTTTTCCTTTCTCNGCTCCATCGGGACTTATCACTATTCTATGAAGATTGGCACCCATGGGAATAGAACTCCATTCCCAACCTAGCAAGCTTGTAAAAGTTCCGGGGTCATTATGCCGCTCTGCGGTTTCAACAATATCATGCCAAGCCAAAATCGATGTTTTAGTTGTATCACCAAATATCGCTAAGTCAGATATATTATTATCTGGATGTTGGACTGGGTCACTATGACCTTCAATAGTCGGATTTTGAGGAAGGAATTGACTGAAAAACTGCAACCCTGTGTTCGAATCAATTGCTCTATTCATCAACCAAAATGAATACCAGCGTTCAATATTACCTATCCAGCCAAGATCTTCCTTGATGAAGGTTCCTTCATGAACCGCACGCATAAGTCCAAGCATTTCAGCATGATCTGACACTACCAGAAAATCTAACGGCGTATCAATCTGCACTCTGGCTCTATTATAGGGGTGTATAACTGGCTGGCCTTTCGCCCAGCGATAGGCTGTATCAGGGTCTGCGCTATGGTTATTATTTAAAAACGCATCAAAAGAGTAAGAGCTGTGTAAATGCGTATCACCAAAATAAACATTCTTAACTGGCTCAGCAGTCGCCATACAATTTACAAAGACTAAAGCTGCCATCACAATGTTCTTCATTACTACCACCCCTCAAACGTATAATTATACTTGTATCTGTTATCTAGATTTTTGACCAGTTCAGCCAAAAATCAGTGATGCTTGCATAACACAAATTCTTTTATCCCAACCCTTTACGTAGTGCGAAGCTTCAGTGTTAGAGTTTATGGAATAAAGACTGTCGTATCAATGGTTGCGGCTATTTACTGCACTCAACTAAAACCTAGGGTACAGTGCTTGCAAAAAGTATAAGGCATTTGGCTATTCATGAAAAATTTTTCTAGATTGACTGGAATCTCCGTGGTCATTGCCAACATGGTAGGCACTGGTGTGTTCACTAGCCTGGGCTTTCAACTACTTGGCATTCAGTCATACTTTGTTTTAATGATGCTTTGGTTTGTGGGTGGCTTAACCGCGCTTTGCGGTGCTTTATCCTATGCCGAATTTGGTGCCAATTTGCCACGATCTGGCGGTGAGTATAATTTCCTCGGACGACTCTATCATCCCTGCGCTGGGTTCATTTCCGGGTGGGTATCGGCAACGGTGGGTTTTGCTGCTCCCGTCGCTCTTGCTGCTATGACCTTTGGCGCATACTTATCAGCAGTATTTCCTGAAATACCTAGAACCTTTTCCGCAGTGTCGCTAGTGGTGGCACTTACAATGATCCATTGCTTATCTCGTAGAGCGAGCAGCAATGTGCAGTTAATCTTTACCGCACTGAAAATACTCTTAATTCTTTTGTTTTGTGTTGTGATTTTTATCTGGGGGAAAGCTCCCCAATCAATTAGCTTGATGCCTAATTTAGGCGATGAGAAGTTACTTTTTAGTGGCGCATTTGCTGTATCGCTCATCTACGTTAACTATGCCTATACCGGTTGGAACGCTGTGACCTACGTCATCAGCGAATTGGATAGCCCACAACGAAACTTACCAGTCGTATTACTGATCGGAACGGTAACAGTAATGTTGATTTATCTACTGTTAAATTTCACGTTTTTAAGCGCCACACCCATATCAAGCTTGGAGGGTAAACTAGAGATTGGAGTGGTCGTTGCAGATTATGCACTAGGTGACACCGCGGGAAAAACAATGGGTGCTGTCTTGGCGTTGTTGCTTATTTCAACCGTCAGTGCAATGACAATGGCTGGGCCTCGAGTCCTTCAAGTTATTGGTCAAGACTTCCGAGTTTTTGGATGGTTAAGTAAGGTCAATAAGGCTGATATACCAACAACGGCAATTATATTTCAGAGCTCATTGGCCATTCTCTTTATCATCAGCGCAACCTTTGAATCAGTACTGGTATTTTCCAGCTTCGTCCTAGGTGTCAACACATTATTCTCAGTGATAGGAGTATTTATATTACGCTACAAGAAATTGAATATTGAGGGCGCTTACCGCACTTTCGCCTATCCTTTAGCCCCAGCAATATATCTAGGAGTCACTCTATGGACGCTCATCTATGTCCTAATATCGAAACCCCAAGAAGGAGGCATGGGCATCTTGATTATTGCCGTTGGGGGGTTAATTTATCTTTTATCTCGAAAAGCAGGTGACGCTGCAATCAAAAAGGGTAACCAATGACAGATTTATTTTCACATTAGGAAGCTATCAGCGTGAACGTAAGGTAGGAATGTATTTCCTATTTACTTCCCACTCAGACAGCTTTAAACAGTAATTCCTTTAATTTCTAAGAAATCATCAAAACCAAACTCACCCCACTCTCGACCATTACCCGATTGCTTATAACCACCAAAGGGTGCCGTGTAATCTTGGGAAGCACTATTAATACTCACCATTCCGGCGCGTAACTGTGATGCAACCCGAGCAGCCCTCTCTTCACTTGTGGTACTAAAATAAGCAGAGAGCCCATAAGGCGTGTCATTAGCAATTTGTATAGCTTGCTCTTCAGTTTCAAAAGGAATCATACTTAGAACAGGGCCAAAGATTTCTTCTTGGGCAATTGTCATCTCATTGGTGACATCCGCAAAAACAGTTGGCCTGACAAAGTAGCCTGTTTCAAAACCTTTGGGCTTGCCAGGACCACCGGCAACCAGTGTCGCGCCTTCTTCAATCCCTCTTTCAATCAGACCTTGGACCTTATCAAACTGTACGCGACTTGAAAGTGGCCCCAAGTGCTGCCCCTCTTTCGTCGGTTGATCTACAGCAACGTTACCCGCTGCTTGCTTTGCGATAGCTACTGCTTTGTCATAAACAGACGAATGCACTAACATTCGAGACGGCGCATTACAGGACTGACCCGTATTACCCATCATATGATTGACACCCGCTGTCACTGCGCTCTCTAGATCGGCATCTTCAAAGATAATATTGGGTGACTTACCGCCTAACTCCTGAGTCACACGCTTAACAGTATCAGCCGCGGCCTTGGCAACAAGAATTCCTGCGCGTGTCGATCCTGTAAATGACACCATGTCTACTTCAGCGTGCCCAGCGATGACAGCACCAACATTAGGCCCATCCCCATTAACCATGTTGTAAACCCCCGCAGGAAACCCTGCTTGGTCCATCATTTCGGTAAACAAGTACCCAGAAATAGGCGCGATTTCACTGGGCTTAAGCACCATCGTGCAGCCTGTCGCAAGAGCGGGAGCCACTTTGCAACTTATTTGATTAATCGGCCAGTTCCAAGGCGTGATAAAGCCACAAACACCAATGGCTTCTTTAACGATCCGGGTATTACCCACTTGGCGTTCAAACTCAAATTGTTTTAATGCTTCTAAAGCAGCATTGATATGTCCGCGGCCGCAATCTGCTTGAGCAGCAGTAGCAAAAGAAATTGGCGCACCCATCTCTATAGAAATGGCAACTGCCATTTCATCGTAGCGATCAACATAAATTTGGAGCAGCTTCTCCATCAGCGAAATACGCTCATCAACGGGCATCTGTGAGTAACCTGGAAAAGCGCGTCTGGCTGCTGCTACCGCATGATTTACATCTGCTTCGGCTCCTAGAGAGATTGTGGCTACCAACTCTTCACTCGCCGGATTTTCAACATCAAGATCGTTACTTTGGACTGGATCGATCCACTGACCATCAATGTAGAATTTACGTAAATCTTTCATAATTGCCTCTCATCAAGCGTCGTGTAATTTTATTTTTCCCATTTTATAGCGAAACCATCCGACCAACTATACCCCTGCAGGGGAATCCACTATAACAGCTTCTCAATAGACGCCAATGTTTGTGGGCCTATCAGTCTATGTAGAACTTTTCCGTCGCCACTTATAATTAGGGTCTCCGGCAGTATTGATACAGGTTCTAGTCCCCAGGTTTCACGAGGATCTTGAATCAAGCTTGGAAACTTAATTCCTAACTTGGTGATTTCACTGCGCAGGACATCATCTTGAGATCCATCGAAATTTACTCCAACTACAGTAAGCTTGTCAGTATAGTGGGTAGCCAGCTCATTCAACTCTGGAATTTCTTTACGACAAGGAGCGCACCAAATAGCCCAATAATTGATGATAAGGAGTTTATCATGAGCTTTAACATCTATTGTCCCGCCCTCTAAAAGAGGATATTGAGAATCAGCTAAACCCACCATCGACTCACTATTATCCCCAGAGCACCCCACCAAAAAACACATCACTAAACATACTTTCTTAAACATTCTGACCTCTTGTTACTAAATCCCAACTCAACTCGTTATCGTACAATTGAAGGCACGTAGCATAACTTATTTTTAGCGAATTGGATGAACTAAAAATTGTATCTAACCTAAGGTTATAGGCAACAAAAATTCTGGTGCAATGCTTTCTTTTCGTTTGGTTTAATTGCCCTTACAATGTTCGCAAGCACAAGATTAATGAGAACTCCAATATGGCAGTAATTTATCACAACCCACGATGCTCCAAGTCACGACAGACTTTAGAGATATTGCGAGAAAACAACGTTGAGACGAACGTTATACTCTACATGGAAACGCCTATTGAACAAGCTACACTATTGTCATTGCTGAAAATGCTTGGCATCACACCAAGCCAGTTAATTCGGCGCAATGAGGCTGACTTTAAGCGACTGCATTTGGATAATGACGATACAAACGATGAGGATCTGGTAAACGCCATGATCGAATACCCTAAGTTGATGGAAAGACCCATTGTAGTGCACAACAATACGGCTGTGATTGGAAGGCCCCCTGAAAATGTCCATAAAATTCTTTGAAGGCAACTATGACTGAAAAACCTTATATCCTTGTTTTGTATTACAGCCGAAATGGCCATGTCAAAATGCTCGCAGAGCAAATAGCTAACGGGGTCGAAGCAGCAGGTCTTGAGGCTCGTTTAAGAACTGTTCCAGGCATCTCAACTGTATGCGAGGCTACGGAAGATGAGATTCCAAAAAGTGGTGATATTTATTGCAGCGAAGAGGACCTCTCTAACTGTTCGGGCTTGTTATTGGGCAGTCCAACTCGATTTGGCAACATAGCTGCACCATTAAAATACTTTATTGACGGAACTGCAGGCCTTTGGTTAAGCGGTGCATTAATTGATAAACCAGCAGGTGTCTTTACCTCCTCATCAAGTCTGCACGGAGGTCAAGAATCAACGCTACTTTCAATGATGATACCTCTTTTGCATCAGGGTATGATCCTCGCTGGCATACCCTACTCTGAAGCAGCTCTATCCTCTACCTCGAGAGGGGGAACGCCATATGGCTCTAGCCATGTTGAAAGTGAAGCCCTAAGTGAAGATGAAATTAAAATCTGTCGGGCGCAAGGGAATCGTCTAGCAATTTTGGCCAGTAGATTACTAGCTAAGAAAACATAACTCGATTTACTCAAAAGATAGGTAGTCTAAATTGACAGTTGAACAAAAAATAGCCAGCGCAAAGTTGGCCACTCGAGCAAGCTTTTTTATTTTATTACTCATACTGACGATAAACCTGTGGGTTAAAGGTGAGCCTATAATAGCCTATCCTTTCACCTTGCTGCCTCTGATCGTCTTTATCCCAGGTATTATTGAAGGTGGAATACGCACATTGATATGGGTATGCTTTGTAATGCTTCCATTTTTTGTTGCAGCAATTTGGAAAGTCAGCGGACCGGAGCCTCAAAATTTGGACTTTATAGAGCTGATATTAGTTGTAATATTATTTTCTGCCGCGACGATCAATGCGCGTCTGCGACAAAAAAACAACCTGTAATATTTTCATGTAATCAAAAAGGATTTCTAAATGACGGACAAAAAACCAGGCATCTTTAAGCGTATATTTAGTTTCATTGGTAAGATTTTAACCGGTGTCAGGTATTTATTCAGCTTTGTTATTTTAGTCTTCTTCGTTTCTATTCTGGCCGGAACCTTTGGTGATGCAGTGCCGCCGGTTCCAGAGAAAGGCGCTCTCTACCTTGCCCCCCAAGGTGTCCTTGTGGACCAGAAAACCTATACCGACCCGTTAAACCAAATTTTTTCTCAAGCTGGGCAGCAAGATTCCGAGACGCTTGTTAGGGATGTAATTGAAGCGATCGACGCCGCCCGTGATGACGCAAGAATTACACACTTATTGCTTGATACAGACTATATGGCAGGTGGTGGCCTAAGCAAACTGGAAGAAATTGGCTTCGCTCTTCAGCGATTCAAAACCGAAAAACCAATCATTGCAGTAGCGGATTACTATAGCCAGTCTCAGTATTTTCTGGCTGCTCACGCCAATGAAATTATTCTCAACCCCCTTGGTGGCGTAATTATTAACGGTTTTTCTTCCTATCGCAGTTACTTTAAAGAAGCTCTGGATAAACTAGACATCACCGTGAATGTTTTTAGGGCCGGTCAGTACAAGAGTGCAGTAGAACCGCTTATGGGAAATAGCATGTCACCCCAGGTACGAGAGGAAACTCGGTTTTTATTGGATGACTTGTGGAGCTTTTATAGTTCAGAGATTGAAGATCTCCGCTCCCTCGAGACTGGTACCATTAATAATTACACTAATAATCTTCATCTTGCGTTAGCCGAAAACGGCGGAGACACCGCGCTACTAGCCAAAAACGCCGGCTTGATCGATACCATTGCAACACGAACTGAGATCAATGATTACCTTAATGACACTATCCCAGGAGAAACTGACGAATTTGATAGCATTGATATGGTTAGCTATTTAAAAAACATTCGAGTTAGTGTCAATCAAAACCCTGAAAACGAAAATCAGATAGCTGTGGTTGTGGCAAGCGGTTCAATTATGGATGGCCAACAACCAGAGGGCTCCATCGGGGGAGATACCCTAGCAGGGATCTTTTCAGAATTACGTGAAGATGAAAAAGTGAAAGCAATCGTGTTGCGGATAGATAGCGGCGGCGGCAGCGCTTTTGCATCCGAAATTATACGCGATTCCATCAACGTCACTCGCGCGGAGGGAGTTCCAGTCGTGGTTTCCATGGGCAGTGTTGCTGCATCGGGGGGCTATTGGATTGCCGCTGAGACCGATAGAGTATTAGCCATGTCAACTAGCATTACTGGATCAATTGGGGTTTGGGGAGTAGTTCCAACTATCGATCGATCCCTGGCGAAACTAGGTGTCTATTCTGACGGTGTTGGTACCAACGATATATCGTCCATGATGCAAGTCGATCGTCCCTTGAGTAAACCGGCACAGGCAATTATTCAATCAGGGGTAGATAATATTTATACAAGATTTTTAGCTTTAGTAGCGGCGGGTCGTGACTCGACTCCGGATGAAATCCATGAAATAGCGCAAGGAAGAGTATGGACGGGGACTCAGGCTTTGGATAACGGCTTGATTGATGAAATTGGTGACCTCAAAGATGCTGTCGAAGTTGCTGCCATGCTTGCAGGTATTCTGGACTATACAGTCGATTATCCGCGTAAAGAAATGACGCCCTTCGAAACCTTAATAGCCGAAATAAACAACAATGTTGCTGACTTTTTAGGCGTATTCGGCCCTACAGCTAAACTGGGGAGTCTAATTCCTAACAGTTTCCATTATCATGCTAACAAAATTTTGCACCCTTTAAAGATGATAGAAACTTTGAACGATCCCAAAGGTGTATATCTTTATTGCGAGCAGTGTCCTTCTTAAATTTCTACAAAAAGCACTTGATCATTTGAAGGTACGATAGAGTGTTTCAGTTTATGTGAGGGAAGGCACTTTGATCCCACCGTTACAGAAGCCTTTATGAGATTGTATAAGCGAGGAGCTATTACCCAGATAATTGAAGGTAATGGGATTCATTAAAGCCCCAGAGCTTCCTTCACAAAAGGTGTTGTTAGACGCCGTTGTTCTCTTAGTGAGGCTTTATCCAAAATATCGAGAGCCTCCATCAATGCATGAGTATCTCGCGGCAAGCGGTTTAATAGAAACAATGCAACTTCATCCGAGAGATAGAGCCCACGTCTATTAGATCGGTACTGCAATAGGCGTCTTTGATCTGCATCTTTGTAGTTCTGGAGATGCAATGAGACACCAGATTTTAGTCGTGACAGTAAATCCTCTAATTTAATATCGAGCTGATCTGCAGGTAAGTGCGAGGCAATCATTAGACGACACCCTGCATCACGGCAATTATTAAACAAGTTGAAGAGTGGAATATGCCAATCTTCGCGGTCGGAAACTAACTGTAAATCATCGATACACACCAAAGGCGCGTTCTCTAAGCCCTCTAATACCTGCTCAGGAGGATATTGGGACAACTCCTCAAGAGGCAAGTAAAGTGCACCAGAATTTCTCCCAAGAGCAGTCGACTGACAGATCGCCTGAAGAAGGTGAGACAATCCGGTACCACTAGCACCCGACAAGTATGCAAACTTTCGACCTTCATCTTTTAGTAAAAATGTAGCCATATGTTGCGGCGTACCATTTGGCGCATAGAAGTTATCAAAAGTTGCTTGGTCATCTAAAGCGATAGCCAAGCTTAATTGCCGAAAAGTTTTCATTGACTGACCCAATCAAAGACGAGATATTTTGCGTCTATTGGAGCAACTCCACCCGTGTCGCGAAACTGGCCACTCCTAACAAGAGCCTTATGTAGCAATTCTGCCCCACCTTCAGCTGCAACACTAAAACGAATTCTGTTGCCGCTTATTGAGAAGAGATCGAAAGACTCCACTAACTCCAATTTTTCAAATTGCTCAATGACACTTTTATAATTACTGAAGGACTCTACGTTACCAATCTCAACTAAGAGCGCATTGGTGTTAGTCTGCGGAATATAACTGAATGATCGTGTTAAAGAATCTAATAAACTGTCAACTTCCCGAGCAATAAAAGGTTCGTTATCCTGAGTATTAAAATCACCTAACTCGCGTCTGCCTCCAGCCTGATACAACCAAGCACCCCTTATTTCCCCCGAACTGGTTCTATAAAAGCGCAGAGCGATCCAACCATCTGCTCTATATCTTTCTGACGCCAATTCAATGTTATCTGCACTGAGATTCCAGGCCTGATCAATGGATAATGCCAACTGATCCTCAAGGTCAAATGTAGGGAGCATGTAGGGAATACCTCGAGATTCCATTGCTGATGAAAAATCTGTAAGTACCTTCTGCCCAATACTATTAGAGAAATCGCTACCCAAAAAATCTTGACTCAAGAATTCGCGCCCGGTGGTGACATCATCCTTTACAATCCAAACCAGTAATTTGGGCCTATTGGATGGTAATACCGGTAATTGAGCACGACGGATAAGTTGGTCTATGGCTGGCCGAGAAAAACTCACCTCTAGACCGGTATTGCGCCCATCAAGCGACTCCTCGAAATTTGATGGTAAATCTTGAAAGCTCAGAGCATCAATATAATCACTAGCACTATCCAAAAAAGGGATTAGGCGGACTGAGTTAATGATTTCACTGTTACCTGTCAACTTGATCAATACATTATTCAGTGCCTCTTCTACACCCCGATCTTTAGATATGGCGGATTGATCCGCAACCGGCACTAGGCTGACGTATAGGTCCTCGACCTCTTCAGCAATACTGAAGTGACAAATTAAGGACAATACTAGTAAAAGGCGAGGCAACATTCTCACTCCTATTTCTCAGGTACCATTGTAACAGCGGTTTGTGAAGATTAGACTGAATCCAAAAAATATCGCTTATTTTAAATAACTTCAATTAAAAAATAGCGCGAGTTTACTAGCCGCGTTAAAATGTTGGTTCACTCTAAGGACGTTTTCCCATGACCGAAAAGAATCAATCTTTGAGCTACAAAGATGCAGGCGTTGATATTGATGCTGGTAACGCACTGATAGAAAAAATCAAAGGGGCTGCAAAACGTACGCGTCGTTCTGAGGTGATGGCTGGTTTGGGCGGTTTTGGCGCGCTGTTTGAGTTGCCTACCGGCTATGAGGAACCAGTACTAGTGTCTGGAACCGATGGTGTTGGCACTAAACTACGCCTCGCTCTGGATCATGGAAAACACGATACTGTCGGCATTGATCTTGTCGCTATGTG
>NYWV01000057.1 GCA_002685195.1 Porticoccaceae bacterium
CTTTTTAGGGGGATAAAAAACGATTTTTAACGAAAAAAAGTAACCTCATAGCCAACATTTGAAAAATGGTGAGGTTATACTGAGGTCTCAGAGAAGAAGTTGATTAGGCAAATGACCGCAACTGAGCTGGATCAAATAGTGGTGGATAACCAGCAAACGTATAATGACCTGGCGGAGTTTTGTCGGACCGAGTGGAGTACTGAAGATTTGCCTTTGCGCTGTGATCCATCTAGTCCACCGCTATTTTATCGCTATGGTGTTGAGCAACAGATACAAGGTGCATTGGCGCGCAAAATCGCTTTAGATCAAGGTGGTTATATTGTATTCGATGAAACTGAAGCGATGGTTGTGATCGATGTGAATACTGGGTCCAGTGTGGGTCAGCATTGTCTTGATAAAACCCACTATGAGACTAATCTTGAGGCAGCGAAAATTATCGCGCATCAGATACGTTTACGTAATTTGTCCGGTATTATTGTTATTGATTTTATTGATATGAAGCCGGCTGTGCATCGAGATCAGGTGTTGTCTGAGTTAAAGGCGGCCATGATCAATGATGGCGCTGATACTTATGTCTCCAACTTTACTGAGCTTGGTTTAGTGCAAATACGCAGGGAACGACGTCGCTCAAGTCTACGTAAAATACTGACTGAAGGATGCTCTGTATGCTCTGGTAGTGGTGGGGTTAAGACGCTGGACGCCGTGTTTATGGATGTCTGGCGCAGGGTATCAAAGGTGACCAAGGCGCATAATGTTAAACAGCTTGAGTTACAGGTATCGCTGGAGTTAATGGATTATCTGCAATCATCAACAGACTCATTACTGGAAGGGCTCGAGCAGGGGTTTAACTGTATAATTGAATTAAACTATCAACCACGATACCCTCGTGAACACTTTAATGTTGTTCCTGTCAGAGCCAATAAATGAATCCTGGATTTAATGCCGCGCTTAACACTACCGTCCGAGCACTGTTTCTAAGTGTGAGTCTACTGGTTTGTGTGACCGTTATTTTGTTTGTAGTGGGCAGGCAATCTATATCAAAGGTGGATAATCTGCGAAGTAATATAGAGTCAGTTCTATCGGAGACCATTGGCCTGACGGTAACTTTGGGACCCCTAAAGGGAGACTGGCCAAGACTACTTCCCGTGATTGATTTTTCTAGCGTGGTGATCAACGACGCAGATGATTTGCCATCGGTAGCTCTACAGAATGTACGTGCAGAATTGGATTTATTTCGCAGTTTGCGCCATTTTAATTTGGTCTGGCGAGAACTGAGTGTTGGTGATCTTGCATTTTTTATGGTGCAAGATGAGCAGGGCGGCTGGGCTTTAAGTGGTTTCGAGAGTGGCGCTGAGACCGATCTCGAGGAGTTATTGAATCCCTTCCTGCACAGTCGTTTGATCAATCTTGGTCGAATTGAAATGGAATTTCTTGCCCACTCTGGCGCTGTAACCCACATTGAGGGTGCCACGGTGCGTGTGGAAAACGCTCAAGATTTCCATCGCGCAGAGATGTCTTTGTTGCTGTCACAGCAAGAAGCTCCCGCTTATTTTATTATTGAGGGTTTAGGTAATCCCACTGATGTGGAATCATTCAGTGGAAGAGCTTATATCAAATTGGAAAATTTTGATGTCTCACATTCATTAGTTGGTGTCGGTCAATCGATTTTCCCAACGCTGCTTGATAATTTAGTACAGTTTAGAGCGGGTTTAAACAGTGAGATTTGGATCGATATTCAACCCGGCGGAAGCGTTGATTTTGAAGGCACCCTTGAGTTAGCCGAGATTCCATTAAATTGGATAGCAGAGGTTCCGCCAATTGAAGATTTAACGGCAAATTTAGTGGGTTGGTATACACCACGAGCAGACTGGGGTATTCAACTTCAGGCGTTGGATTTTGATTGGTCCGATGCTGACATAGAGCCGTTGAATGTACTATTCAGCAAACCATTGTTGACAGCGCCAAATCACTTCGATGTATCGGTCAATTATGTGAATTTGAGTTTATTATCTGAACTTGTGGCAAAAGCTAATATTGTCAACGATAAAACCTTAAATCTTATTGATCAAATGGACTTACAAGGTGAACTAAGTGCTCTCACTTACGGCTATAACGACAATGGATATTTTGCCTCTGCGCATGTCAAAAATGTTGATATTGCACCTATTTTAGGTATACCTGGGATCAAAGGTGCTGATGGATATGTTGAGATTGAGGGTAACAAAAGACTGTTTCATATCGATGATCAAAACGGTTTAAGTTTGTTTTTTCCAAAAGTATACAGGGATTATTTGCAGATTCAGCGTGCCACAGGGACTGTCTATGTTGAAAATGATCCAATTGCGTCAACCAGTGTTGTCAGAAGCTCGGTCATGCAGGCTGCGCTCGACGCAGGAGAAGCGACATTCTTGTTCTCCGTTGAACAGGATAAAACTCTGCCAAAAAAACCACCAGCGACTACTTTACTCATTGGTGCTAGGAATCTCGATGCATCCTATGCTCAACAATACCTTCCCTACAAATTGCCGCAGCGTCTATTCAATTGGCTCCAGCAGTCCAGCATGCAAGGCAATGTAAATCAATTTGGGCTGCTTCAGCGATTTGGTCCTGACACCAATGAACAGCGTTCACGAACTACACAGTTATTCTTCGATGTTTCACAGGCGTCGTTGGATTTTCATCCTCAGTGGCAGCGTTTACATGAGTTCGATGGGCTGGTTGTGGTAGACGATACGCTGACCTTGGGTCAGATTTCTACTGCCAAGATTGGACAAGTAGAAATACTAAATGCTGATTTAAAAATTGGTGGGTATCCCAAGGGCGATGCCAAGAACAATCTATTCAATTTGACGGCAGGGGTGACCTCCGATGTGGATGGTGCCATTGATGTATTGGCTCATTCGTCAATATCAAGTCAACTCGGCGTATTGAAAGAATGGGAATACGGTGGTCAGGTTGAGGCTAATTTGGATCTCGTAGTGCCACTGTCCAAAATTCAGTCAATCCAACCGTTGGTCAAATATGATGTTAATGCTCGTTTTTCTCAAGCCAGTTTATCTATCGTTAATACGCCAATCAAAATTGACTCACTGTCTGGTGAGTTAAACTTTTCAAACCAGATCGGCTTTTTCTCACCTCTGATCGGTGGTGAATTTTGGGGTGAGCCATTGCAGATACAATTCTTAAAACGGTCTGGTATTCAAGCACTGGATATTAAAACCGCGGTTGAACCGAAGAATATTAGACAGCTGATAAATTTCCCGTGGGAGAAAGTAATCACTGGACGAATTCCTCTGGAGGGAGTGCTGGCTTTTCAACCGCTGGGACAAAGATCATCTGACGATGGATATACTAATTCGCAAAGCCTGGTAACTTTGACCTTGCTTAGTGACTTGAGCGATAACCAACTCTTGCTTCCAGAACCCTTGGCCAAGGATGGGGGAGATCAAAGACCTCTGGCACTAAAGCTACATTTTGACAGCGGTTTGAGCAGATTGGAGGGAACTTTGGGTGACTACCTAGTGTCCGATCTGAGATTTTCAAAGGATGGCTTAAGCCGTGGCTTAGTATCCTATGGCAAGGTAAGTAGTCTTCCACCCGAAGGACAATTGTTGATTACTGGCCATTTAAAAACTACCAATTTTGATAACTGGATACCGGTAATGGATATGTTTCGCAATGGTGAGAGCTCATCCAGATATCCCTGGCAACCATTGTTTAATCTAAGTTTTGATTTTCTTGAATTGTCAGGACTGACCTTTAATGATGTCACATCTTCTCTGGTGCTTGGCTCTGACGCTGTAGATGTCTCATTTTCCAGTGATATCACCGACGGCGAAATGGTATTTTCTACAACCAACAACGCCATTTCAAAACTGAGCTTAGAGCGCTTAAATGTGCCCTCTGGTTTACTTGATGGTAGTACTGAGTTGTCCTCATTTGATCCAAAATCACTGAGTGCTATGGACTTTTCTGTTGCACAGCTTTCCTTTGATGATTCTCCGTGGGGCAATATTGCCTTTCAAATAAAACCTCAGGACGACGGTACATTGTTTGATAACATTCGCGGCAATTTTTTTGGCGTTGACATAGGTATGCCTGGGTCTGAATCTGAGACCAGTTTTTTCTGGGGTTTCGATGGAGATAATTTTAGCAGCAAACTGTCGGGACCGGTGAGTGTGAAAAATATTGGTGACTTGTTTTCTAAAGCCGATTTAGCACCGCCAATTGACAGTGAGTCCGGGAGTTTTTTGCTTGACCTGCAGTGGGCAGACAAGCCTTGGTTGTTTAGCAATGCCAATCTGATGGGGAATATTCAGGTACAGCTGAATAATGGACGTTTTTACAATTCGCCTGCCGGTGGTAGTGCTCTGTTAAGGTTAGTCAGTTTGGTAAATTTTGCTAATTGGTTACGTCGTTTGCGTCTGGATTTTTCCGATGTGATTGGCGAAAACTTAGAATATACACAGTTAGACGGCGCTATACATTTTGATCAAGGCAATGCAAGCTTTTTACAGCCACTGAAGGTTAAGATGCCCTCGGGTCGCATGAGTATGGCCGGTGATTTTAATCTCCTGGAAGAGACAGCAGATGCGCGTCTTGTAGCAACATTACCGGTGGCGTCAAATCTACCCTGGGTGGTGGCATTGCTGGCAAATGTGCCAGCGGCAGCCGGAGTCTATTTGACTAGCAAACTTGTGAGTAAACAGGTGGATCGGTTGTCCAGTATAAGCTATCGCATTGCCGGCCCCTGGGACGATTTAGAGGTCACTGTGGACAGGATGTTTGCACCTCAGTTGGAGGACAGTGCTGACACAGGAACTCCCTGATTTTCTAAGCTGAAAATATCAGTCAATCGGCTAGTGAACGAATGTATTGAAAGAGCTTACGGCTTGCTATCGGTGATTTTTTTTGCTCTAGTTCACGATTTGCCTGGCGTTGCAAGTTGCGCAGTTGTTGCCGATTGGCGCTGGGGTACAGGTTGATAAATTCCTCAATGGCGGTTGTTCCATTGTTAATCAGTTTATCCCGCCAGTTTTCCAGTTGTGAAAAATGTTGGCGATATGTGAGGGACTGATGATTCATTTTTTCCAGTGTATGCTGAATATTATCTATATCAGAGGTGCGCATTAATTTGCCAATGTATTGCAAGTGCCTGCGCTTTGCCTCTCTGCTTTTTAGTCGTCTTGCTTCATAAATGGCGTCTCTAAGTTGCTCTGGAAGGTCAAATTTTTGTAGTTTTCCCTCTGGCATTTCCACTAGCTCTTTGCCCATGGCTTGAAGCGCATGACTCTCCCGCTTTAGCTGAGATTTACTTGGCTCTTCGGAATTGATTTCAGGAGTTAAGTCAGTCATCAGAGTAAAAACGCTGCGGCCAGTCCAAGGAAGGATACAAACCCAACGATGTCAGTGACAGTAGTTAAAATCACAGATCCTGCCAGCGCTGGATCTATTTTAAGTGAACGTAAAATTACCGGTAATACTGTCCCAGCGACAGCTGCCGCCATCAGATTAATCGCCATGGCTAATCCAATTATCAGAGCCATTTCTCCATCGTCAAACCAAACGGATACAATGCAGCCCACCAGCAGCGCGTAGAGCATTCCATTGAATACGCCAACCGCAAATTCCTTACTCAGCAACCAACTGATGTTGCTGCGCTCGATCTGACCCAGAGCCATACCTCGAATGACGACGGTTAAGGTTTGACTGCCAGCGACACCCCCCATGCTGGCTACAATAGGCATTAAAATTGCGAGCGCGACAATTTTGTCCAGCGTTGCTTCAAATATGCTAATCGCACTAGAGGCAACAATTGCTGTAATAAGATTGACGCCTAGCCAAATAGCACGTCGTGGCGCGGTTTTTACAATGGAAGAAAAGGTGTCCTCAGTATCGCTAAGTCCCGCCATTGCCAATAGGGAGTGGTCTGCATCTTCGACGATGACATCGACAACATCATCAATAGTAATTCTTCCCAACAAACGATTCTGTTCATCTACAACTGGGGCAGAGATCAAGTCATAACGCTGAAAACGCGTGGCGACTTCAGAATCAATTAGGTTGACATTGATTGCTTTTACCTCTGTATTCATTACCTCGCGCACAGTTGTATTGGGCGACGATGTCAGTAATTTACCGATGGAGAGATTGCCTAAAAAGGTATCTCTGCGACTCACTACAAAGAGATTGTCGGTGGTGTCAGGGATTTCATCGAAGCGGCGCAAATATCTGAGCACAACATCCACGGTAATGTCTGGTCGAACAGTGATCACCTCAGTGTCCATCAATCCGCCTGCAGTGTCCTCTGCATAGGTGAGCACCGTTTCCACTCTTTGACGATCTTGAAGGGACATTGCTTGGAGTACTTCTGGGATCACACCCTCGGGCAGCTGCTGCAAGATATCGACGACATCATCAACATCCAAACCCTCGGTCATCTGGGCGACTTCAGCGCCGTCCATTCTGTTGAGAAAATCCAACTGTATCTCATCGGACAGATCTTGGATAACTTCACCGGAAATCTCAGGATCGACAAGGTCCCACAAGATATGACGATGTTTAGGCGGCGTGATTTCCAGTTGGTGGGCAATATCAGGTGGGGCGAGATTATTTAACGTATGTCTGATCTGATTCAGCGTATCAGAATCAATACCGTTGTCGAGTTGAGCAATTAAATTTTCATCGACGATCATACTTCATAGTCCTGTTGGACCTGGTTATGCAGATTGTATTTCATTTTAGCTCGCCCGAGAAAAATCTGATAGGAGAGATTGCTATGGAGTTCTAGATACCTACCTGGAAAAGACCAGGTCACTGACCTTCGTCAAAATAGTTGGCAAATAGAGCCTCAATCGCCTCTCTTGCGTCTTCCTCTTCGTCTCCATCAAATTCGAAAATTAATTCTGTGCCCCGATTGGCTGCCAGTAACATCAATGACATGACACTTTTAGCATCTACTGTTGGTTGATCTATGCCGGTGGATATTTTGCAGTCAAAGCGGTTAGCCAGAGTAGCCAGTTTCGTCGCCGCGCGAGCGTGTAGCCCAAGTTTGTTAATCACCGTTATCTTCGCTTGTATCATAATCGATTATTGATGCTCATTGTTATTCGAGGATTTCTTTATGCACCACTTGAACCGATGGATAAATAGTGGAAAAATGCGCGCCGAGTTTATTGGCCATGTACACCGATCGATGTTGTCCGCCGGTGCAACCTACGCTGACAGTGAAATAACTGCGGTTGTTTTGCTGGAATTTAGGTATCCATTTAGTCAGGTAATCAGTGATATCTGCCAGCATGGCCCTGACATCCTCCTCGCCGTCCAGAAAGTCGATAATTCCAGCATCGTTTCCATTTTGCGTCCTCAACTCTTGTTTCCAGTAGGGATTTGGCAGGCAGCGCACATCGAAAATAAAGTCTGGCGCCTCGGGTAGGCCGCGCTTAAAGCCAAAAGATTCAAATAGAATCGCCATATGACCGTCGTTACTTGGCATAACGATGGTTTTTATCATGTCTCTAAGTTGATGCAGTGTGAGTCCAGAGGTATCAATATTTTGATCTGATATCTTGATAATTGGAGAGAGTATTTTCTCTTCGAGGTCGATGGCTTCGGAGAGACTGGTTGTGTCATTGCTCAGCGGATGTTTGCGGCGGGTCTCACTGTAACGTCGGATGAGATCACTGCGACGCGCCTGGAGAAAGAGCACGCTGACCTCAATTCCTTTGCGCTCTATTTTACTCAGTATTGCCGGCAGTTTACTCAGATCGCCAACAATATTTCTGGCATCGATGCCCACTGCCAGCTGGGTGCCTTTTTCAGTTGCTGGTTGATCATCCAGCAAGTTGATTTGACTTTGTTGGTTGGCTTCATCGGAACTGAGCTGTTTAACCAAGTTGGGGAGAAGACTTGCTGGCAGATTATCAATACAGGTAAACCCGATGTCTTCGAGAATATTCAGTGCAGAGGTCTTACCGGAACCCGATCGGCCACTTATTATCACCAGACGAAACATTAGCTGGCTCGCTCCAGGGCAATGGCAGTGTCAAAGAGATCTTGGTTCGAGGTACAGTCTCTGAGGCGCTGCCTGAAACTGTCTTGTTGCATAATTGACGCGATACGAGCCAGCGTGGCCAGATGCTCATCGTTTTTCTCTTCAGGTACCACCAAAGCAAAAACGATATCAACAGGGTGGTCATCGAATGCATCGAAATCGATCGGGGCGTCTAATTTGAGTAGGCAACCGCAAATCCGTCTTACCCCAGCAGCTCTGCAATGGGGTATGGCGACACCATCTCCAATTGCTGTGCTGCCCAATTTTTCACGCGCAATAAAACGATGAAAAAGGTCTTCTGATTGATCCTCAGAACCTCCTAAGAAGTCACTGACAAAGGTGGATAATCTCTCCAGAAGACGCTTTTTACTCGCGCAACGTACCCCACTGTGGGTCATCTCGACAGTCAGTACATCAGCTATTTTCATTAGGTAATTTAATGGCCTCTATGTTTTTCTTTATATTTAATCAATTGCCGGTCAAGTTTGTCCGAGAGAGCGTCAATAGCAGCATACATATCTTCGTGCTCAGCCAGAGCAAAGAGGTCTCCACCGCTAACGTGCACAGTTGCCTCGGCTTTTTGAATGAGTTTTTCTACGGTTAATATGACGGTGGTGCTGGTGATTTGTTCGTAGTGACGCTCTAATTTTGAAAACTTGGTGGTGATGTAATCTCTTATTGGATCTGTGATTTCTAAGTGATGCCCACTTATTGTCATCTGCATATAGCCCTCCTTATTAGGCACTATTTTCAAATCTTTTACGTTGGCTCGACGATGGAATACCTAAGCTCTCCCTGTATTTTGCCACCGTTCTTCGTGCTACTTGAATTCCCTGTTGTTCCAGCAACGCCATCAACTTGTTGTCGCTCAACGGTTTCGATGGATTTTCAGCCTCTATCAGTGTTTTAAGGATAGCGCAAACTGCGGTGGATGAACACTCTCCACCACCTGAGGTGCTGACATGACTGGAAAAAAAGTATTTTAGCTCAAAAATTCCCTGTGGCGTAGCCAGATATTTCGCGGTGGTAACACGGGAGATGGTAGATTCATGTAATTCTAGCTTCTCGGCGATATCAGATAGCACCATAGGTTTCATTGCAATAGGACCATTGTCTAGGAAACCTTGTTGCAGTTCAACAATGGTCATGGCTACCCGCATCAACGTCTCGTTGCGACTTTCGACGCTTCGGAGGAACCATCTGGCCTCTGCGAGATTGTCTTTTAGATATTGATTTTGGTCACTGTTATCAGCACGCTTTATCAGAGCTGAATACATATCATTTATTTTTAATCGTGGGATGTTTGCATCATTTAGCCTGACCTGCCAGCGCTCTCCTACCTTGTCTACATAGGCATCTGGGGCAATGTACTCTGCTGTATTAGCCGATAGCGATTCTCCAGGTCGGGGATTCAGCGTACGGATGAGTTTTAATGCACCCTGTATCTCTTCTTTATTAATTTGGGTTTTTTTCGCCAAGGTGTTTAGATCGACCGATGCTATGTCTTCAAGGTAATCCGCTACTAATGTTATTGCGATGTGTATGTAATTTGTATCTGGCGATAATTGGTGCAGCTGTATGAGCAAGCACTCCTTCACGTTTCTGGCGAATATACCGGGCGGGTCAAACTGCTGCAATCGATGTAAAACCGCCATGATTTCGTCTTCCTCCAGCGGTTCATCTTCATCGGTGTTGCCGCGATAGGAGACAATATCAAGTACATCTTCACTGATTAAACCTGAGGGCTCAACTGCGTCAATAATGGCTTCGGCGATGAGTTGATCTCTCAATGACATGGGGGTGAGGTTGAGTTGCCAAAAGAGATGGTCCTGTAATGACTCGGTGACCTGATGCACCTGCTCCCAGCTGGTTTCTCCCGAGGCTCCTGCGGGTATTGCTGCACTGAAATTTTCCTCCCAGTTTGCATCAACTGGAAGTTCGGCACTACTATCCGATTGCCACTCGCCCTCTGTCTCTGCCACGGACTTTTCCGATGCGTCAGAAGCGGTTTTTTGCAGCGCGGCGTTGTCATCACTCAAATCCACAGAGGCGGTTTGTTTTACCGTTGTTTCNGAGGTTGCGCCAACCTCATCAGTTGTGGTGCCGTCTTCAANTTCTAAGAGAGGATTACTGTAGAGTTGCTCGGTAATTTCTTGACTCAATTCAAGGGTCGACAATTGCAGTAGTTTGATCGCCTGCTGCAATTGCGGCGTCATAGTAAGCTGCTGACTAAATTTTAACTGTAACCCTGGGCGCATGGCGTCCTAGTGATGTAGTTGTGGAGATGCAATCTTAGTGCCAAAACGGTTAATAAGGCAACTGAGGCGATTAAAAAATACTAAAGGGTAAAATCATCTCCAAGATAAGTTCTTCTTACTNTTTCGTTGTTTAAAATTTGTTCGGTGACACCTTCGGCGATGACATGCCCTTCACCGATGATGTAAGCATGCTCGCAAATATCGAGGGTCTCGCGAACATTGTGGTCGGTAATCAAGACGCCAATACCTTTGTCGCGTAACTGTCGAACGATAGTTTTGATGTCCTTGACTGAGATTGGATCCACCCCAGCAAAGGGTTCATCCAAAAGAATAAAGCGAGGGTTTGCCGCCACTGCACGGGCTATTTCAACCCGACGACGTTCACCGCCCGAAAGGGTCATGCCAATACTTTTTGCCAGATGGGAGATATTGAATTCATCCAGCAGTGATTGAAGCGCATCGTTGCGTTCTTGTCTGGACAGTGATTTTCTAGTTTCCAAGATAGCCAGAATGTTGTCGGCGACACTCAAGGTTCTAAATATTGATGGCTCCTGTGGTAGGTAACCCAGGCCTTTGCGTGCCCGTCCATGGATGGGTAACGCAGTGACATTTTCATCATCAATATAAATATCGCCGCCGTCTTGTGAAATGAGTCCGACAATCATATAAAAACAGGTGGTTTTTCCAGCACCATTAGGTCCCAGAAGACCCACAATCTCCCCCTGTTTCACACTTAGCGAAACGTCTCTGACCACAGGCTTTTTGGCGTAGGCTTTAGCAAGATTTCGCGCTTCTAATGTTGCCATAGTTATCCACTAGCTCTCTGGTCTTGTGGTTGATGCAGGTATATAGGGGTCTATGCCGTCTTGACTGAAGGGTGGGATGACCAGTTGAATCCTCTTTTGGGCTCCCTGGTCATCGCCTTTGGCCTTCCATGTGCCCTGCGCCAGATCATAAGTGATCGTGTCACCCTTGATGGATGTGCCATTTCTTATCAGAGACGCATTGGTTTTCAGATTGAGAAGGTCATCTGTTATCAAGTAATCTATATTTTCTGCTCGAGCGATAAGTATTTCTTGATCATCCTCTGATTGTTGCTGATATCCCGCTGGTGTTCCGAAACAAGCGACCCGAATGACTTTGTTGTCTGCTGAATAAATAATTATCTTATCTGCTTCTATGAGGATAGTGCCCTGACGAATCACTACGTTGCCTCGATATTCTGTGAGACCGGTCTTTTCATTGCGCTCGGCATAATCAGCATCAATAGAAATATTGTGACGGCTATTTTCAGTGGCCGTCAACGCCATCGACGGAACACTGAGCATAATGAGTAAAAAAGGAATTTTAAAAAGCATGTAATGAACGTGTTTTAGAGAAAATTTTAAAAGTTTGTTGGTCTAAATCGGCATTTAGTCCCACACCCGATATTGATAAGCCCGGCGATAATAGCGTAAATGGCCCACCAGTAGCTATCAGTTTTAATCTCGAGTCGTAGACCAAGGCTTCGGATGTAAGNGTCTTTTCAATGTTTGATCCCGCAATTACAGCTTCGACATTGCCGCTGAGTGACAGATATGAGCCATTGTCCTTCAGCACCCCACGCTCAGCATCGAAGGACACACCAGTTTCCGTGTCACTGTTGTGATCGGATACTGAGACAAAGCGTGGATCGGTTAAGAGAACATCGGATGAAGACGAAAGTATTTCCATTTTTGATGAGGTAAGTAAAAATAGCTCATCACCAATATCCGAGAATCGGCGGCTGGTGACGCCCAGCATGTAGCTATCAACCCGCCCTCGGTCAACCATTTTTGTCGGTTTTTCGCGGATGAAGGACTCCGGAGGTGAATCCCAAACAATTAAGAACCAGGAGACAAAAATCACAAGTATCAGCATGATGAATGATTGTTTTATCACTGATAAGGCTCCAATAGGTTTTGCAATTTACCCTGAGCATGGAGTAACAATTCTGCCACTTCTCGCACGGCTCCATCACCACCAGATTTGTTTGTTTGCAATGCGGCCTGTGCAGCCAATGTGCTACTCGCATTGGCAACGGTAATGCCCAGCCCCACCCGATTGATTACAGCGAGGTCGGGGAGATCATCACCCATAAAAGCGATCTCATTTAATTTGATCGTACTGCTGGATAAAAGTTCTTCTAGCGCAGTTAATTTGTCCTCTCGGCCCTGGATAACCGGACTAATACCCAATTCATCGGCGCGACGCTGGAGCAGAGCCGAGACGCGGCCGGTAATAATACCAACTTGAATACCAGCTTGCTGGAGCAATTTAATGCCAAGCCCATCTTGAATATTGAATGCTTTGAGTTCCTCGCCTGAATTACCGTAATACAGTTTGCCGTCAGTCAAGACACCGTCGACGTCCAGAAGCAGCAGTTTGATATTTGCAGCTGCGGTGAGTAAATGCTCTGGGATTTCGATTTGGATATCAGGCACTTAGATCACCCCGGCTCTGAGTAGATCATGCAAATGAATGATGCCTACGGGATAGCCCTCAAGGTCTTCAACGATCAAGGCGGTTATCGCACTATCCTCCATTAATGTTAGAGCCTCAGAAGCGAGCATATTTTGATTAATCGTTTTTGGATCGCTGGTCATCACCTTATCGATTTGTGTATTGTTGATGTCGATATTGAGATCAACAATACGGCGCAAGTCACCGTCTGTAAAGACCCCAATCAGTCGACTGTCGGAAGACATCACTGACGTCATTCCAAATCCCTTTTGTGTCATCTCAATCAAGGCATCACGAACAGTTTGGTGTGCCATTATTTTGGGCATCTCAGCACCATGATGCATAATATCTTGAACTCGCAGTAGCAACCGCCGTCCCAGTGCACCTCCTGGATGAGAAAAAGCGAAATCTTCGGCACTAAATTGCCGAGCTTCAAGCAGGGCGATGGCCAGAGCATCACCCATCACAAGGGTTACGGTGGTACTCGTTGTCGGCGCTAGATTCAGCGGACAGGCTTCGGTCTCAACAGAAACGTCGAGGTTGACAAGAGCAGTTTTTGCCAGCTCGGACTCCTCATCCCCAGTCATGCTAATGAGAGGAATGTTTAAGCGCACGATTAACGGAATTAACGTCAAAATTTCGCTAGTGCTCCCCGAGTTGGAAATTGCTATGACAACATCGGCTTTGGTAATCATGCCAAGATCGCCGTGGCTGGCCTCACCAGGATGAACAAAGAAAGCTGGGGTGCCTGTGCTGGCTAGCGTCGCAGCAATCTTACTGCCGATATGTCCTGATTTCCCCATGCCAGTGACAATCACACGCCCCTTGCAAGCGAGTATTGTCTCGCAGGCAGTGGCGAAATTGTGATCCATGCGCGAGCCTAATTTGGTTACCGCATCGGATTCCATCTGCACCGTGCGCTGACCTGAAGAAATAAAATCTGTCATGCCAGGATCCATAAATATTTTATGAAAAATCTATTCTTATTCATTATATGCTCAAAAGCAGTATGCACCTAATTCCTAACCAGTGGTGAAGTTGGGCGAGAGGATGATGTAATATCCTAGATAGGCCAATAAGAGGACTACTCCAAAGCCGCGTGAAATTTTTGCAGTCTGCTTAGTTTGACGCCCCACGTAGAGCGAAAACAAAATAATCATTACCATCAGCGCGGTCATTGCAACCATGGTGAGATAATCGCGGTAGAAAACTTCCTGTGACAAGGGTATTGGTGAGATGGCACCGGCGGCAGTCATCACCAGTAAGATATTGAAAAGATTGGAGCCAATAATATTTCCCACAGCAATATCGTGATGTCCTTTTACTGCACTCACAACAGAAGCGGCAAGTTCTGGAAGACTGGTACCTATTGCTACGATGGTTAGACCTATAATTAGATCGCTAACGCCCAGCTGGCTGGCGATAGAGGTTGCACCCCAGACGGTGAGTTTTGCACTTAGAAGTAGTACCGCCAAGCCTAAAACGAGCCAGCCAATGGATGGTTTAAGGTTTATTTGATTTATTGTTGGTGCGGCGGGATCTAGCTCAGTATCCATCGCAGCCTTTTTAAAATAAGCAAGAACCAGCAAGATGGGGATTACCGTCAGTGCCAGAACAATACTCTCGCCTCGCCCTAGGTTGCCATCATACAGACACACCCCGGCGAGCCCCGTGACCACAATGAGAAGTGGTGCTTCTTGGCGCATGAGCGCACTGTTGACCGGAATAGAGGCGATGAGTGCGGTTACGCCAAGCACCAAGCCGATGTTGGCAAGGTTGGAGCCTATGGCATTACCCACGGCTAAACCACCCGCATTTTCGAGAGCGGCGTTAACAGAAACGATAATTTCAGGCGCTGATGTTCCGATTGATACAACAGTCAATCCTATGATGAGAGACGAGACACCAAAATGTCTTGCAAGACCGATGCTGCCGTCGACAAATTTGTCTGCACCCCAGACCAGGCCCAACAGTCCGCCAACTAAGCATAGTATCGGCATTGCGATAATTGACATTTATTCTCCAAATTAAGCGGTCTTGCTGTGTTTATTCACGTTTCGGTGAATGGTATAGTGACAGCAGTGAAAAGTCAGCACCAACAGTAAATAAACCTTTACTGATTGGTTAGTCATTTAATTAATGGAACACTTTATGAGACCTTATCGCCTACTTAAGTCGGACGCCCGATTCTCCAGTATGATCTTTTTAGTGTTGTCTATGTTTGCTCATCAAGCAATCAGTCAAACCGATGGAGACAAGAGCAANCCATTCGACAACATAGACAACATGACCGTTCAATTGCTGGACATTATTGCAAGTCATAAACAAGATTACCCCGCAAATGAGAAAACTTACTTTTCTGCATTGAATAACCTGATGTCGGGATATGTTGATTTTGATTATGTGTCAAGAAAGGTGATGGGTAACTATTACAAAACTGCCACAGGCGATCAACGTCAGCGTTTTCAGGTCGCGTTTCGTCAGGGTCTAATAGAAACCTATGGGCGTGGGTTAATGAGTTATGGTGATCAGAAAATTGTTTTGATAAACCGAACGGTGTTACCTGAGGGTAAGCGAGTGCTGGTTGTGAAACAGGAAATCCGCAGTGAATCCGCTGTCTTCCCGCTAGATTACCGGATGGCCAAGAAGAAATCCACTGGGCAGTGGAATATTATCAATGTGGTGTTGAATGGCATCAATCTAAGCAAGACATTCGCTAGTCAGTTTTTGAATTCAGCGCGTAAAAAACAGGGTGATATTGACGGTGTAATTGACAACTGGCTCGCCAATGCCGAGTGAGCAAAGCACCCATCTTTCAATTAGCTCAGCGCCAGGAAAACAATGAATAATTTAGATGTGAAAGCAATACTCGAAGCGTCTCTTCCCAGCTGCGAAATCGAGGTGCAGGCTCAAGGCAATCATTTTAATATTGTCGTGGTCGGGAACATATTTTCTGGCAAACGTCCAGTTCAAAGACAGCAGTTGATTTATGGCGCTCTTACCGAGCAGATTTCGTCCGGGGCCATTCATGCGGTGAACATGAAGCTGTTCACTCCGTCAGAATGGCAACAGCATGAATAGCCCAAATATTCTAACCCTCACAGGTTGGTTTACTGACTATCTTTTTCAAATATAGGTTATCCCATGGACAGACTGATTATGCAAAGTGCTGGCCCACTTGAGGGTGAGGTTTGGGTCTCTGGCTCCAAAAATGCCGCATTACCGATATTATCCGCGGCGCTTCTCTGTCAGGGCCAGGTGACCATTGAAAATTTGCCGCATCTGCAAGATGTTACGACGACTTTAGAACTGTTGGGATCACTGGGTGTCACTTTAAGCATCAACGAAAAAATGTCACTGGATGTCGACAATTCGACCCTCAACAGTGTTACGGCTCCATACGAATTGGTTAAGACAATGCGAGCATCTATACTGGTTTTGGGTCCCCTGTTGACACGTTATGGTAAAGCCAATGTTTCTTTTCCGGGAGGCTGTGCTATTGGAAGTCGTCCGGTAGACCTTCATTTGCGGGGATTGGAGGCAATGGGTGCCACACTTGAAGTGGACGGTGGCTATATCAAGGCCACTTGTTCCGGCCGATTACAGGGCGCGCGAATCTTTATGGAGACTGTTTCCGTTGGCGCCACAGAGAATTTAATGATGGCTGCGGTGTTAGCTGAGGGCACAACCATAATCGAAAATGCGGCTCGAGAACCAGAGATAGTCGATTTGGCGGAATGCCTGTGCGCTTGGGGAGCTGAAATTGTTGGCGCCGGTAGCAATAGTATAACAATACAGGGGGTGGACAAACTTCAAGGCGGAACTCACTCAGTCATGCCGGATCGAATAGAGACGGGTACTTACCTAGCAGCGGCTGCAGCAACCGGCGGTAGAATCAAGGTGCGCGATACCCAACCAAACGCGCTAGAGGCGGTATTGAACAAGCTAGAGGAGACCGGTGCTGAGATCACTGTTGGTGAAGACTGGATTGAATTAGATATGAGAGGCCGACGACCCAAGGCGGTCAACCTAAAAACGGCACCATATCCGGCATTTCCTACCGACATGCAGGCTCAGCTCACTGTGGTAAATGCAGTTTCTGAGGGTGTTGGGGTTGTCACAGAGACAATTTTTGAAAATAGATTGATGCAGGTTCAAGAGCTTAACCGAATGGGGGCGCAAATTGTGGTGGAGGGCAACTCCGCCATTGTAACTGGTGTACCCAAACTCACCGGTGCTCAAGTGATGGCCTCTGATTTGCGAGCCTCTGCTGCACTTGTGATCGCTGGAATGGTGGCAGAAGGGGAAACGGTAGTGGACAGGATTTATCATATCGATCGCGGTTATGAGTGCATTGAAGAAAAAATGAGATTACTCGGTGCTAAAATAAAGCGGGTTCCCAACTGAGACGTATAAACGCTATTGAGCTTATAGACAGCTATAAAGAGATTATGACGAAAATTACTCTGGCCCTGACCAAAGGCCGTATTTTGAAAGAGACATTGCCGCTGCTAAAGTCCGCAGGGATAGAGCCTGAAGAGGATATTTTTTCCAGCCGTAAGTTGGTTTTTGGGACTAATATTGCAGATTTAAGATTGCTCATTTTACGCGGTTCTGACGTGCCCACCTACGTGCAATATGGCGCTGCAGACCTCGGTGTTGCGGGGAAAGATATTCTTCTTGAGCATCAGGGTGACGGCTACTACGAGCCATTGGACCTGGGAATCGCCCGCTGCCGATTGATGACTGCGCTTCCGGTGGGACGCGCTCCAGTAAAGGGTCGAATTCGTGTGGCGACAAAATACATCAATGTGGCGCGAAAATTTTACGCGCAACAGGGTCGCCAGGCTGACTTAATTAAGCTGTACGGCGCCATGGAGTTGGCACCTATACTCGATCTTGCGGATGAAATAGTCGATATTGTTGATACTGGAAACACGTTGAAGGCAAACGGTTTGGAAGTGAGAGACCACATTGCCGATATTAGTTCGCGACTAATTGTCAATAAAGCCGCCTTTAAAACCAAGTACAGAGCTATTCAGTACATTGTTGATGCACTCCAGCAAAGAGTAATGTAATGACCACTCACGACAACACTACATTGTGTGACATCAGTCGCTTGGCAACTGACAGAGATAATTTTGCGCAAAGCCTAGATAATCTAATCGCCTGGGATGCTGACTCAAATCGAGCTGTGGAGACTGTTGTTCGAGATATTATTGATAATGTCAGAGCATCTGGTGATACCGCTGTGCTCGATTATACGAATCGATTTGATCAACGCAGTTGCACCCAAATGGCTGATGTGATGATCGGTGCTCAGCAGATGCAAGACGCGTTGCAGTCTATTGATTCTGCTACGCGGGATGCGTTGGTTCAGGCGGCACAACGAATTGAACATTATCATCGTCATCAGTTGCAGACTTCGTGGCAATATTCGGAGTCTGATGGCACACAGCTGGGTCAGCAAATAACCGCCATTGAGCGGGTTGGTATCTATGTTCCCGGGGGTAAAGCGAGCTATCCTTCGTCAGTTTTAATGAATGCGATACCCGCCCAAGTGGCTGGCGTGAACGAAATCGTCATGGTTGTTCCGGCACCTCGCAATGAACTGAGCCCTGTGGTTCTGGCGGCAGCTGCGGTGGCAGGTGTGAATCGTGTTTATACTGTCGGTGGTGCTCAAGCCATCGCCGCGCTTGCCTATGGCACCCAGAGTATTCCGAAAGTTGATAAAATTGTCGGTCCTGGCAATAGCTATGTTGCCAGTGCCAAACGCGCTGTTTTCGGCGCTGTGGGTTTGGATATGGTGGCCGGACCCAGTGAGATACTGGTGATCTGCGACGGTAAAACTGATCCCGATTGGATTGCGATGGACTTGTTTTCCCAGGCGGAACACGACGAAGAAGCGCAGTCTATTTTAATCAGTTGGGATGCCGATTTTCTTGATGCCGTTCACCAAAGTATGACCAATCTGCTACCGACAATGGAGCGGGAAGCTATTATTACTCAATCACTGGCAAACCGCGGCGTGTTAATCCAAGTAACCGATGCAGAAGAGGCTGTAGTGGTTGCTAATCGTATTGCGCCAGAACACTTAGAACTGTCTGTAGAAGACCCACAAACATGGTTGCCAAAAATTCGCCACGCTGGGGCAATCTTTATGGGCAGACATACGGCCGAGGCGTTGGGGGATTATTGTGCTGGCCCAAATCACGTCCTACCCACCTCTGCGACGTCTCGGTTTTCATCGCCACTGGGTGTTTATGACTTTCAGAAACGAAGCTCCATCGTTTACTGTTCGCCCCAAGGTGCCTCTGATTTAGGACAATTGGCCTCAGTTTTAGCGAGAGGAGAATCCCTCACGGCGCATGCGCGCTCGGCAGAGTATCGGATTAAGGATGGCCACCCCAATGAGTAAATATTGGAGTGATCTGGTCAAACAGCTAGAGCCATACACCCCTGGAGAGCAGCCACAGGTCTCTGATATTACGAAGTTAAATACTAATGAGAACCCTTTTGGTCCATCCCCTTCGGTTATAAAGGCGATACGAGCGCAGTTAACCGATGATTTGCATCTCTACCCACCGCCGGAGTCGGATCAATTAAAGACCACTATCGCTGACTATTTTGCACTGCAGCCCAGCCAAATATTCTTGGGTAATGGTTCGGACGAAGTGTTGGCTCATGTGTTCAACGGCTTGTTGCGTAAAGATCTGCCCTTGCTGTTTCCAGATATAACTTATAGTTTTTACCCAGTTTTTTGTGCGCTTTATGACATCCAGTTTGAAAAAATTCCGTTGACCAATGATCTGTGCATTGATGTTAATGATTATAATCGAGGTAATGGGGGTATCATCTTTCCCAATCCCAATGCGCCCACCGGTGATCTTTTAACTATAGACGCAATAGAATCGTTGCTGCAATCCAGCGCAGAGTCAGTTGTTGTTATTGACGAGGCTTATATTGATTTCGGTGGTGTATCTGCCGCCTCATTGATAAATAAATATCCCAACGTGTTGGTGGTTCAGACCATGTCCAAGTCGCGCAGTCTTGCTGGCATGCGCATCGGCTATGCTATGGGCTCAGAAGCACTTATTGAGGGCCTTGATCGAGTTAAGAATAGTTTTAATTCTTACCCATTGGGCCACTTACAAATTGCTGCGGGCATTGCTGCATTTGAGGATGATGCTTATTTTCGTAAAATCTGTGAGCAAGTCATCGAGAATCGGACACTCTTGACTGACTCTCTGCTGCAGCGCGGTTTCCGCGTTTTACCCTCTGGAGGAAATTTTGTTTTTGCCACACATGAAGAGCGCAGTGCGGTGGAGATCTTCCAGCATCTAAAAGCTGAGAATGTCCTGGTACGCCACTTTCAGCAGCCGAGAATCGAGCAGTTTTTGCGCATCACCGTGGGTACTGAAGAAGAGATACAGCGAGTGATAGTTGCCCTCGATCGCTTGATTTAGGCTTGTAGACTTATTTTTGTAAACCGCGATCGCCGGCGATTATTCTGAACTGAATTACTCTGTCCTGTCGCAGAACATCCAAGTTTAAAGGTTGCCCCGGTACAACATCGGTTATTTGTTTGACGCTTTTATCAAAATCTTTAATGGTGGAGTTATTGATTTTGAAAATGACATCGCCCAACTTAACTCCAGCTTCAGCCGCTGGACCCCCATTGATAATGTCACTTATTTGGAAACCTTGAGATCCCAGTGTTTTGGGTACTTTGTCATTAAAAAGGACAGGTACAGCGCTTATTCCCAACCAGCCTCGCACGGGGCGGCCATAGCGCAAAATGTCAGCTAAAACTTCCACTGCCGCATCCGCCGGGATGGCAAAGCTTATCCCACTTGCGCCCGTGCCACTGAGCGTGGCGGTATTGATACCCAGCAAGTTGCCAAAGGCATCCACTAGAGCTCCGCCCGAGCTACCTTCATTGATGTCGGCATCGGTTTGAATAAAGTTCTCAAACTCATTTAAACGCAGGCCATTTCTGGCTTTTGCGCTGATAATTCCCTGAGTGACCGACTGACCGATACCTGAGGGATTGCCAATAGCCAACACCACATCCCCAATTCTGGCTTGCTCCGGCTCCCCCACGTTAATGGGAACGAGATTGGGTAGATCTATTTTGAGTACAGCCAAATCCATCTCTGGATCGGTGCCTATAATGTCCGCTCGCGCTTGTCGACCGTCGTGGAGAAGAATAAGAATGCTGCGCGCCTGATCAATTACGTGATGATTGGTTAAGATGATGCCATCGGCTTGCATAATGACGCCTGATCCGAGAGATACTCTGGGATCAGTATTTATTGTCGAGGAAAGCCCCTTTTCTGTATAGATGTTAACCACCGATGGCGCAGCTCGGGATACCGCGCTAGCGTAGGAGACGGGTCCAGACCATTGATTGCGCGATTGATCGATAGTCATGGTATCAGTGGACGTGGACTGACTGTATGAACCCAGTTGAGGATCGATAAACAAAAGAATGGCCGCCACGCCGAGCCCGAGAAGTACGGGTTTGACAATAAACGACATTAAAACATCTTTATACTTATACGCTCTCAACTTTACCTCTTTAAAAATCGCTCACCATGCCCGATAAGACATCGGTATCGTTTTTCCGTTATTGTCGCAATATATTGGATAGTTTTGGGTTTGGTTTCATCGACGCCCGGTGTATCAAAAGTATATGACCAATGGATTGGATAAGCTGAGCGCCGTGTAGGCTGCAAATTTGTTCAGTCAGTATTTTTTTACTGTCTCTGTCACTGGTCACCAGTTTTAGTTTAATTAATTCATGATCATTTAGAGCCCGCTCAATTTCAAGCTGAACTGACTCTGTTAGCCCTTTACTGGCAATAGTGACCACTGGCTTTAGATCGTGGCCTAATTGGCGTAAATATTTTTTATCTGCATTGGAACTTGTCATAATAGGGTACTGATAAGTATTCGCCACCAGTTTAACGAAAATACGCCCATGACGAAATCGAAAAATCGCAGTTGGATACAACAGCATGTCAAGGATCCCTTTGTAAAGCAGTCTCAAGCCGATGGCTATCGCTCGCGAGCGAGCTACAAACTGTTGGAAATCATTAAAAAAGACCGTCTAATCCGTTCCGGCATGACTGTCGTAGATTTAGGGTCAGCCCCAGGGGGTTGGTCTCAAGTGGCTGCCAAATTCGTGGGCCATAAAGGTCGGGTTCACGCCATAGATCTCCTACCGATGGACCCTATTGCCGGTGTGGATTTCGTTCAAGGAGACTTCACTGAAGATAAACCCTTCAATGAACTGCTCAATTTGATAGAAAATCGACCCGTAGACCTTGTAATTTCTGATGTGGCCCCCAACTTAAGTGGTAATAAGTCTGTAGATCAGCCGGCGGTAATGTATTTGGCCGAACTGGCGGTGGATCTGGCGGGAAAAGTGTTAGCTGCCGATGGTGTTTTCATAGCAAAGCTTTTTCAGGGAGAAGGTTTTGATCAGTTTGTGCAATCGGTTAGAAAACGGTTTAATAGCGTCTTGATTACTAAACCAGAAGCCTCCCGACCACGGTCGCGAGAAGTTTATTTGGTGGCCAAGAGCTTAAAGGCCAACTAGAGAGGAAGTTAATGTGAATGATTTGGCTAAAAATTTGATTGTGTGGCTGATATTGGCCGCCATCTTAATGTCTGTTTTCAACGGTCTTTCTCAGGAGCCAGAGAAGGAGACGCTGGATTACTCTGCCTTTGTTACGGAAGTTCAAAATGATCGCGTCAGCGAAGTAATTACTTCGGATGAGGTGATTATCGGTCAGCGAAACGACGGCAGCACATTCAAGACCATCCGTCCCGATATAGCCGATGACAAACTCATGGATGACCTGTTGGCCCACAATGTAAAAATTATTGGCACCGAGACAGAAAAACCCAGCTGGCTATCGCAGTTGTTCTTTGCAGCGTTCCCGATCTTATTAATTCTCGCCATATTTATGTTTTTTATGCGCCAGATGCAAGGCGGTGGTGGCGGCAAAGGTGGTCCCATGAGCTTTGGCAAGAGCAAGGCTAAATTGCTCACTGGTGATCAAATTAACACCACATTTTCTGATGTGGCCGGGGTTGATGAAGCCAAGGAAGACGTTGGCGAGCTGGTTGAATTCTTGAGCGATCCGAGCAAGTTCCAGCGATTGGGTGGCCGCATACCCAAAGGGGTACTCATGGTGGGTCCTCCCGGAACCGGTAAAACCCTGTTGGCCAAAGCCATTGCTGGGGAAGCAAAAGTGCCATTCTTCTCTATTTCCGGTTCGGATTTCGTCGAAATGTTTGTTGGTGTTGGTGCCTCTAGAGTGCGTGACATGTTCGAGCAGGCAAAGAAGCAGGCCCCCTGTATCATCTTTATCGACGAGATCGATGCCGTGGGTCGTCACCGAGGTGGTGGCTACGGTGGTGGTAACGACGAGAGAGAGCAGACACTCAACCAATTGTTGGTAGAGATGGATGGATTTGAAGGCAACGAGGGCGTCATTGTAATTGCAGCAACCAACCGCCCGGACGTACTGGACAAGGCACTACTCCGACCTGGGCGCTTTGATCGTCAGGTCTATGTGGGTTTGCCAGACATACGCGGTCGCGAGCAGATTTTGAAAGTTCATTCACGCAAGGTACCACTGGATGAGTCCATCGACCTGGCCATTCTTGCGCGGGGTACTCCCGGTTTTTCCGGTGCCGATTTGGCTAATTTAGTCAATGAAGCAGCACTGTTCTCAGCGCGCGGAAATCGTCGCGTTGTCACCATGGAAGAATTCGAAAAAGCCCGCGACAAAATCATGATGGGTGCGGAGCGTCGCTCCATGGTGATGTCGGAGAAAGAAAAAATTAATACTGCCTACCATGAGGCTGGTCACGCTATTATTGGCCGACTGGTGCCTGAGCATGATCCAGTGCACAAGGTTACTATTATCCCTCGCGGTCGAGCTCTGGGTGTCACTCAGTATTTGCCTGAAGAAGACCGCTACAGCATGAGCAGGACACAACTATTCAGCCAGTTATGTAGTTTATTTGGCGGCAGAATCGCCGAGGAAATCATCGGTGGCTTTGATGCGGTGACCACGGGCGCATCGAATGACATTGAACGCGCCACCCAAATGGCCAGAAACATGGTCACCAAGTGGGGCTTGAATGANAAAATGGGCCCAATCCTCTATGGCGAAGATGAATCACAGGCGCCTGGGGGTGGTAACACCCATTACTCGGAAGATACATCGCGGGAGATTGACCAGGAAGTCAAGACCATTCTTAACGATGCTTACGCCAGAGCGACCAATCTACTCACCGAGAACCGTGACATTTTGGAGGCCATGAAAGATGCACTGATGGAATATGAAACCATCGATGCCGATCAAGTGGATGATCTTATGAACCGGCGTGCAGTTCGTGAGCCCCGTCATTGGGACAAGAACGATCTTGACAGCTCTGGTGGTGCATCCAAAGCCAAACAGGAAACTGACCAAGAGCCGCCCATCGGAGGCACAGTAGAGGACGTTTAGGCGTCGGTTAGAGTAAACAGACCCCGGGTAACCGTTTGGCCCCGGGGTTTTTTATAGTGTAGGAAGACAGCTATGCCAGCATCTCCACTCCCTTGTGGCGCACATTCATTGGACCTATCCAGACCCAACATCATGGGAATTTTGAATGTTACACCCGATTCCTTCTCAGATGGCGGACAACTTTATTCTCGTGAGCGTCTAGATCTATCAAAAACCCTATCTGCGGTGGACAGAATGCTCATTGATGGAGCTGACATCATCGATGTTGGTGGAGAATCAACCCGCCCGGGCGCAGCAGACGTCAGTGTGCAAGAGGAATTGGACCGGGTGATCCCGGTGTTGGAAGCCATCAGCTGTCGCTTTGATACCGTTGTCTCGGTGGACACCAGTACCGCTGAGGTGATTGCAGAGGCTGCTGGAAAAGGTGCTGGATTGATTAACGACGTGCGTGCACTGCGCCGCGATGGTGCCTTGCAGGCCGCCGCATCCACCGATTTGCCGGTTTGCCTCATGCATATGCAAAATCAACCAAAAACCATGCAAGTGGCACCGGTTTATGAGGACGTGGTCAAGGATGTTCTCGATTTTCTCGCTGATCGAACCAAGGTGTGTGAGGCAGCGGGTATCATCGGTGACAGAATACTGATTGACCCTGGATTTGGCTTTGGCAAGACCTTGGCGCATAATCTCCAACTATTTAAGGCGATTGACCAGTTCGTTGCTAGCGGCCACCCGGTTTTGGTGGGTGTATCGCGAAAAAGTATGATCGGCCAGATGCTCGGTATCGACTCACCGAATCAGAGGGTGATTGGCAGTGTGGCCCTGGCGATGTTGGCCGCTCAGCGTGGAGCGGCTATTTTGCGGGTTCACGATGTAAAAGAAACCAAGCAAGCCTTGGATGCTTGGTCCATAACGACAAAGGAAGACTAGAAAAACATGGGTAGAAAATATTTTGGCACCGACGGTATTCGCGGCAGAGTAGGGGAGCACCCCATCACCGCCGACTTTGTACTTAAATTGGGCTGGGCAGCGGGCAAAGTACTCACTCGTGATGCCAGTGGCCNGAAACACGTACTGATTGGCAAAGACACACGGGTCTCTGGCTATATGTTCGAATCCTCTTTAGAGGCTGGCCTTATCGCTGCCGGTGTTAATGTGGATCTATTGGGGCCTATGCCAACACCAGCGATTTCTTACCTTACACGTGCATTTCGTGCCTCTGCTGGCATTGTGATCAGTGCCTCTCACAATCCAACTGGAGACAATGGCATTAAGTTTTTCTCCTCCGATGGCTATAAATTACCCGATCAGGTGGAGCTGGAAATTGAAGCATTGATTGATCAACCACTGATAACCAATGATTCCTACAATTTGGGAAAAGCTCGAAGAATCAACGATGCGACTGGTCGCTATGTTGAATTCTGTAAGGGCACATTGCCGTCAAACTTTAATTTAGCAGAGTACAAAATTGTTATCGATTGTGCACATGGTGCCACCTACAACGCTGCACCAAAAGTATTTAAGGAGTTAGGGGCTGAGACCATCACCATGGGCAACAAGCCCGATGGTTTTAATATCAATCAAGACTGCGGATCCACCCACATGGATGGGCTGTGTAAAAGAGTGCTGGAGGAGCAGGCTGACTTTGGTATCGCCTTCGATGGGGACGGTGATCGGGTAATGTTTGTCGACTCGGCGGGTGATATCGTCGATGGAGACGAACTCATCTACATCATCGCACAGCATCAGCACCAATCCGCGGAGGGTTGTGCAGGTGTTGCCGGGACCCTAATGAGTAATCTGGGTCTGGAACAGGCACTGAGCCGTCTCAACATTCCTTTCCATCGCACGGCAGTGGGCGATCGCTATGTGGTAGAAGCGCTTAAGCAGCATGGTTGGAGCCTTGGTGGTGAGAACTCGGGGCATGTGCTGTGCAGTGACTTAAATACCACCGGTGATGGTATTGTGGCTGCCTTGCAAGTTATCCGTGCTCTTTCGGACAGTGGTAAAACGCTGACAGAGCTGAAATCACAGATGACCAAATTTCCACAAATTTTGGTCAACGTTCGATTGCCGAAGAAAGTTGATATTAGTGACAATGCTGCCATTAAAGCAGCCGTTGTTGATGCTGAGCGCACACTCGATGGTACCGGCAGAGTGTTGCTGAGGCCATCGGGTACAGAGCCACTTATCAGAGTGATGGCTGAGGGTGAAAACCAAAGCTTAGTTCAACAGCAGGTCGACGCCATTGCCAAGGTTGTGGAAGAGCAGGTGGGAGTCTAATTAAGCTCGGTAAAAAGTGCTTTTCCCGGTTGTAAAAAAAGTGTTTGTCGGGTAGGCTTTGCGCCCTTTCGTCGGGCACCAAAATAAAGGACTGCTTTTGATGAGAAAGCCGCTGATCGCAGGTAACTGGAAAATGCATGGTAGCACGCAGAGTGCTCGGCAGCTGGCGGCAGACTTGGCTGAAAATCAGCCATTATTTGCCGGTACGGACATGGTGGTATTTCCACCATCAGTCTACTTGGCAGCAGTGGCAGAGGTTCTTGCCGANAGTAGTATTGCAGTGGGCGGGCAAAATCTGTCAGCTTTTCCTCAGGGAGCCCACACCGGTGAGATAGCCGCATCTATGTTGATAGATGTGAACTGCAGCTACGTATTGGTGGGCCACTCCGAGCGGCGAACGGAATTTGCCGAGAGCAATGAAACAGTGGCAGAAAAGTTTAAAGTGGCACAGCAGCAGGGGTTGACTCCCATACTCTGTGTTGGAGAGTCTCTAAGCCAAAGGCAGCAGGGCAACACCCTGGCTGTGGTGAGAGAACAAATAGCTGCGGTACAGGACGCTGTTGGACTTGACCAACTGTGTCAAGGCGTGATTGCCTACGAGCCAATTTGGGCCATAGGCACAGGTGAAGTGGCAACACCGGAACAGGCTCAGGCGGTTCATGCGGGTATTCGTGAACAACTGGGCAACGCTGGAACAACAACGCGGTTGCTCTATGGCGGCAGTGTTAAATCCAGCAATGCGGCAGAATTATTTGCCCAACCGGATATTGACGGTGGTCTGGTGGGCGGCGCCTCTTTACAGGCGGAAGAATTTTTAAAAATTGCACAATTAACCCTAGACAGGTAGAGCAAGGCAGATGGAACAATTTATACTTATTTTTCACTTTATTGTGGCAATCGCACTGATCGCCTTAGTATTGATACAACAGGGCAAAGGCGCCGAGGCTGGCGCATCCTTTGGTGCAGGTGCCTCCCAAACAGTATTTGGCAGCAGTGGCGGCTGGAACTTCTTCAGCAAAACCACCGCAATACTGGCGACGATATTCTTCGTCACCAGTGTCAGCTTGGCGGTGATCGCCAAAAACAAAACAGTGATGGACGATTTCAGCATACCAGAGCTTGAATCAGTGCCTTCAGAGTTGCCCCTAGAGAGCGAATTGCCTGGAATGTCTAGCGATAGCGAATTGCCTGGTTTAGATAGCGAATTGCCTGGTTTAGATAGCAGTGAAGAAGCGGCAGCAGCGACAGAATCGGAAATACCTCAGTAATATATTTCATACCAAAGTTTAATTGCGGATGTGGCGGAATTGGTAGACGCGCTATCTTGAGGGGGTAGTAACTTAGGTTGTGGGGGTTCAAGTCCCCCCATCCGCACCATTAAACTCTTATACCTATCTTATTGTGTTTTAGGTCACCTAATTTGGTCTATTAAATTTTCCTTTTTGTGAGTATCTCGTCGCCGTTTCCGTCAAATGTGTTGGTTGGATGCCAACCAACGCTGCGGTAAAAACCATATGCCCTAACTATTGGCGTTGCTGAAGCAGCTAACCACAACTTATTGTGACCAATTGAAAATAGGTCTGCGCTGGTTTTTTCGAGCAGACTTTTACCTATTCCCATACCTTCATGCCCTTTAAGTACAGCTAAAACCAGAATTTCACCAGTTTTAGTATCCCCAAAACAAAAACCAACAACAATGTCATTAGTTGAGGCAACGTTACCAGTAAATGTTCTATCTTCAATTAACCTGGACCAAGATTCCTCAGTTACACCTATTGCGGCTAACTCACTTTCATTAAAAGCGTTATCCTGTGTTTTCCCCCTGATTTCAAAACAGCGTTTAAGGTCTGAACTAGTTGCGTTTCTATAAATCATATTTAAATTCCGGCCGACTTAAGGTGTAAAAGCTCGGCCACTTTGAGTTTTATTTAAAACTTTAAGTATATAGGTAAGTAGTTGGCGTCAACCAAGTAATAAAAAGTAGCCGGCATTATATGAGCAGTGCAAAATGACCGGCGCGGCAAGATGGTTATACCGTTCTTGGCTGTAGCCAAAGACAAGAGATGGAACAAACACCGCTAGGGCCCACAGTGGNGGGTGATTTATAAGATGCAGGGCAACAAATGACAGGCTAGTGAGTANATTGGCCANTGAGAAAANAGACCAACTCTGATTNAAGCGTTTGGCCATAAACGGCTGAATGAGCCCTCTAAAGATTATCTCTTCGATGATTGGGTATAGCACTACTAAGCTCATCAGCAAAGACAGATCAGTAATGCCNGTTACTCCCTGAGTGGCGCCTATGAACACCCAAAAAGGTAGTGGTGCCACTAACAGTAACGCAAAAATAGGGTCTTTCAATGATTTATGCATACTTAGGGGTTCTTGATTTNTCAAAAATCAGTGTCTTTTATTGTGAATGTTTTGGAAACCACCGTATCATCATTTTTAATTATTGTCCTCTTAACGGATGCAATAAAGTTTCAAGGACTTACAATACACAAAGGTGTTGAGGAGACAGGCATGACAGGCAAGATCATTGGTGGAATTTTTGGGTTCATGATAGCAGGAGGTCCTTTTGGAGCTCTCCTAGGGATTTACTTGGGCCACCAGTTTGATCGTGCNCGCTCGGGTCCCATTACTGGTGGCCAGCAGCAGCAAGCAAGAGATTCTTTTTTCCAAACAGTGTTTAGTTTGCTGGGTCACGTCGCTAAGGCTGATGGTCGCATCTCTAGTGATGAGATAGCCCAAGCGGAAGCTTTAATGGACAAGATGCGTCTTGATTCTGTGAGCCGAAAGCGTGCGATTGAATTATTTAAAAGTGGCGCCAANCCAGAGTTCTCGATTGATGAGGCTATGCAGGAGTTTATGCGGGTTTGTGGCAGGTATAACAACCTCAAACAGCAATTACTGAACTATTTGATTTCACTGGCCATGGCTGATGGTGATTTGGATCCGTCGGAGCAGGAAGTTTTGGCTAAGGTAGCACGCAACTTAGGGTTCAGCGCCGCTCTATTCAAGCAATTTATTGAGATGATTAAAGCTCAGTCACGATTTAGGGGCTCACAATCTGGTCCGGGCGCCAGCCGGCCATCAAAAAATCAATTAGCAGATGCTTATCGTGCTTTGGGCGTAAATGCCGAAGACTCAGACAGTCAGATCAAACGAGCTTATCGTAAGTTGGTTAGTCAAAATCATCCTGACAAACTCATCGGTCAGGGAATGCCCGAGGATATGGTTAATTTAGCCACTGAAAAGACTCAAGAGATTCAAGCAGCCTATGAATTAATTGTTGAGCATCGTAAATAGTATCGTTACAGAACTAGATAAATCGCGTTGAACATTTAATTCGATTAAATATATCTAGTTTAACAATGCCTTGTTGACCTACCTGCAGACCCTACCTATAATGCACGTCCTTTCTAGGAGGGGTGGCCTTTAGTTATGTGGCCACGGTGTCGGTGCGGGATGGAGCAGTCTGGTAGCTCGTCGGGCTCATAACCCGAAGGTCGTTGGTTCAAATCCAGCTCCCGCTACCAATTTTGGATAAATTGACACCAAAAGTAATGTTAAAGCAGTATTTATTGTCTATGCTTGCATTACGNTAGTAGAAAAAGGGGTCTGGTTAAGCAAGACGTTTTCTACGTTGAAAATTCGCGTCGGGTCCGGCGCAAATCGAGGAGCCCCATATTGGGGCTTTTCTTTAGAAGAGAACAAATGGGCCTAGGCCCATTTTTTGTTTGTTAGGAGAGTGGAATGGCTGTAGCTGATAGCAGAATAAGGCAATTACTGCAGCCGGTGGTTGAGGCTTTGGGATGTGAGCTCTGGGGTGTTGATTTACAGACTGGCGCTAAGACCAAGCTACTGCGAATTTATATCGATAAGGATAACGATCTAGTTGGTATAGAAGATTGCGAACGTGTCAGCAGGCAGGCTAGCAGTATTCTTGATGTTGAAGATGCCATTAATGGCGAGTATGTATTAGAGGTGTCTTCACCTGGGATGGATCGCCCATTGTATGAAATTGGGCAATACGAAAAGTATGTTGGAGAGGATATTTCACTTAGATTGCGTTTCCCCTATGAGGGCCGACGCAACTTTAAGGGCCGTTTAACCGGTGTTGACGGCGATGAGATTATTTTGGTGGTAACGGATCATGAGTATCTGTTTCCTGTTGAAGGTATAGAAAAGGCTAACGTGGTTCCTCGCTTTTGAGGCATGTGGAGTTTATTAAATGAGTAAAGAAATTTTAATGGTTGCAGAGGCCGTATCCAATGAAAAGGGTGTCGACCAAGAGATAATTTTCGAGGCTATTGAGCAAGCTTTAGCCACGGCGACTAAAAAGCGTTATGAAGAAGGCGCCAATATTCGCGTTGTGATCGATAGAGAATCAGGTGATTACGAGTCCTTCCGTTTTTGGGAAGTGGTTGGTGATGATGTTTTGGCGGAATTAGGCACTCAGTTCACCACTGAAGAGGCGATTGAGAAAGATCCAACCTTAGCTGTTGGAGATGTCTTTGAAGAAACTGTTGAAAATATCGCCTTCGGTCGTATTGCTGCGCAAACTGCCAAACAAGTAATTGTTCAACGCGTAAAAGATGCTGAAAGAGAAATTATTGTCAATCGATTCAAGCATCGCGTAGGTGAGTTGTTGAACGGTACCGTTAAAAAAGTCACCCGTGACCATATTGTGGTTGATTTTGGTGATAACGCTGAAGGAATGTTGCCGCGTGAAGAATTAGTTGGACGAGAAATATTTCGTATTAACGATCGTACTCGCGTCATTCTTATGGGTATTCGCGAGGAAACTCGAGGGCCGCAACTTCTCGTATCACGCGCAACTCCCGATATGTTGGTTCAGTTGTTTCAGATTGAAGTGCCTGAAATTTCTGAAGGTATTATCGAAATCAAAGGTGCAGCAAGAGATCCAGGTCAACGCGCTAAGATTGCAGTGAAGAGTAAAGATGCTCGTATTGACCCTGTTGGTGCCTGTGTAGGTATGCGTGGTGCTCGCGTTCAAGCTGTGTCAAATGATCTAGATGATGAGCGTGTTGATATTATTCTGTGGGATGACAATCCTGCGCAGTTGGTAATCAATGCTATGGCTCCTGCTGAGGTTGAGTCTCTTATTGTTGATGAGGATACTCATTCAATGGATGTTGCAGTTAGTGCAGACAATCTTGCTCAGGCAATCGGAAAAGGCGGGCAAAATGTTCGTTTAGCCTCAGAGCTCACTGGTTGGGTTATTAATGTAATGACCACTGAGGACGCGCTAGAAAAACAAGAAGCCGAATCATCAAACTTTGTTGAGAGCTTAATGGAAGCATTGGATGTTGACGAAGATGTTGCCGTTGTCTTGGTTGANGAGGGCTTTACTAGTATTGAAGAAGTTGCCTATGTTCCTCTTGAGGAGATGAGCGCAATTGAAGGCTTCGATGAAGATATTGCCGAAGAGTTACGTGCAAGAGCGAAAGACGCTTTGTTAACTCGCGCTTTGGCAAGTGAAGAGCAACTAACTAATGTTGAGCCTGCCGAAGATCTTTTGACGATGGAAGGTATGGACAAAGCATTGGCTTATAAATTAACTGCCAAAAGCATCATCACGATGGAAGATCTCGCTGAGCAAGCGGTTGATGATCTGATGGATGTAGACGGTATGGATGAAGAAAAAGCGGCAGCATTAATCATGACTGCACGTGCACCTTGGTTCGCAGAGGAACAGAGCGAATAATTAATCGGGTAGCAATAGAGGATAACCGATGGCTGAAGTTACAGTAACTGAACTAGCAAAAACCGTGGGCGCATCTGTCGACCGTTTGCTAATGCAAATGAAAGAGGCAGGGCTTTCCCATGATTCCGCTGATGCTGCGGTGTCTGATGAGGAAAAGCAGACTTTGTTGGCATATCTCAAAGGTCTACACGGCGAAAATAGTGGCGAACCCAAAAAGATCACTCTTAGGCGCAAGACGGTAAGTACCTTAAGGTCTGGAAATCGTAAAACCGTAAATATTGAGGTGCGCAAGAAGCGAACGTATATCAAACGTAGCGATGAAGAGTTGCAAGTCCAGGCAGATCTAGAGACTGAGGCAAAAGCACGTCAAGAAGCTGAGATGGCTGCTAAAGAAGCAGCAGAACCAGCAGTTAAGAAAAGCTCAGGCACAGATGATATTGAAGACAAACGTCTAGCTGCCATTGCAGGTCGTCGTAAAGCGGATGAAGAGGCTCGGGAAGCGGCTGAAAAAGAAGCAGCTGAAAAGTTAGAAGAAGAGGCGAGAAAAGCTTCGGAAGCGGCATCAGCACTGGCAAGTGACGAAGCTAAGAAAGCTGGCAAGACCACAAAGCATGTTGCCGCACCTGTTGTTGACCCCGTTCAAGATAAAGGACGCAGACATGGCAAACCAGTTGATGATGACGAAGATAAACTAGCTAAAAAAGCAAAAAAGACTCTTGGTAAGCCGGGTAAGAAAAAGCCGCGTTTACAGTTAGATGATTCTGATGAGCGATCAAGCAAAAATCGTCTGAAAACAACGGGTGTTGTGCTCAAGGTAGATAACAAGCACACGTTTAATAAACCTGTTGAAAAGAAGACCTTTGAAGTGGCGATACCTGAAGAATTAACTGTTGGTGACCTCGCTGTAAAAATGGCACTTAAGTCAGGTGTAGTTGTTAAAGAATTAATGAAGCTGGGTGTGATGGCGAATATCAACCAGGTGATTGATCAAGAGACAGCCTTTCTAGTGGTTGAAGAACTCGGCCATGAACCTGTTGCTGCAGTTGAAGACACTATTGAAGATGAGTTGACTAAGCAATTTGAAAATATCGAAAGTGAAGTCGACGGGGAACCACGAGCACCGATTGTTACTGTGATGGGTCATGTCGATCATGGTAAGACGTCGCTCTTGGATCGTATCAAGAAGACCCATGTAGCTTCTGGTGAGGCGGGTGGTATTACTCAGCACATCGGCGCTTATCATGTGAACACACCAAAAGGTATGGTGACTTTCTTAGATACGCCTGGACACGCAGCCTTTACGGCAATGCGCGCGCGCGGAGCCCAAGCTACTGATGTAGTAATTTTGGTCGTTGCAGCTGATGATGGTGTGATGCCTCAGACTGAAGAGGCAATTCAGCATGCTCGTGCTGCGGGCGTACCCTTAGTTGTTGCTATTAACAAAATGGATAAAGAGGGAGCAGATCCTGAGAAAGTTACCAGTGAATTAGGAGCCAAAGACGTCATTCCTGAAGAGTGGGGCGGTGACACTCAGTTTATTAAAGTCTCGGCTGAAACTGGTGATGGAATTGAAGAGTTGCTAGAGGCTGTGTTATTGCAGTCCGAACTGCTGGAGCTGAAGGCTCCGGTAGATGTGCCTGCTCGAGGAGTTATCGTTGAGGCTCGTGTAGATAAAGGCAGAGGGGTAGTAGCTACAGCGCTCATTCAGCAAGGTACCTTACGCAAGGGCGACTTTATGTTAGCTGGTGAGAGCGTAGGAAAAATTCGTGCCATGACTAACGAAATGAAAAAGCCTATTGCTGAGGCTGGACCCTCAATTCCGGCAGAGATTCTTGGGCTAGATGAAGCGCCAAATGCTGGTGATGAGTTCTTCGTGGTGGCAGATGAACGAAAAGCAAAAGAGATTGCTGAATTGCGAGCTACGAAGGCACGCCATGATCGTATGTCACGCCAACAAGCAGCTAAGTTAGAGAACATGTTTACCGATATGGGATCTGAGCAAGTCAATAAGCTCAATCTTATTGTGAAAACAGATGTGCGTGGGTCTTTGGAAGCTATTAATAGCGCTCTTCACGACTTCGCCAACGATGAAGTAGCTGTGGATATTGTTTCCTCTGGTGTGGGCGGTATTACTGAATCTGATATTAACTTGGCCTTGACCACGGGTGCTATCGTTTTGGGCTTTAATGTCCGAGCTGGCGGTTCTGCGAAAGCCCTAGCTGAAAAAGAGAGTGTAGAACTTCGTTATTACAGTATTATTTATAATCTGTTGGATGAAGTTAAGTTGGCTCTCTCAGGCATGTTGGCTCCAGAGACCAAAGAAGAAATTGTTGGTATTGCCGAAGTGCGAGATGTCTTCCGGTCACCAAAATTTGGCGCTATTGCTGGGTGTATGGTGGTTGAGGGATCTGTCTTCCGTAACAAGCCTATTCGTGTGCTGCGAGACGATGTTGTGATCTATCAAGGTGAACTTGAATCGCTACGTCGATTTAAAGATGAGGCGAGTGACGTACGCAACGGCATGGAATGTGGTATTGGTGTTAAAGACTACAATGATGTGAAGGCTGGTGATTTAATCGAAGTCTATGATGTCACTGAAGTGAAGAGATCGCTCTAATCATAGCGACTATAACGAACTTTGAGTAGGTGTAGCTAAAGACTGACATGCCAAGAGAATTTACCCGAGCAGAACGCGTTTCAGATGCTGTCCAACAAGAGTTGGCGGTATTAATTCGCGACGAAGTTCGTGATCCGAGGGTAGGGATGGTCAGTGTTACAGATGTAGATGTTAGCCGTGATCTTGCCTACGCGAAAATTCACGTTACCTTTGTGGGTGATCGTGATCAAGAAGAAATTGATCAGGCAGTGAAAGCTTTAAATGGTGCAGCGGGCTATTTACGCAAGTTATTGGCAGCTAGCATTAAATTACGTATTACTCCTAAATTAACATTTATTTATGATGAAAGCGGTCGCAGAGGGCAGCACTTGTCAGCGCTAATTGATTATGCAATGTCCACTCAAGATGCTGATCAAAAAGCAGATACCGAAGTTGCAGACAACAAAGGTCATTAACGTTGGCCCGTAGACGTAATCGAGGCCGCCCAGTTAACGGCATTTTCTTGCTGAACAAGCCCAAAGGCTTAACATCTAACCAAGCTTTGCAGCGGGTGAAGAATCTATTTGATGCCAATAAAGCTGGTCATACGGGTAGTTTGGATCCGCTAGCTACAGGCGTGCTTCCAATCTGTTTAGGTGAAGCGACAAAATTTAGTCAGTTTTTGTTGGATTCAGATAAGCATTATCGCAGTACCTTTACTCTGGGGGTGACCACTGATACTGGCGATTGTGATGGTGATGTGCGCGAGAAAAAAGACGCTTCAGCCATTACTGAACGGCAAGTATTGTCAGCTATTGAAGCGTTTAAAGGTGACATACAGCAGGTTCCATCAATGTATTCGGCGTTAAAACATAATGGTCAGCCTCTCTATAAACTAGCACGTCAAGGGATTGTGGTGGAGAGAGAGGCGCGAGATATAACAGTCTTTAAATACGATGTGTTGGACTTTCGTCCAGGCTTGAAAGCAGAGCTGGACGTTGAGGTTCATGTGAGTAAAGGGACCTATGTACGTTCTTTGGCAGAAGATTTAGGCGCCGCACTTGGTTGTGGCGCTCATGTAAGCGCCTTGCATAGGCATGTTGCTGGTCCGTTCTCAGATGAAGAAACCGTCACCTTGGATAGCTTGCAGCAGCAGCGAGAAACTATGGAGCCTGAGAGCCTTGATAGCTTTCTAAAACCTATGGATATTGCTGTAGCGGACCGAATGGCGGTGGAATTATCAGCGGTAGTTGCTGGTTATTTCCAGTTAGGACAGCCAGTAATGTCAAATGAGGCCTTTCGTAATGGCCAAGAAGGGGATATAGTGCGCGTCTTTCGGGAAGGAGGCACCTTTCTAGGTGTAGCTGAAGTCACTGCAGATGGTCAGGTGGCACCGAAAAGACTGGTGGTTGAAAGCAGTTAAATTCAACCTGCTAGGGAAGCAACATAGAATTTTGTGATGGTAGAGTTTTTATCATCAATAAGTACTGGTACATGAGTGCCAGATATCACGTTAGGTTGTCTGTAAGTATGCGCGGGCAAACCTTTATTTTTTTAACTCGCATATTGGAGTAATACATCATGGCACTAAGTGCACAAGAAAAAGCAGCAATCGTCGCAGAACACGCTACCTGTGAAAATGATACAGGATCGCCTGAAGTACAGGTTGCATTGCTAACCGTAAATATTAACAAGCTACAGGAGCATTTTGGGGATCATAAGAAAGATCACCATTCACGTCGCGGTCTTATTCGCATGGTTAATCAGCGTCGCAAATTACTTGATTATTTAAAGAGTAAAAACATTGAGCGCTATGGCCAGCTAATCAAGAAGCTTGGTTTACGTCGATAAGTGTTCATGGTGCGGCTCCCTCTGAGGAGCCGTACTATTAATATTGAACACATAAAATTAATCGTCTGAACAGAATGCCTGAATCGATGCTGATCGAGTTACTTATGACTATTTTACCGGTAGTCATAAGTAACCCGAGCAGCGCACTCTCAGGGTCTAAGTAAGGCGCTACAAGGTAAATAACAAAGGTAAAATTATGAATCCTTTAATTAAGAAATTTCAATACGGTAATCATACCGTTACATTAGAAACAGGTCGTGTTGCCAGACAGGCAACCGGTGCAGTTTTATGTTCAATCGATGACACTACTGTACTTTGTACTGTCGTTGGCGCAAGAGAAGCCAAAGCAGGGATGGATTTTTTCCCGCTGGGTGTTCACTATATTGAGAAGGCCTATGCTGCGGGTAAAATCCCAGGCGGTTTTTTTAAGCGCGAAGGTCGGCCGAATGAAAAAGAGACTTTAACCTCTCGATTGATCGACCGTCCTATCCGCCCGTTATTCCCTAATGGATTTAAAAACGAAGTTCAGGTTGTTTGTACTGTTGTTTCAGCGGAAAAAAATATCGATCCCGATATAGCTGCAATGATTGGAACATCAGCAGCCTTATCAATCTCAGGCATCCCGTTTAATGGACCTATTGGCGGCGCAAGAGTTGGCTACACAGAAGAGGCAGGTTATCTGCTCAACCCTACTTATAGTGAGCTAGAAGACTCTTCACTGGATATGGTTGTGGCTGGAACCAAAGATGCTGTTCTGATGGTGGAGTCTGAGGCAAGTGAATTGTCAGAAGACATCATGTTAGGCGGCGTTCTCTTTGCCCACCAAGAAATGCAGTCAGTGATTAGTGTTATTCAGCAGCTTGCTGATGAAGCTGGAAAACCTCGTTGGGATTGGCAAGGAGAAGCTGAGAATGCAGAACTCAAGGGTGCGCTAAATAGTTTAGTGGGTGCTGATGTTGATTCTGCTTATCAGGTGGTTGACAAACAAGAGCGTGTTGCCAGTGTTAATGCGTTGCGCGATCGTGCATATGCAGAGCTAGCCTCAGACGAGGGTGCATCAGAAGAAGATATTAAAGATGCATTCAAGAAATTAGAAAAGAGTGTTGTTCGCGGCAGAATTATTCGAGGTGAGCCACGGATTGATGGTCGTGATACTAAAACAGTTCGTGGTATCAATGTTGAAGTTGGTATTCTCCCGAAGGTACATGGCTCGTCCTTGTTCACTCGTGGTGAAACTCAAGCCGTTGTTGCTGCCACTCTAGGTTCTACTCGAGATGCTCAAATGATCGATGCTCTTGAAGGCCGCAGAGATGATCCGTTCATGCTGCATTACAATTTCCCTCCGTACTCGGTGGGTGAGTGTGGTCGTATTGGCTTTACTAGTCGACGTGAAGTGGGCCATGGTCGTCTGGCTCGTCGTGGTATCAACGCAGTATTACCTAACCCTGAAGAGTTTCCTTATGCTATTCGCGTAGTATCTGAGATTACCGAATCTAATGGTTCAAGTTCAATGGCTTCGGTTTGTGGCTCGAGCTTGGCATTAATGGATGCTGGTGTGCCACTTAAAGCGCCTGTTGCTGGTATTGCTATGGGACTTGTTAAGGAAGACGAAGGCTTTGCTGTCCTGACAGATATTCTTGGTGATGAAGATCACTTAGGTGATATGGACTTTAAAGTAGCCGGAACAGCTGCGGGTATTACTGCTCTGCAAATGGATATCAAAATTGAAGGAATTACTGAAGAGATCATGGAAATTGCTCTAGAGCAGGCCATGGACGCTCGACTGCATATTCTTGGAGAAATGAACAAGGTTCTTGCTTCAGGCCGTGATGAAGTGGCTGATACTGCGCCGCGCATGGGTGTTATGCAGATTGACTCCGACAAGATTCGTGATGTTATTGGTAAGGGTGGAGCGACTATCCGTAGCCTTTGTGAAGATCACAATTCAACTATTGATATTACCGATGACGGAGCTGTCAAAATCTACTCTGAAGATACTGAGAGCTTGAACGCGGCCATGGACGCTATTAAAGCAATTGTTGCGGATCCAGAACCAGGTACTATTTATGATGGTAAGGTTGTTCGAATCGTTGACTTCGGTGCTTTTGTTAACTTTATGCCAGGCACCGATGGGTTGGTACACATCTCTCAGATTGCTCAAGAGAGAGTTGCTAAAGTAACTGATTACCTAACTGAAGGTCAGGATGTCCGTGTTAAGGTGACTGAGATCGATAATCGTGGACGCGTGAAACTCTCAATCAAAGAAGCTCAGCTAGAAGAAGGCACTGCTCCAGAAGCCGCTCCTGCTGAAAGTTCAGAGCCTGAGCAAGAGCCAGAAGCGTAGGTCAGTAGTTGTCAAAAAATCCCGGTTAATGACCGGGGTTTTTTTTGCCTCGCAATTCGTTTCTTGCGAAGTCCTAAGACATTAAGCCGACGCTAAGCTAAGTAATTCAGATGCGTGAGAGAGAGTTTGTTTGGTAACTTTTGCACCGCCGAGCATACGTGCGAGCTCTTCCACCCTTTGTTGCTGATTAAGGGGCGCCATCAGAGACTCCGTACTATTGTCTTCAATGACTTTACTCGCCCGATAGTGGTGGTGAGCATGAGCGGCTACCTGAGGTTGATGGGTTACGCTAATAACCTGACCTCTTTCACCTAACTGTTTAATGAGTTGTCCAACAATATCTGCTGTACTTCCTCCAATACCTACATCGACTTCGTCAAATACCAATGTTGGAATTGTCGAGTGGCTCGCCGCTACGACCTGAATCGCTAAACTAACACGAGAAAGCTCGCCTCCAGAGGCAATTTTGGCCAACATCTTGTGAGGTTGACCTGGGTTGGTTGCAAGCAAAAATTCTGTTTCTTCAAGTCCACTTGATCGATATTCACTATTATTGACAGGAGAAAGCTGAACTAATAACTCAGCACCTTCCATGGATAATTTTTGAAGCTGTCGATTGATATCTTTGGACATAGCTTTGGATGCAGCTTTTCTCTTGGATGACAACTGCTTTGCTGATTTTTCGTAACTACTCGCAAGATCAGCTAGCTTTTCCTCCAATGCATTGATGTTCTCACTGCCACCAATCAAGTTTTTTAGTTCTGCTTCTAGCGTCTGCAGAGTTGTCTCTAATTGATCTGGATTTACTCGATGTTTTCGACTCAACTGAAAAACAGCAGACAGTTGCTCTTCAACGATTTGCAGTCGCTGAGGGTCTGCTTCAAAACGATCAATATGATGAGAAATCTCGTTAATAGCCTCTTCTATCTGAATAAGGCCACCTCGCAGAAGCTCTTCAGTGATTTTTAGCGCATCAGGTTTATACTCAATATTAGCTAATATTGATAATGCTTTATTGAGGCTATCACGAAGATTAAACCCCTCCGCCTGTTCACAAATTGCCAGCAAGTTATGACTGTCTTGAACTATTTGCTCGGCATTGGCCAAGGTTTTTTGTTCAAGCTCTAGCTGCTCCAAATATTTAGCTGTCAGATCGATCTGTTGTAGCTCGTTGACTTGGAAGTTCAACAAATCCTTTCTATCATCTAATTCATCGGAACGTTGAAGGAGGTTAGTTAGATCAATATGTACTTTGTGCCAGGCGCTATATTCGCTTGCGACCTTGGTGGCTAGATCTTCAGCGTTTGCGTACTCATCGAGAAGGCGACGATGAGTTTCTTTTCTCAAGAGTGATTGATGCTCATGTTGACTATGGATGTCGGTGAGCATATCTCCGAGTTCCTGCAATTGAGACATAGTACTAGGTTGGCCATTAATATAGCCCCGCGATCTTCCTTCTCGGGTGTATATACGCCTTAGGATACAGTTTTCATCTGAATTAAAATCATTGGCATCAAGCCAAGTTTTTGCGGCTTCTATGGTATTAATATCAAAAGTAGCTGTGATTTCAGCTCGCTCTTTGCCATGTCGTATGGTGTCAGTGTCGGCACGATCACCCAATGCCATTCCTAATGCATCTAATACCAATGACTTGCCAGCGCCAGTCTCACCGGTGATGGCTGTAGTGCCTTGAGCAAACTCTATTTCGAGAGATTCTACGAGCGTGTAATTACTAATATTGATCGAAAGAAGCAAAGTTTATTACCAACCAGTTTATAAATCGCCATGCCGAACATATTTTACTGGCGCCATCGCTTGAAACTTTGGAGTTTGTCCCCATATGTAGCCATAGGGTAATCGTAACTAACCGCCGAATCAATAATCTTGGGCATTAGTGTAGCTCGCTAAACAAGAGAAGAGGAAAAAGTATGCAAGACGAAGTAAGTGGCGAAGAAGAAAGCACGTTGGACTCTAATGATCTACCTGGTGACGAGGCTGAAGTTGATGAAGCAGAAAAGCTTAACGAAGAGATTGTAGCAGAGCTTCTAGCGGACGATGAGTTATCTGGTACCGAAGAGCTTGAGGAGCAGGTCAGCAAGGCCAATGACCAAGTGCTGAGGGTACAGGCAGAAATGCAAAATGTTCGTCGTCGTGCTGAACGCGATGTAGAGAATGCCCACAAGTATGCATTGGAGAAATTCACTGCAGACCTGTTGCCTGTGGTCGATAACTTGGAGCGCGCAATCAGTACTATCGATGCTTCAGATGAAGGTCAAAAAGCAGTCGCTACGGGATTAGAGTTAACGTTAAAAACCTTTGTTGATGTCTTGGATCGCTTCAAAATTGAAGCAGTAGATCCAGCAGGCCAACCTTTTGATGCAGATTTACATCAGGCAGTGAGTATGGTCCCTAACCCCGATTTAGAGCCAAATACGGTGATGGATGTTTTTCAAAAAGGATATACCTTAAATGGTCGATTGGTAAGACCAGCTATGGTGGTTGTATCTAAAGCTGGTTGATTAATAAAGGTGATTTCCATTGGAGATACCCTTGAAATTTTTAAACACGTACCCATATAAAGGTTAAGCGAATAAATTTTTAAATGAAGCCTTGAAAAGGCTTCAAGACAAGTAACGGAGAGATAAGTGATGGGAAAGATTATCGGAATTGATTTGGGAACGACCAACTCCTGTGTTGCCGTACTCGAAGGCGATAAGCCCAAAGTAATTGAGAATGCAGAAGGTGCAAGAACTACACCTTCGGTAGTCGCGTATGCTGAGGATGGTGAAATTTTGGTNGGTCAGTCAGCCAAACGACAGGCTGTAACTAACCCTGAGAATACCGTTTATGCGGTTAAGCGCCTGATAGGGCGTCGGTTTGATGACAAAGTAGTCAAGAAAGACATTGAAATGGTCCCTTACAAGATTGTTAAGGCTGACAATGGCGATGCATGGGTTGAGATTAAAGGGGATAGCAAAGCTGCGCCTCAAATTTCTGCTGAAATCCTCAAAAAAATGAAGAAAACCGCTGAGGACTACTTAGGCGAAACAATTTCAGAAGCGGTTATTACTGTTCCTGCCTACTTCAATGATTCTCAACGACAGGCGACTAAAGACGCAGGTCGAATTGCGGGTCTTGATGTCAAACGTATTATTAATGAGCCAACTGCTGCTGCTCTGGCTTACGGAATAGACAAGACAACCGGTGATAGTGTGGTTGCAGTCTATGACTTGGGTGGTGGTACCTTTGATATTTCGGTGATCGAAATAGCTGATGTTGACGGTGAAAAGCAATTTGAAGTGTTGGCGACTAATGGAGATACCTTCCTTGGTGGTGAGGACTTTGATATGCGTCTAATTGAGTATTTATCATCAGAATTTAAGCAGGACAGCGGCATTGATTTGCATAACGATCCGTTGGCTATGCAGCGTCTCAAAGAAGCAGCTGAAAAATCAAAAATTGAATTATCATCTAGCCAGCAGACAGAGGTTAATCTTCCTTACATTACTGCGGATGCCAGTGGGCCTAAGCACCTAGTTGTTAAGCTGACTCGGGCTAAATTGGAGTCCCTAGTTGAAGATCTAGTTGAGCGCTCTTTAGAGCCACTAAAAATCGCGTTGAAAGATGCGGGCAAGTCTACATCAGAGATTGATGAGATTATTTTGGTGGGCGGACAAACACGTATGCCTATGGTACAAGACAAGGTCACTGCATTTTTTGGTAAAGAGCCACGAAAAGATGTTAACCCCGATGAGGCGGTTGCTGTCGGTGCTGCCCTGCAAGGTGCAGTTTTAGCTGGGGATGTTACCGATGTATTGTTACTGGATGTTACTCCTTTAAGTCTTGGTATTGAGACTATGGGTGGCGTAGCTACTCCGGTTATTGAGAAGAACACCACTATCCCTACGAAGAAGTCTCAGATTTTTTCCACGGCGGATGATAATCAAACAGCCGTTACGATTCACGTAGTGCAAGGTGAGCGTAAGCAGGCGACTTCAAACAAGTCTCTTGGTCGTTTTGATCTTGCAGACATTCCCCCAGCGCCAAGAGGCATGCCTCAGATCGAAGTAACCTTTGATATAGATGCGAACGGTATTTTAAATGTCGGTGCTAAGGACAAAGCAACAGGTAAAGAGCAGTCCATTATTATTAAAGCATCATCAGGTCTTTCAGATGAAGAGATCGATGCAATGGTTAAGGATGCAGAAGCTAATGCAGCTGATGATCAAAAATTTGAAGAGCTGGTACAGGCGCGAAACACGGCTGATGGTTTAGCTCATGCTGCTAAAAAGACGTTGGAAGAAGCTGGTGACAAGGCTTCTGATGAAGAAAAAGCTGCTATCGAAGCTGGCATTAAACAGGTGGAAGAAGCTGTTCAGGGCGATGATAAAGATGCTATTGATGAGGCGGCAAAAGTCTTATCTGAAGCGTCTGCGGGTCTGGCTCAAAAGCTCTACGCGGAGCAAGCTGAAGCAGGTGAGCAAGGCGAGCAGAGTGAGGGTCAGCAGGCTCCCGGTGATGATGCGATGGACGCAGAATTTGAAGAAGTGAAAGATGAGGACGTTAAAGAAGATAGCAAGTAGTAGGTTATCTAACATCATCACATGTGTAGTGTTTAGGCGCGAAACGACCTTTGGGTAATATTCCAAAATGAGTTTCGCGCCTCTTCATTTATGGTTACACCTAACGTTGCTAATGGCGTTAGGTTCTAGGTGGGAAGAAATCGAAGTATGTCTAAGCGCGATTATTACGAAGTTTTAGGTGTGGATAGCAGTGCCTCTGAGCAAGAAGTCAAGAAGGCCTTCCGCCGTATAGCCATGAAATATCACCCTGATCGAAATCCGGATGACCAGAAAGCTGACGAAAAATTCAAGGAAGCTCAAGAAGCCTATGAGATTTTAGGGGATGCCGATAAAAAAGCTACCTATGATCGGTTTGGTCATGCTGGCTTGGATCAGAATGGTGGTGGTCAGGGCGGCGCAGGCTTCAGTGACGTATTTGGCGACGTTTTTGGTGATATTTTTGGTGGTGGTCGGGGTCGAAGTGGCCCAGCTAGGGGTTCTGATCTTCGTTATGACCTCCAGTTAGACTTAGAAGACGCAGTTAAAGGCAAGACTGTGCAGATTGATGTGCCAACGATGGTGGCATGTGAGCCCTGTGATGGCTCAGGTGCACGCAAAGGCAGTGCTCCTGTTACCTGTGATACCTGTGGTGGGGCCGGTCAAGTGCGTATGTCTCAAGGCTTCTTTTCCGTTCAGCAAACCTGTCCAAAGTGTGGTGGTCGAGGCAAGATGATCTCTGATCCCTGTGGTAGCTGCCATGGGCAAGGAGTTAAAGAAGAGCGTAAAACTCTGTCAGTAAAAATACCTGCCGGAGTGGATACTGGAGATAGAATTCGTCTCTCAGGTAAGGGTGAGGCAGGACCTCACGGCGGGCCTACGGGAGACTTGTATGTGCAAATGCACGTGCGTAAGCATGATATTTTCGTTCGCGATGGAAGTAATTTGCACTGCGAGGTACCCATCAGTTTTGCACAATCTGCGCTGGGGGGTGAGCTCGAGGTTCCTACCTTGTCAGGCAAGGTTAAACTGAAGATTCCAGCGGAAACCCAGAGTAGTAAGTTATTTAGATTACGGGGAAAAGGTGTTGCTCCAGTTAGAGGAGGCGCTCAGGGTGATCTGTTATGTAGAGTAGTTGTGGAGACTCCTGTAAATCTGAATGCCGAGCAGCGTGAGCTCTTAGAAAGTTTTGACAAGAGTCTTGCTGGAAAGAGCAAGCACTCCCCCCGAAGCAATCATTGGTTTGATGGGGTAAAAAAATTCTTCGACAACCTGACTAACTAAGCTCAAAGTACAGATATACGCTACACTAGCATGGGTCTAAATCAGGAGTTATATCGTGATCAACATAGCAATCACCGGGGCAGGCGGTCGTATGGGCAAAACGCTCATTGAAGCGATCACGAATAGTGATGGTATTCAGCTTACTGCGGCGATCGAAAACCCTGAAAGTGCTCTGATTGGAGCAGATGTTGGTGAGTTGTCTGGGGTGGGTCTAAATAATATCCAAGTCGTTGGATCTTTAAGTGATGTAATCAACTCATTTGATGTTTTGATAGATTTTAGCACCCCAACCTCTACCGTAAGTAATGCAGAGGTTTGTCTGGCGCATAAAAAGAAGATGGTGGTGGGCACCACCGGTTTAACTGAAGAGCAATCTCAGTTGGTAAACAGCGCGAGTCAGGGAATAGCTATATGCATGGCTTCAAATTTTGCAACAGGTGTAAACCTCTGCTTTAAGTTAGCTGAAATAGCGGCCGGTGTATTGGGTGATGATGCAGATATTGAAATCAGTGAGGCTCATCATAAAGACAAGGTAGATGCCCCATCGGGAACAGCTCTTTCTTTAGGTAAAGTTGTTGCTGGTGCTCTAGATAGAGATCTTGATCAAGTTGCTATATTTGGTCGTGAGGGTCAGACGGGTCAGCGTGAGAGATCTACAATTGCATTTTCATCAGTTAGAGCGGGAGATATTGTTGGCGATCATACGGTTTTGTTTGCCGCTGATGGAGAGCGAGTGGAGATAACCCACAAGGCTTCTAGTAGAATGGCTTTTGCCAGAGGAGCTGTGCGAGCAGCTAGATGGCTGATGGAAAAGGACTCAGGAATGTTCGATATGCAAGATGTTTTAGCGCTAAAGTAAAACGCTCAGGCTGACATTTTAAAGCCCCAAGGCAATAAAATTTTGATCAACATTGATAGACAATATACAACCCTTTCCTTATACTGACTTCCTAACACCGCGACAGTAAAAAGCGGTCTCGTTCTGAGAGGTTAGAGCAAAGAGAATATTTTATTTAAGCGAGATGAGACCATTTGTTTCATCTCGCTTTTTTGCAAACTTGGAAAAGTCTGCCAACCATTTCAGAGTTATGTTGCTTAGACGCACTAGAGATCATCTCGAGGCCTAAGTCAGCTAAACGTCAATCATTTAGGAGGTTGTGTGAATTCCCAGACTTGTCGGGAAGCCGTACTTGCGCTAGCAGACGGAACAATTTTCAGGGGAACCGCTATAGGGGCGGACGGTCTATCTGTTGGTGAAGTGGTTTTTAATACGGCCCTCACTGGTTACCAGGAAATTCTTACTGATCCGTCTTATGCACGACAGATAGTGACGCTAACTTATCCCCATATTGGCAATGTTGGCGTAAATACTGAGGATGAAGAGTCTGATGTGATCTGGGCGGCTGGGTTAGTTATCAGAGATCTACCCTTACTTGCGTCAAATTTCCGCAGCCAAGAATCCTTGGATGAGTACTTGAAGGCCAAAGGGATTTTGGGTATTGCCGATATTGATACCCGAAAATTAACCCGGATTCTGCGCCAGACTGGGGCCCAAAGTGGCTGTATTATGGCAGGCGATATTGATGACCAGGAGGCTTTAGAAGCAGCTCGAGAATTTTCTGGACTCAAAGGTATGGATCTCGCTAAAGAAGTAACCACTGGTGCTACTTATCCTTGGCAAGAACATAGCTGGACGCTGGAGTCAGGCCATCAAGTCCAAAAGCCCGGTGAAGGTAAATATAAAGTTGTAGCCTATGATTATGGTGTGAAGCGTAATATTTTGCGCATGCTAGTAGATAGAGACTGTGAATTAGTGGTAGTGCCGGCTCAAACATCAGCCGAAGAAGTATTGGCCATGCGACCTGATGGTGTATTCCTTTCCAATGGTCCTGGTGATCCAGAGCCCTGCGATTATGCGATTAAAGCAATTCAAGAGATTCTTGAGACCCAAACTCCTGTATTTGGTATTTGCTTGGGTCATCAATTACTGGCTTTAGCCTCAGGGGCCAAAACCATGAAGATGAAGTTTGGTCACCATGGTGCCAATCACCCTGTTGAAGATATAGAAAATAATGTTGTGATGATCACTAGTCAGAATCACGGTTTTGCCGTTGATGAGGGTAGTTTGCCAGAAAACTTAATAGCTACTCATCGATCGTTGTTTGATGGGTCGTTGCAGGGTATTCATCGAACAGATAAAGCAGCATTCAGTTTTCAAGGGCATCCCGAGGCTAGTCCTGGGCCCCATGACGCCGCCTCATTGTTTGATCATTTCATCGATTTAATGGAAGTTAACTGTCAGGGGTTAGCGGAGTAGACATGCCAAAAAGAACCGACATTAAAAGCATTTTAATTCTGGGGGCGGGACCCATTATTATTGGTCAAGCCTGTGAGTTTGATTACTCTGGAGCCCAAGCATGTAAAGCGCTTAGAGAAGAAGGTTTTAGAGTTATTTTAGTTAACTCTAATCCCGCTACGATCATGACTGATCCTTCCATGGCTGATGCAACCTACATTGAACCTGTTGAATGGAAAACCGTTGCTCGCATTATTGAAGAGGAGCGTCCAGACGCTCTATTGCCAACTATGGGTGGACAAACGGCACTTAACTGCGCATTAGATCTTGCCAAACACGGTGTTTTGGATAAATTTTCAGTTGAGATGATTGGTGCTAATGCCGATGCGATCGACAAGGCAGAAGATCGTGAGCGTTTTGATAAAGCGATGAAAGCAATAGGCCTAAATACCCCAAATTCTGGTATTGCTCACAGTATGGAAGAGGCAACTCAGGTAGCTGATCGATTTGGTTTCCCCTGTATTATTCGTCCTTCATTTACTATGGGCGGCTCTGGTGGTGGTATAGCCTATAACCGCGAAGAGTTTGAAACTATCTGTCGTCGAGGGCTGGATCTTTCTCCAACCAATGAACTACTGATTGACGAATCGTTAATCGGTTGGAAAGAGTTTGAAATGGAGGTGGTGAGGGACAAAAATGACAACTGTATTATCGTTTGCGCCATTGAAAATCTCGACCCAATGGGGATACACACTGGGGATTCAATTACCGTTGCTCCAGCGCAAACTCTTACTGATAAAGAATATCAGATCATGCGTAACGCTTCGATTAAAGTTCTGCGTGAGATTGGGGTAGAGACGGGTGGATCTAATGTACAGTTTGCGGTGAGCCCAGAAGATGGGCGACTAATTGTTATTGAGATGAACCCCAGAGTGTCCCGCTCTTCAGCGTTGGCCTCCAAGGCAACAGGATTTCCGATTGCTAGGGTTGCCGCTAAGCTAGCGGTGGGATACACCCTAAATGAGTTGCAAAATGAAATTACTGGAGGTGCTACACCTGCATCCTTTGAGCCCAGTATTGACTATGTGGTAACTAAAATACCACGATTTGCTTTTGAAAAATTCAACCAAGCGGACCAGAGCTTAACAACCCAGATGAAATCTGTTGGTGAGGTAATGGCGATTGGCCGCACCTTCCAAGAGTCTTTGCAAAAAGCGTTGCGTGGATTAGAGGTAGGTGTTTCTGGTTTTGATCCAAAAATTGATACCGATGATGAGGATCATGCTGCGATTCTATTTAATCAACTGGCTGAAGCGGGACCTGATCGCATATGGTATTTGGCTGATGCTTTCCGCCAAGGTATGAGTTGTGAAGAGATTTTTGGTGTTACTAAAATCGATCCCTGGTTCTTAGTTCAAATCGAAGACCTAATTATAGAAGAAAGTCGATTGAATGGATCGAGTTTGACCAGCGTTGATGAAAAGACGCTGTACAGATTGAAGCGTAAAGGGTTCGCCGATCGCCGTATAGCAGATATTTTATTGTGCACTGAGACAGAAGTACGTAATTTGCGTTACGACTTTGAAATGCATCCAGTTTACAAGCGTGTTGATACCTGTGCTGCAGAGTTCTCCACTGAGACGGCATACATGTACTCCACCTATGAAGAAGAGTGCGAAGCTGAACCTAGTGATAAGGATAAAATTCTAGTTCTTGGCGGTGGTCCAAATCGTATTGGCCAGGGAATAGAATTTGATTATTGTTGTGTTCACGCTGCGTTGGCGATGCGCGAAGATGGCTATGAAACCATTATGGTTAACTGCAATCCCGAAACAGTATCAACTGACTACGACACCTCNGACAGACTGTTTTTTGAGCCTGTTACTTTAGAGGATGTACTTGAGATTGTCCGTCTTGAAAACCCCAAGGGCGTTATCGTCCAGTTTGGTGGCCAGACACCTTTAAAGCTCGCCAGAGCCCTAGAAGCTGAAGGTGTACCAATTATTGGAACCACTCCAGATGCGATTGATCGTGCCGAGGATCGGGAGCGATTTCAACATATGATTGAAAAGCTAGATTTATTACAGCCTCACAACGCGACTGCTCGCAGTGCTGATGAAGCTGTCGATCTGGCTAAAAAGATTGGCTATCCTTTGGTGGTGCGACCCTCTTATGTTCTCGGAGGGCGAGCGATGGAAATAGTCTACAAAGAAGACGAATTAAGACATTACATGAAAACAGCCGTACAAGTGTCGGATGATTCGCCAGTATTGCTGGACTTCTTTCTACCAAATGCTATCGAGATGGATGTTGATGCAGTTAGTGATGGTGACTCAGTGGTTATTGGCGCGATTATGCAGCATATTGAGCAAGCAGGAATACACTCAGGAGACTCGGCGTGCTCACTTCCACCTTATAGTCTTAGTGAAAGTGTTCAAGATGAGATGAGAGAGATCTGTAAGAAGATGGCTCGTGAACTTGGTGTGCGAGGCTTAATGAATGTCCAGTTGGCCCTGCAAGATGACAAGATTTATGTAATCGAAGTAAACCCCCGTGCTTCGCGCACCATTCCTTTCGTTTCAAAATGCATAGGTGTTTCCTTAGCAAAAATAGCTGCTCGATGCATGGTTGGCCAGACCTTGGAAGACCAAGGATTTACTAAAGAAATTATCCCGCCCTATTTCAGTGTTAAAGAGGCAGTGTTTCCATTCAATAAGTTTCCTGGAATTGATCCTATTCTTGGACCCGAAATGAAATCTACCGGTGAAGTAATGGGCGTGGGTACCACATTTGCCGAAGCTTACGGTAAAGCTGAGCTTGGTGCTAGTGATGAGATTCCTAGCAAAGGAAGTGCTTTTGTTAGTGTACGAGAACGTGATAAAGATCAGTTACCAGCCTTGGCTAAAAGCTTAGTCGCCCTGGGCTTTAAGTTGATTGCTACCAAGGGAACCGCTGAGACCATAAAAGCAGCTGGTTTAGACGTGCAGCCGGTTAACAAGGTGAAAGAAGGAAGGCCCCATATTGTTGATATGATTAAAAGCGACAAGATTAATTTAATTGTTAATACTACCGAAGGACGACAGGCAATTTCCGATTCATCGACAATTCGATCGAGTGCTGAGCAGCATCGTGTGTACTATACGACTACCATGGCAGGTGGTAGTGCGGTTTGTGAAGCGTTAAAATTCGCAGGTGATATTAAAGTGAGAAGTCTACAACAATTGCACAGGGAAATTACTTAATGCAAAAAACCGCAATGACAGCAGATGGCGAAGCCGCTCTCAGGAAAGAACTTGAGCATCTGATTAAGGTTGTGCGCCCAGGTATTGTAGAGGCCATAGCTACTGCCCGAGAGCATGGAGACCTTAAAGAAAATGCAGAATACCATGCGGCGCGTGAACAGCAGAGTTTTGCTGAGGGACGTATTCAAGATATAGAGGGCAAGCTGTCAAACGCTCAGGTGATCGATATTTCAAAAATCCCTCAGGGAGATCGTGTCATTTTCGGTTCATTGGTAACCATTATTAACTTAGAGACAGACGAAACTACATCTTATCGAATCGTTGGTGATGATGAGGCGGATGTGAAAGCGGGTAAAATTTCTTATCAGTCACCGATTGCTCGGGCTTTAATTAGTAAAGAAATTGGCGATGTTGTCGTTGTGAAGGCGCCCAGTGGCGATGTGGAATATGAGATTGATGACGTCGTTTATAGCTGAGTTGTTTCTATGAGCTAGCACCGAGTAAAAATACCATCAATGCTTTCTGAGCATGTAATCGATTTTCAGCTTCATCCCAAACTACCGAAATAGACTCATCTTCAAGTAATTCCGCAGACACTTCTTCATTTCTATGAGCAGGTAGACAGTGCATAAACAATGCATCGCTCGCAGCATTCTCCATCAATTGGTGATTAACTTGAAAGCCAGAGAATTTCGCTAAACGGTCTTGTTGTTGATCTTCCTGCCCCATAGAGGCAAATACATCAGTCGTAACAAGGTCGGCGTCCTTAACTGCGGCTACAGGGTCGGTCGTTAACATGACAGCTGCTCCACCTTCATTAACCAAGCCCGAGTTGGGCTCATAACCCTCTGGGCAGGCTATATTGAGTTTAAAACCAAAGGCAATAGCTGCGTTGATCCAAGAATGACACATATTGTTTCCATCGCCGATCCAAGCCACAGTTTTTCCTTCAATCGATCCGCGATGCTCAACATAGGTTTGAATGTCTGCTAATAATTGACAGGGGTGGTATTGATCAGTAAGCGCATTTATGACAGGAACTTTGGAGTATTTAGCAAAGCGTTCAATCTTGTCATGACCAAAGGTTCTGATCATTACAATATCTACCATTCTGGAGATAACTCGTGCCGAATCTTCAATAGGTTCTCCTCGCCCGAGCTGTGTATCATTTGAGGACAAAAATATGGCGTCACCACCCAGCTGTGCCATGCCCGCTTCGAAAGACACTCGGGTACGGGTTGAAGATTTTTCGAAAATCATTGCTAGGACTTTACCCTTAAATACAGGATCTTGGCGTCCATCACGATAAGCTGCTTTAATTTCGATAGCTGATTGAATGACCTGGTTTAGTTCTTGGGTAGTCAGGTCGCGCAAGGTAAGAAAGTGTCGAATGGCCATTTTCTATTTCTCTAGGTTAATCTTGATTAAAGTCACGAATTAACGGAACCAGTATAGCCAGCAACTTATCAGCTTCTTCATCAGTAAGAATGAGCGGAGGCAGTAATCTAATGACAGAATCAGCAGTTACATTGATTATCAGGCCATTATCCATAGCTGTTTTAAATAGCGATTTACAGGGTGTATCTAGCTCTATTCCGATCATGCAACCCATTCCGCGAATATTCTTAACATGTGACACCGAAGACAATTCTTTTTCTAGACCAGCCATTATTCTTTTTCCAAGGATTTCAGCTCGTTTAAGTAATCCTTCGCTTTCAATAGTATTAATTGTTGCTAGAGCAGCGGCGCAGGACAGTGGATTACCACCGAAGGTTGAACCATGATTGCCAGGCTGCATTAAATCAGCAGCTTTTCCTGATGCTAGGCAAGCTCCTATTGGAACACCGTTGCCAAGGCCTTTCGAGGTGGTCACTACGTCTGGAAGAATATCGCTGTGCTGATAGCAAAAATACTTTCCAGTTCTGCCATTACCTGTTTGTACTTCATCAAGCATTAGCAACCAGCCTCTTTGGTCGCAAAACTGTCTTAATTGTTTAAGGTATTCAGTGGATGCCATTCTTATCCCGCCTTCACCCTGAATAGGCTCAACAAAAATCGCACAAATATTAGGATTATTGTCTGCGATTTTTTCTAGAGCAGAGGCATCATTAAAAGGACCTCGAGCAAATCCAGTTACAAGGGGTTCAAATCCGGCTTGTACTCGTCGTCCAGCAGAGGCGCTAAGGGTGGCAAGAGTCCGGCCGTGAAAGGCATTGTCCATCACTAGTATTGTGGGTAGCTTTAAACCTGAATTATGACCAAAAAGACGCGCTAATTTGATAGCTGCTTCATTGGCTTCAGCGCCAGAGTTACCAAAAAATACTTTCTTCATCCCTGAAATATCACATATCTTCTCTGCCAAGGCTTCTTGATTGGGGATAGCAAAAAAATTTGAGCAGTGACTTAGTATTTTTGCTTGATTGGTTATTGCTTGAGTGATGGCTGTGTGTGAGTGGCCTAGGCCACATACTGCGATCCCTGACAAGGCGTCGAGATACTTGTTACCTTTGTCATCCCATAGCCATGCGCCACTCCCCTTTGTCAGGGTAGCTGCTCTCTTACCATAGGTGTTCATCAATGCTTTGGTTGTCATACTACCAATACCTCTCCAGTTTCTTACTGGAATAAAAAAAGGCAGCTGCGCTGCCCCTTTGACCTTGGTAGCGAATGATAACTCGCTTTAGGTACACCTGCAAGATTGGGTATGGAGGCTTTGGGTCACTCGACACCACCAAAGAAAAGGAGATATCCTATTATTTTTGAGAAACGGTAATAAAATAATAAATTTTAACAGTGTCGAATTGGCCTTAAAACGTTTAAAATGTATGGCTGGAAAAACAAAATATATAGGCAAGTTGCAATGGACATAATGGATACAATTCGTGATCAAATAGAAAATAATTCAGTACTTTTGTACATGAAGGGATCTCCCAACCAACCGCAGTGTGGATTTTCTGCTCGCACAGTTCAGTCCTTAATGGCCTGTGGGCAACGATTTGCTTATGTTGATATTCTGTCTAATCCAGAAATACGCACTAATTTACCGCTGTATGGCAATTGGCCAACATTTCCTCAGTTATGGGTGGCTGGAGAGCTTATCGGAGGATGCGATATAGTCACTGAGATGCACGAAAAGGGTGAGTTAAAAGAATTAATAGATGAAGCTCTTGAGGATCAGAGTTCAAATTAGGCTTTATGATTCATCTTCGTTTAATTTTACTATTCCTGAAGGTGTGAATCGGTTGTAATCCTATGCTAGAGAGCCCGATTTTGGGTATAACTGCAAATGATAATGATTCTTATTGACTGTATTAACAAGAATCATTATCATTATCAAAAGTTTCAAGAAGAGGTTTCAATTTAGAAACTTAATCTAGCGGGCTAGGAGCCTTGAGCATTCATCCCACTTAGGGATGATCGTCAGAGGTTGTTTTATTCATCCGGTTAATAAAGGAATAATCATGATTTCAAATTTTACTTTTTCAAAAGCTCTAGTGGCCTTCTTTTTGGTCGCTCTGGTTGGTTGTGGTAGTGGAGACAATACCCCACCAGATATCGATGGAGACGGCGTAGAGGATTCGCTTGATGCATTTCCCAATGACCCTAACGAGTCTGAAGATACTGATGGTGATGGTGTTGGTGATAATGCTGACGCATTCCCCTCTGATGCATCTGAGACAGCAGACTCAGATGGCGATGGTGTTGGAGATAATGCTGACGTTTTTCCAAATGACCCTGCTGAAACCACTGATGCCGATGGTGATACCGTTGGAGATAACGGAGATAACTGTCCAGCCATCGCTAATACTGATCAGAGTGATATTGACGGAGATGGTACAGGCGATGCATGTGATGATGACATGGATGCTGACTCTGTGCTCAATGATGCGGACAACTGCCCAATGGTTGCAAACACGGATCAAGCTGACGCGGATGTAAATGATAAAGGTGATGCTTGTGATGCGATGCCAACGATGTACGCGTATGACAACGCTGTGTTTACAGGGTCGGATTCCTCGGTTAGCTATACAGGTCAAACTGCTCGACAGGTTCTCATTGCCGACATGGCTTATTACATGGCAAGTGTGCTCGAGGATACTGCAGCAACCACGGCTGCTGAGAAAGAGACAGCGATGAAGTTCTTTGTTTACGGAACTGATGCCGATGTAACAGACACGCTGATGCCAACTTGGATTAAAGATGCTGAAAATGTAGTTCTTAAAGATGCTGCCACTTATGGCGATATTTCAAGCGGTAAGAATCTGCATAAGAAGATCGCAGGTGGCTGTGGTGATGGTTGTGGAGAAGTTTCCAAGCTCATTGATGGGGAATTCTTTGGATGGAGTTATGGGATTACTCCTGCGACTCCTCTAGCATTGGTTGATCACTGGATAAGCGAGCAGGCTACTTTGGCCTCCGATGGGGTTGCTGTTCAGGTGACTGATGCGACAGGTGCAACCTCCTCAGCAAATGTTAACACTGATGCTCATGGGCGAAACTACAGGCAGCTGATGCAGAAGTTCTTAATGGGCGCTGTTAGCTTCTCTCAGGGAACTAATGACTACTTCAAGACTAACTTCATGGGAGTTAATTCTAGTGGAGTTAATTATGTGGCCGCTCAAGATGGTACCAAGAATTATACTTATGCTGAGCACAAATTTGATGAG
>NYWV01000058.1 GCA_002685195.1 Porticoccaceae bacterium
CCTATGAATCAACTCTTGAGTGTGTGACCCAACTCCAAAGCTGGTTGCTGCACAACTGAACCCACGATCAAACCCAAGCGACAATCCTCGATCGCTCAGCTATGCCAATGGCTGATGTCCATGGGCAGAAACATCACGCAAGGCCTCAGATGGATTCAACGAACGTGCCAAAGCCAACAGGTCAGCGGCAAGAGCGGTTTCACCCTCAAGCTGCATCATTTTGTGGAGGCTGATGACCTCGCTGTAATCAGCAGCAGCAGTCCCATTGATCAGACCGCGAGCTGTACATCGAGCCACAGCCAGTTGTAGGGAAATCGTCATGACCTAAAGCTGGCCCAAAGGAAGAGCAAAACCACAGAACCTTCCGGTTTCCAGCTGATTCAGAAACGCGATTCAGCAACAAACCCGTTAATATTTCTTAATAACAGGGGTTTGATGCATGGTTTCGACACTTTTCCCCGTGGTCTATGGGGCGGTCTTTGTCTTCCTTTTGATCCAAGCCTTTCGGATGATGCGTTTGAGCGCTGGCTCGTCTAGCCCCGCCAACACAAGGCGTCGTACCGACCGCACTGGGTTGTTGACGACTCATCCTGAATTGCTTGATGCCGATGGGTCCATCACAGGTGAAGACCTACTCGTAGTGCGCTTTCCAGGATTGGACCAACCAGAAGCTTCGATCACGGATTGAAGAGCCGCAAGGTCGCATCCAGAATGGTGAGACAACTCACGAACCCATGACACTCAACCAATTTCTGATCTTCTTGATCGTCGGAATTGCGATAGCAGTCGTAACAAGCGCAACATGGATTTGGTGGGTACTCGCGATCTGCACAGCCCTAGTTGTCGTCAAACTTTTACTGAAATAATTCAAACTACTTATGACAACGCAATTGACCGCAATCAATTGGGCTAAAGCAGTCACAATTGCCCTGATCTTATTTTTAATTCTCCTGTTTGGCGTCGATGGGCAAAGACAAATACTTTATGCATGCATGCACATCAGTTATTGCATGTGGTGGCTGCTAGAACAGAAAATCTACCCAGATCGTTGCCGACAAATTTTTACAGAAAAAGTTGATATTGGTGGCTTCATAGGAGCGATTCTTATTGTTGGTATTTTTTATACATTGCCAGCATTTTTTGCTTTTACAAACCCTACAGAGTTATCACTGGCAGCCACAACAATTGCAATCCCACTTTTTTACTTTGGGAGCTTGATCAACACCGCTGCTGACATCCAAAAAGCAACAGCAAAATCTTTGGGAACAGGTCTAGTTCGCACAGGTATATGGAGTGGCGTAAGGCATGTCAATTACACAGGAGATTTAATGCGTTATTTAAGTTTCTGCATAGTGGCGGGCTCCCTATGGGCATACTTAGTGCCACTATCAATTCTCGCTTTGTACGTCATGAGAATTCGAGACAAAGAATCATCAATGAAATTAAAGTATCATGATTTCGCGGATTACAAATTAAAAAGCTTTCGCTTGATTCCTGGAATTTGGTAAGAATGAATAGATGATTAAAATAACATTTAATATTCTCTGGGTCTTGTTCGGAGGATGTTTTATGGCCTTGGGATGGTGGCTAGCAGGTCTGATCTCTGCCATCAGCATTGTGGGGCTTCCGTGGAGCCGATCATGTTTTGTCATTGGCAAATTTGCTCTATGGCCTTTTGGGTATGAAGCAATCAATCGCCGCGACCTGAGTGGACGCATTGATTTAGGGACTGGTCCCATGGGGCTCCTTGGCAATGTGATTTGGTTTTTAGTAGCTGGATGGTGGCTAGCGATAGGCCATCTCACCTCCGCACTCGCCTGCTTCGTCTCCATCATTGGAATCCCCTTCGGGATTCAGCACATCAAACTCGCCCTCTTTGCCATAGCTCCGATCGGCATGACCATCGTTCCAGTGAAGGGCACCCACTAATCCAGAGGAGCAAGTCAAAGGAACACCACCATGAATCCAGAAGTCCAACAACTCGTGATTGCTCAGCTTCTGGTGATCGTGATCCCTGTTGGAACGCTGTTTGCAATCTGGATCAGCATGCTCGGCTGGAACAGCAAGCGCTGATGGAGGGGATGAGACAGCATGCAACTGAAGTGGTCCGTCAAGACATCCGTTGCCAAACTGCAAACATCGCGCATGCCAATAATCAGAATCGCAATGAACATTCCTAGCGACTTTCAAGCCTTCTCCAATGTGCACGCCATCAGGGACGGCAGTGCATTCATAAACGTGCTCGGCTGGATGTGGACCGAGGAGAAAGGGGTTCAGTATCTCGCTTGGGACGGAAGCGTTTACTCAGCAAGTTCAATTGACGGGATCAGCCCGCAAGCTTCACACCAGATGTATCGAACGGCTAACTCCCTCGAAAAGCTGGCAGACCAGTAAACCGAGGCCGGAAACGCGAACTGGATGACTGATCACTGAGAACCACCATCAAGGGTTGCAAACTCACAGCAAGACGTGCCAGAACAAAGAAACGCATGCCTTTGACTGATGACCACCACCGCGCAACGCCCCATTCAGACCACCACAGGCGAAGACATGCTGATCGATGCCTTACGGGGGATCAAAACAAAAGCAGAGCTCATGCTCTTGCAAGAGCGCTTGACGTCCAACCCAGCCAATCCACCCCTTTTTAATTGGGTTTGCAACTTGTTGATCGAACGAAGAATCTCGCGAGGTCTAGCTGCTCGCGTTTTATCCCAATTGCATAGCAACGAGTCGACAAATTAGGTCACAGAACGGGAGAAGCCAGATGCGTCCATAGTCCAGCGCATTGCTTTGTCCACAGAAGCCGAGAACAGCGCATCAGTGCGTTTTATAAAACCGACTAGAACGACACATCAACGGATGGATGCATGTAATACGCAAACAAAATCTAAATAATCAATGAGTTGACGTAGATGATCAAGAGCTGTTAGTAATAGTTTGTTGAAGCCTATCCCAAATGCTTACTGGTGAAGAACTGCTCGCCAAGGTCAAAGATCTTGGCGATGTATCAAAAACCGATTTAGCCACTCAATGCGGCTATGTCTCCCAAAAGAAAGATGGAAGCGATCGAGTCAACTTCACGGCGTTTTATGAGGCTCTTCTCAATGCAAAAGGCATTGATCTCGGTGGCGGAGAAGGCGGAGTTGGCAAAGGTGGGCGCAAACTGAGCTATGTCGCCAAAGTGCAGGGCAATGGAAATCTATTGATCGGAAAAGCTTATACAGCAATGCTTGAGCTGAATCCTGGCGATAATTTCACCATCAAGCTAGGTCGAAAGCAAATACGACTCATTCCTGAAGGCGCGGAAGACACCGAAGAGTAATTGCAACAAGTGAAAAAAGAGGCTTCTCAAGCCTCTTTTTAACGCCAAAAGCTATCAATCTATGAAATATGAATATTGACAAGCAAAGTGAGCATCAGTCAATCGACAGAGATGCTACTAAGAGGCATTGTCCCATTTAATTTTGCCATCAAGGAGCTCCATCAGCTCCTCAAGCTTTTGATTAGTAACGCGAACATCCGCAGCATCTGGCATGGTGCCCTCCTCAATAAGGACGTTGTAGTGCTCACGACACATATTGCGAAGTTCCTGCAGACGCTTCTTGGTGATGGTGCGCTTCTCTTCTGCTGTTGCCATGCTTGGATCCCTAACCTACTGACAGTCTGCCTTATCGACAGCAACGCCTGACCAGGCTAAGCCAGTAAGGTCATCAACTTATAACGGAGAACATCCCGGCAATCAACAAAGTTGAGGAGAGAAAGCAGAAAGACAAGAATCAAAACCGAGTAACCACTCATCCAAGACCATACTTTCCCTAAACAAACCAATACAGCTATCCTTCAAAAAGGCTCTAAACAAAAAACTCAGGGAATCTATTCAACACAAATTGGACGTCACCATAATGACTCAGTCTTCAGCAGTAAACCCACCCATCTAACAGACGATGATCGCCTATTAATAGCCATGGCGAGTCGCCCACTTCGCATGACGGCTCCTGCTCTCGATTTCCCAACGACGCCACTCCGTTGAAGAAGCAGGTGCCGCAGACGACATCAAAGCTGGATCAGTCCAGTAGTCAGGTGAGTCGAGAGTGGATTGATGGATAGGACAGCAAGGGCCGTGGTTCACAACAAACCTCTTAAGGATTTCTTTATCATCCTCCCCAGGCTGCCGTTTCGCAACGCTTGGTTTAAAAAGAATTCCCCGCACCCTGTCAGCTAGGACGATGAGACGGAGCGAATCAGAGTCCAATAGAGCCGCAGTCACCCTTTAAAGCGTCGGATGAGGAAGAGACGGGTGAGGGCAAAGCGAATTACAGAATTTCTGAAGGGCAACTCCCAGCATCGACCCGTGCGGATTTCAAGATCCAACGTAAGCTCAATTACCTAGTTAATTGGGCGATGTCCACACCTCTTCAGAAATACGAATTGTCGTCAATGAAGTGGGCATCAAATGGAGAGCTTTCCACCCATGACATCCATAAATTACTCAGCAAAATGAGTCAGGCACAAGTTTTTGAGCGACAACTCCGGTGCCTAGAACCCACAGAAGCACAAAAATAGTGTCGAAGCTGAAATTCGAGGAAGTTGAAAATCTCTTCGCATAGGCAAGTACCAGTTAGAGCGGATCTAAATAAAGACTACAGAAATGCCTCGTAGGAATCAAAAGTTTTTCTTGATCCCAAGGTTAATCAGTAGATCGCACGTTTTTGAGCCAATCAAGGCCAACATATCAATAACGGTTGAAGCTCGATGTACACGATTGAACACTTGTCTGATGAAAGCTGGACACCTGAGGTGACTAGAGAGACCGAGTTCAAAGCCTTTGTAGATGCCCGAACAAAGTGTATGGCGACTGGAAGAATTTATAGAGTCGTGGACGACAAGCACAATGTGCGATACACAATCACACTAGATGCCTGCAAAAAGCAACTATTCTCAAATCATTAAAACTTGCAGCTTTAGAGTATTTATTGCAAAGCTGGCATCGCTTCCTGCAGCTCAATGGAAGGTTCAGAATCATTAATACCCTTAGTCAACTGGAAAGCTAAAGCAGCCAGTCCAAGAAAAATTAAAACAACAACTATCAATAAAATTTTCGTAGGTGACATGATCAGCAGCAAGNTCAAATAACTATAGGACGCAATAAAGAGCCATCTAATTCATTTTGCAATGAAATGGACAACAAGCATAACAACACGCGAACTGTGAAGCGCTTCAGAGGAGACGAGAAGCCATGTCATTGAACACAAAAAAACCGCCCAAAACACGAGCGGTTTTAAACCAGGCAATCCCCATCACCCGGCCTCTTGCATCACATGGAGATGTGATGTGCAGAGCATAGTGACGATGCAAGCAAGCAAAGCATGAGTATCGATTCACTCAAGATTGTGACTAATTAATGTAAAGCGATGTGNATGAGGTTCAAGCTGCCAATGGCTATAGCANTGAATCAGATCATGATGATGGAGTATTCAATTCGCTCATCAGAGCAACANAAATCCCCGTAAAAGCGCTCTAACTCATCATAGGCATCATCGTATCGATAAAACTTCAACTTCGTGATTGAATCCTCCAGTTGGTCATCACGAATAATGCGAAACATAGGATCATTTGCAACTGTGCGTTCAACAATCAACCGAAAGGTCTCCCATGACTTGATTTATGTAAGTGGATTATATCAAAGAAACTAGGTATTAGAAAAAGCTGCGTAGCCAGAAAATTTGATGCTAATTGTCAGCAATTGAATCAAAGATATCGACTCCCTTACCAGAATAAAAAGCAAAACGATAACGTATCTCTTCGGCATCAGGCTTTGGTGTCTCATAGCTCCAAGCCACATTAGTAATGATTTGGTTGTCTACAATCAAATCCCAATAGCGCGCCTTACCCTTCCAACCACACACAGTCGTGTGCCTAGAGTCGCGAAAGTATTGAGTTTGCATCGCCTCACGTGGGAAATAAGCATTTCCATCCGCATAAACGATATCATTGCTTTCAGCAAGAACGCTACCGTTGAAGACTGCTTTCATTGAGATAAAGCTTTTTTCTATATTAAGTAGCAATATGCTTTGGTGTGAGGATTGAGTTCACGAACACATGGAAAGAATCAGAGTCAAAACAAGCAATATTTCAATTGAATCAAAAAATGCGCCAAATACTGACTACCAGCCTTTAATAATGGCATCAAAGAAAGAGTCGTTATAAGGTGAACAAACAAAACAGCTTTTATTCTCTGAATAAATCTATTTCGATCTGAAAAGGAATAGGAGAAAAAGGGTCGAAATGCCCCAGTGCTGACTTAGACCATTAGTAACTGAGTCAATCCTATGGCCTTTCTCAGCAGAATCTGCGCAACATCTAAAGGGTCAACAATCGATGCCGTAGGGAATGGGAAATACCGAGTCTGTGACAAGGAATTCACATGTTCAGAGGTTGATGGATTGTGGAAGGCGTANGAAATGCTCAGAACACAAGAGCAGCGAGTGAGCTGAGAGTCATGTGGACAGCCACATCTCGAAAATGGCTTCCACATANAGCCCGGCGTTAGTGCGACGTCTATCTAAGATTTATTTGCTTCAACGGCTCATGTTGTAACTAGATAAACATGGACTAGTAACAGGCATCTCCCTGCTTGAGCTTATAAGCAGCTTCAGGATATGCATTTTTCCAAATAACGCAATTCTTCTCTTCTTGAGACAAACTCGTAAATTCATTNACGGGAGAGGGGGAAATCGCTTGTACATCTTTTTCTGGCATCGGTTCAGCAGCAGTTGCTTGTGAATTCAGGNCGCTATTCGCATTTTCATGNTCAAGAAACGGTTCGGACANGTAGGNTTTGGACTCAGGTTGCGTCACATCCTGTGAATCCAGCTGNATTTCNCCCTTAAATGTACGTCCTATTAAGGTTGAGCCAATCAAGAATCCAATCAAAACGAAGCTTAATCCCACTAATAATTCGATTTTGCTGGCCGTACGAAAAATTTTGATCACCATTTTCGATCNCCGAACAACAGCAGNTTAGCAATAAGATCAAAACTCAACAANTAAAACTNACTAAAATTATTAATATTTTCACTGCACAGAGATCANACTAGGCAGCAATTAAATTTCACAANCAAAACATACTAATTAGATTTTGNTGTTCTTTAAGAAGAGATGGATTTGAGTGAGGGCATAAATTACGAGTCACAGAATATACAAAGTATTGAAAATTAGAATGAAGCAAGCATTTTTATGAATGCAGCATATTTAAATAAAAATTAGCTCCCCATGCATTGATGATCTAGTGGCTGAGAAGCTCTTATTCTGGAGAGTGGTTGTGTTCCTAACTCTCAGCTGTGATCAACTGTGCCGACTAAGTGGCTCGATCCAATCCACCAGAACCTCACGATGATGAAGCCAGCGTTTTGAGACACGGCAACCAAGATTGACTTGCCCTTCGTCCATAAGCCGTCCCAAACGAATAGCAGCGGCTTCTTCAGGACGTGAAAACGTCTGCAGATGGTCCGTTAGCCAAGTGACCTCATCTTCCGTAATGACGCCCGTAGACAGTGTTTCGAGCACAAGTTCGCCGACAGTCATCAGAGTTGTAACGATTTCGTTACATTCTGGCGCTTTGACCTCCCAACCGCGACTCACACTCTTCATGAAGAGTTTTTAAGGTAGTGGAAATGATGAGCATTTTCATGCAGGCAACCCTTGCTCAGCAGTTCGAAACAGAATCGATCAAGAGGCAAATCGACTCCACGACTGATGTAGCCCAATTGCAGGAGCTAGCTAGACATCTCGCAGATCTTTATCTCAAGCAACGCGTTGCCACAGCTTGGGTTATTGCCAACAAATAACTTCTCTTCAATGGCTTTTCCATGGCTGTAAGCTTTTTAAACAGTTTTCAAATATCAAACAAACCAATTATTCAAAATTGACTTAACTAAGTACAAGTCCTCAAGTCATATCTTTTACGTCAATTCTCATAGAGTTTAGATTTTGATCATATCTCTTTAAAGTGCTATCCCT
>NYWV01000059.1 GCA_002685195.1 Porticoccaceae bacterium
TAGTCGAAGACACTAGCCCTCAATTAGGCGGCAGTCTTGATGTAAACGGTAATGACATTGTCTCAACATCTAATGCTAACATAGATATCATTCCTAATGGTACTGGTGATGTTAACTTAGGTGCTGATACAGTGATGGTTGGCGATAACAACGCCAATGCAACGATTACCACGCAAGGAACTGGAGACTTAACCCTGAACACTAATTCAGGCACAAACTCTGGAACAATAACGATTGCTGATGGTGCAAATGGGAACATATCAGTCACGCCAAATGGTTCTGGTAAGGTTATTATTGACGGTCTTTCTCATCCAACAGCAGATGGATCTGCAAATCAGGTCATTAAAACAGACGGATCAGGAAATCTTAGCTTTACGACACTGGCTAGTGGTGGATTGGGAAACATATCTGAAGACACCTCCCCACAGCTAGGCGCTGATCTAGATGTTGTAACGCATGGCATAGTATCAACATCCAATAGAAACATTGCGATTACACCTAACGGATCTGGTAAGGTTGTTTTAGATGGTATCAGTCACCCCACAGCAGACGGTACTAACGGACAGGCTCTCGTAACAAATGGTAGTGGTGTCCTTAGCTTCTCCACAATATCTGGGGGTAGCGGTGGTGGAGCCACAGGTGGTGGTAATGACGAAGTTTTCTATGAGAACGATCAGGCTGTGACAACTAACTATTCAATAAGCGCAAGCCATAACGCCATGAGCGCAGGGCCGATAACAGTAAATAACGGTATAACAGTAACAGTTCCTTCAGGAGTTAGGTGGGTTGTAGTTTAATGCCTGAAATTAAAGTAGATGCAGTTGTAAATTTAGCGGGTACAGGTAAGCCAAATTTTCCTGTTAGCCCGACTCATTCTGGCGGATCTGCTTTAAGCACTTTAAATACTTACTCTTACACATCGTCAGGAACAGAACCAAGTAGCCCTAAAAACGGGGCTATCTGGTGGGATAGCTCTAACAATAAGGTTAAAGTCTACATAGACGGTGGGTTTAAAGAGATATCTTTAAATACTGATTACCCTGCAGGTTCACCTCCTTACCTTGGCTCTAGAGGTTTCAATATAGGTGGAACGGGCGCAACTAATACTATACAATATTTTGATATTTCTGCAGGGAGTGGGAACGCTTCTGATTTTGGAGACTTGTTACTTAATTATTATGATGCAGCCGCTGTTTCTAATGGATCTAGAATTGTTCTAGGTGGAGGTTATTCAAATAATAGCCCCGCAGAGGTAAAAAATGTTATTCAGTATTGGGCTAGTGCAACAACAGGAAACGCAACAGACTTCGGTGATTTAACTGTTGCAAGGCATCATTTAACTGCGGCAGGAGATGCTACCAGAGGCATTTGGGCGGCAGGTCGTAATTCAAGCAATCTTAAAACAAACATAATGGATTATGTTACCCTTGCGTCTGCAGGTAATGCTACAGACTTCGGTGATCGAACCATAAACGGCGCTGATTACATATCTAGTACAAACGATGCAACTTATTCTGTTTTTGGTGGTGGTGAGCAAAAAGTTCCACCAAGTGGAGGAACTTTTACAGGATATACAAATACCTTAGATTATGTAACTACTCAAACTGCAGCAAACGCAACAGATTTTGGTGATCGCACTATAGTCACATATGATACAGCCCAAGGAGTTATTGCTGATGCAACAAGGGGATTATTTGTAGGGGGTTATATAGCTAGCAGTCCTTATGCAACAAATGTAATAGATTACATAACCATAGCAAGTCCGGGCAATGCCACGGACTTTGGTGATCTAGACGCTGCTAGAGCCGGGGTATCAACAACTAGTGACGGAACAACTGGAGTGATGATGGGTGGTTTTGATTTTCCTAGTAGTAGTGGTGATCATGACAAAATACAGAAAGTAACTATACAAACAGCAGCCAATGCTACAGACTTTGGGAATCTTGTATCAACCTCTGTAGGCTATTACAACGGTTCAGGTGCATCAGGAGCGGCCTCATGACAGAATTAAAAGTAGATAACATAACTAACCTAGCAGGATCAGGTAAGCCAAANCTTCCTGTTGCTCCAACTGTAGGAAGNAACGCAGCNATAAGCACACTNAACACACACTCGTATACATCTTCTGGTACGGAGCCTAGCAGTCCTAAAAATGGAGCTTTGTGGTGGGACAGTGCCAACGACAAAGTTAAGGTTTATATAGACAGTGAGTTTAAAGAGATTGAACTAAACGCTTCTTCTGGAGGAGGCGCTGTTTGGTATGGAGATAGAGGTCTTTTTGCAGGTGGTTATACTAGTGACCGTATAAATACAATTCAATATGTTACAATTACTAGCGCAGGAAACGCCCAAGATTTTGGAGATTTAACTCAAAGTGTTAATTACCTTAGTGGTGGTTTTTCAAATGGAACTCGTGGTGGACGTATGGGCGGTTGGGTTGGTTCTGTTACAAATACAATAGATTATGTAACTATAGCTAATACAGGTAACGCTACAGACTTTGGCGATATGAACAACACGCAAAATTTAGGAACAACTTTTTCTGATGGGGTTTATGCTTTTGATGCAGGTGGTTCTAATTCGCAAGGTTTAGGTAACTCAATAGAGTACATAACTATAGCTAACACGGGAAACGGCACTGACTTTGGTGATCTTACTGCTACCGCAAGATACTGTACAGCCTGTGCCGATGCGACTAGAGGTGTAATTAACAGAGGTGATACTGCATCATCGGGCTATGTAGTAGATCTAGACTATATAACAACAGCGAATGCAGGAAACGCCCAAGATTTTGGTGACCTTGCTGTTGGTCGTGGTGGCGGTGCTGCTGCCTCTGATACTACAAGAGGTCTGTTCTTTACAGGTTGGACAGGAAGCACCAGAACACAACAGACTGATTATATTACAATACAAACTCAAGGCAACGCAGCCGATCATGGGGACATAAATAGTGGTAGATATCAACCTGCCGCTGCTAGTAATGCAACAAAAGCTGTAGTTTCAGGGGGAACAATCCAATCAGGATATGCTGCTCAAAATGAAATTGGTATTTTTACATTCCAAACACTAGGNAATTCTACTGATTTTGGGGATTTACTTAGTGCCTTATCAGGAGGCCACGCAGGTTTTGGAGGAAACCCATCATGAGTGAAATAGANAGAATAACNNAGATNANAGACAGAGCNGGTNCNGGCGCTCCTAATTTTACTTTTGGTGTAAAGTTTGCAGGNTCTGACAGTGGTATAAATCCTCACACGCACACAGAAGGCGCAAACGAACCTAGTAGTCCTAACAACGGAGACACTTGGTGGGACAGNGATAACGACNTCTATAANGTCTACATGGACANTGCTTGGAAAGANTGGNTAGGNACTTCTGCTGCGGCAGCTTCTCATTATGGCGATAGGGGGCATAAGGCGGGCGTAAGCCATACTAATACGGATAGAATAGAGTATTGGAATATGACCTCTGCAGGAAATGCAGCAGACTTTGGTAACCTTACAGTTGGGGGTTATGCTAGACAAGGTATGGCTAGTGATGGATCACGCATATACATGCCTCTCTATAGAGACACAACACAAATAGATTTTTGGGCTTCTGCTACTTTAGGCAACGCTTCGGATTATGGAGATTTGCAATACGGTACTTTTGAAAGCGACTGTGAAAGCGATGGGTCTAAAGCGCTCTTAGTTCATGGATATGCACGAAGCGGTAGCAATAACTATATAGATGGCATTGGTAACAAGATAGAGCAATTTACTGTAGGAACAGGCAATGCAGGAGTTACTGCAACAGATTTTGGAAATCAATTAACAAGCGGTACTCAGTATATGCGATGTGCATCAAACGCGACAAGGATGTTAATAGCGGGAGGTCTTACTTCATCTGTTCAAGACACTATAGCCTATGTAACTTTTGCAACAGCAGGAAACGCTGCGGATGCAGGAGACCTAAATGTAAGTCGTTATAGCCATGCAGCGGCTGGAGGAGGAGCAGGGGATATAGGGTGTTTTGCAGGAGGTAATTATAACAATGCGGGTGGTTATACCAATTCAATAGATCAAAAAAATATTACAAACACAAACAATGCTACAGACTTTGGTGATTTACTAACAACACCTTACGTCTTTGATGGTTGCGCCAACGCTACTAAGGGTCATTTTGTAGGGGGTTATGACACCGTTGCAAGTGGAGGAAGTAACGTAATGCAACAAATTACCTTTGCTACATCTGGTAATGCCACAGATTTTGGTGATTTATTAGAGACAGGTTGGAACATTGCAGCATCTTCAGGAGCAGCATCATGAGTACAATTAAGGTAGATACAGTAAAAAACAGAAGCAGTGCTATCAACCTGCCCAACAATTTCAAGATAGGCGGTCTGAGTATCATACAGGGTTACACTTCGTCTGGTAGCGAACCCGGTAGTCCTTCAACAGGCGACTTCTGGTGGGACAGCAGTAACGATAAACTTTATCGATACATAGATGGTGGGTTTAAGGAACTGAGTATAGCAGCAGATTCAGTGCCTCTTTTTATGGGTACTAGAGGTGTTTTTATGGGTGGAAGCGTTTCTAATTCGGCTTCTAATGTTGTTCAATATGTTACTATCGCATCTCCGGGTAATGCAACAGACTTTGGTGATTTGCCTATAAATCAAATGTATCATGCGGGTCATTCAAGCAGAACTAGAGGTATTTGTGCGGGCGGTTATGCAGGATCAGGAAGCTATATCAATAACGTAAACTACATTACAATAGGAACTGCGGGTAATGGCGCTGATTTTGGTGATTTATCTGAAGCAAGAGCTTTTCTGGCAGGTGGGGGCGATGATACTAGAACTCTTTTTGGGGGTGGCAATGCTACAGGTAATACAGGAGCGCCAAACAATAGAGTAGAAAACAGAACAATAGACTACTTCACTACAGCCAATACGGGCAATGCAACAGACTTTGGTGATTTATCTTACTGGAGAGATTACCTAACAGCAACCGCAGACGCAACTCGTACAGTATTTGCGGGAGGAGAGGATTATGGGCCAAGCGGATCTTCTAACGTAGTAAGAGATACAATGGAATATGTAACAACCCAAACAACAAGTAATGTTACAGATTTTGGAAACCTAACAGTTGCAAGATATGCTCCTAACTCTGGAGTTATTGCTGATCTTACAAGAGGTTTGTTTATGGGCGGTTATGGAACTGGGTATAGTAACGTTATAGACTATATAACCATTCAAACCACTGGCAACGCTACAGATTTTGGCGATATGCTTGAAACTAATGTTACCCCCGGCACATGTAGTGATGGCACTACTGGAATAATTGGGGGTGGGTCTTTAGGTGGATCAGCTATAGGTGTTAATTCGATACAAAAAGTAACAATACAAACAACAGGTAATGCCACAGATTTTGGCGACTTGACTACAGGTAATCTAGAATATCCAACAGCATGTTCGGGTCAGTAAAATGAGTGATGTTGTTGGCATAGAAAAGATCACAGACAGGGCAGGAACAGGTGCGCCTGATTTTACCAACGGTTTTAACGTAGCGGGATCTGACAGCGGCATAAGCGGCTTTGCTCATACAGAAAGTGCAAATGAACCTTCTAGCCCATCTAATGGAGATGCATGGTTAGACACAGACAACAATATATACAAAGTTTATATAGATGGAGAATGGAAAGACTGGTTAGGCACTTCTGCCAGTAGCGCGATTTGGTATGGTGCTAGGGCATTGTTTATGGGCGGATACACAACCGAAGCTGCTACAAATATAGTTACTATAGAATACGTTGCCCCTGCTACTACTGGAAATGTTACAGACTTTGGTGACTTAACAGTTGGCAGAACAGATGGAGGTACATGTTCTAACGGAACTAGGGCTATTTATAGTGGCGGTTACGCTAATGCAGGGCTTCAAAATGTTATAGATTACGTTACTACAGCAACAACAGGAAATGCTACAGACTTTGGTGATATGTCAGAAGCATCTAGTGGCATGGCTGCTCTTTCTGATGGAACCAAAGGTATCATTGCAGGTGGTTATTACGCTACTACTGCAGCGATAGTAAACAGGATCGAGTTTGTGACTATTGATACTGCAGGGAACATGGCAGATTTTGGAGACATGTTAACAGCCGATAGGCGTCAGGCAGGGACTTCTGACGCTACTCGTGGCTTAATTGCAGGAGGCAGTGTTAGCAACACCAATGTTATTCAATACATCACAACAGCTAGTGCAGGTAATGCCGTAGACTTTGGTGACTTAACACAAGTAACTCAAAAGTTTGATGGGGCGAGTGACGCTACTAGATCTTTGTTTATAGGCGGTCAGACAACTGGTAGTCCTTATAGGAGTAATGTTATTTCTTACGTTACAACGCAGACAGCGGGTAACGCTACCGACTTTGGAGATCTAACACAACAAGTAGAAACTCCATCTAGCACTAATGACGATATTTATGCTGTTAGAGGTGGTGGAGGTACAGCTAGTGGTCGAACTAACGTAATAGATCGTGTTACAATACAAACCGCAGGTAATGCAGCAGATTTTGGAGATTTATCTGGATCAAATTTAGGAGTTAGGGCTACTTCGGGAGCGGCATCATGAGTACTATTAAGGTAGATGAGATATTTGGTGATCAGCCTACAGATGCCGTTGATCTACCTAACAAACTTAAAGTGGGCGGTGCTTCTGTAGAGCAAGGATATACCGCTAGTGGCTCAGAGCCATCCTCTCCTAGCAATGGAGACTACTGGTGGGATACTGGTAACAATAAACTATACAAATATATGGATGGTGGATTTAAAGAACTTGGTGTGGCTGCAGGTTCTTTTTTCGGTACTAGAGGTGTAATAGCGGCAGGTTATGGAACACAAGCAAACGGCTATGGCGCAGATACCATACAGTATATAACAATTACCAGTCCCGGAAACGCTACTGATTTTGGAGATTTAACAAGAAGGATGTACTATAACGCATCTCACTCTGATGGATCTAGGATGCTCGTAGCCGGGGGACGAACAAGTAGTTCGTATCAAAATAGTATAGAATATCTTACAATAGGAACTACGGGTAATGGTACTGATTTTGGTGACATGACTGAAGCTAGAGGTATTTTAGCAGGTGGAGGTGATGCTACTAGAAGTCTTTTCGCAGGGGGGCAGGGACAAACCAATACAGGAGCGCCAAGCAACAGGAACGAAAGTAGGACTATAGATTATGTAACCACTGGAACTGCAGGTAATGCCACAGATTTTGGCGATTTGTCTTATTTTCGAGACTACTTGACAGCAACTGCAGACCTTACTCGTACTGTAATTGGAGGTGGAGAAGATTACAGTGGTGGTGGTAACTCCGCTGTTACTACTATGGATTATGTAACAACTCAAACAACTGGTAATGCTGCAGACTTTGGTGATTTAACAAAAGCAAGATATGCTTTAAATAGTGGAGTTATTGCAAATTCAGTAAGAGGTATCTTTACAAGCGGTTATGGAACTACTTATGAAAATATTATAGACTATATAACCATTCAAACCGCAGGTAATGCAACAGACTTTGGAGATACTCTTCAAGGCCTTCTTGACCCTGCTACATGTAGTGATGGCACTACTGGAATAATTGCAGGGGGGAGTAGAGGTGGGTCGGGTAGCCAAGATGATAATACAATACAAAAAATTACTATAGATACAGCAGGTAACGCTACAGATTTTGGAAATTTGAATGCCATAGACGGTCAAGATTCTTTTAATAAAAATAACACTGCTGCATCAGGAACGTAATAAAGGAGAAAAAAATGGGAAAGACTAAAACTAAGAAGAAGACTAACGTAGTAACGAAACCAATAACATTTTCGTTACCTATAGAGGCGTCTGAGAATATCAATCAGGTAGCTGCTGCAAGGGTGGCAGAGAAGTTACCAGAGATAGATCAGGCAACCAGAGCGTTTGATCGTAATAACTCAGCGACAACTCTGTCTATGATGACACTTACTATGCTCAATGGTCACTCGCCTATGCGTATGCTTCGGCAGATTACAGCAGAGGTAGAGAAGCGTAAGATGGCGCTTGCAGAGGCGCAGGTTAGCCATGCCGAAAAACGTGTAGAGTTGTTAGAGCTTGAAGAGGCAGATGACATTGTTTCTGAGGCTAAACTCAAGGCAGGTAGACATGGGCTTACAATGATGGAGCATAAGATAAACGGCTCTATCAAAGACATTGCGGTTCTTATTGATAGCTATGAGAATATAAAAGAGAAGTGGGACATAGATGTCTGGGATGAGGAGCTTTTCGAGAGAGAAGAGAAGCGTCACCATGTCCGTAGGGGCTTTGAGCTTATGTACCGAAACTTGATGGATGGTGGCAGAGTATCAACCTCGACCATAGAATACATGCAACAGTATGGCGTTCACCCACAGGTGGCTATGACTGAAGTGTCAGGGTATATCCAAGTCACAGCGCAGAAGATAAAAAATCATATACTACCTCATTCAAATGATCTTGAGGAATTTATGGATCAAATGGCAGATAAGTATTATAAGAATGCAGACAAGACTGCTGAAAGAATATTCGGTAAATCAGATTTTCTGAATCCTGAATATATGTTAAGAGTAGAAAAATCGGAGGAAAAAGATGATACTTGAATACAAAATGCACATGACTGCAGGGGGTATGAAAGCCCCTGAGTGGATAGAAGATGGTGGTTACTGGTCAAAATCAGACCACACTATGATTGGTTGGTCACCAGATGAGGCTGATAGGGAGTATTATATCCCAGATACAGTCACAGAGCTTACTGCAGCACAGCTAGAAACTAGAGTTTTGGCACTGCATACCGCTAATGCTTTTCAAAAAGACGATCCTGATAGCGATGACCCCAGTGCTACAGTAGACATGACCACTGATGAGGTCAAGGCACAAGTCGCTGCTTGGGTAGCCGCAAGAGAGTCATAGGAAACACTTAGATGTTTGGCTTTTATCCAGTAGCATCGGCTCCGATAGCTGATGATCAGGCGGGAGTATCCATTCCGGTTACTTTCTCCGTTACTGGGTTAAGCGCAACAGCATCACTTGGAAGCACTACAGCGATTGGTGGTGCAATAGCCGCTGTTACAGGTGTTACTTCCACTGGTTCAGTTGGCTCTATAAGCATAGCGGCAAATGCTGTTCAAGTTGTTGCGTCTGCCGTAGGAGCCACAGGTACTTCTGGATCAGTAACAGCTACAGGCGGTGCAAGCACAAGCGTCACAGGCGTTGAAGCTACAGGTTCCACAGCCGCTACTACAGTATTAGGTGCTGTAGACACCCCACAGACAGGTCTTGGCTCCACAGGTGGGGTTGGAACTCTTACCGTCACAGGCATTGGTAACATTGATGCCACAGGCGTTGCAGGTACTGGATCTGCGGGTACAGCAGTAGCAAGTATACCAAACGATATAACAGTAGCAGGTGTTGAGGCGACTACAGGTGTAGGATCAGTCACAGCAGATAACCAGACGGTTGTTTCCGTAACAGGCGTATCATCTAATACAACTTCTGGTTCCGTTACTGTCGAAGGCTTGGCAAACGCTCCTGCAACAGGTCTTGAGGCTACTGGTGTAACAGGTTCTCCAGTCATACTTGCGGGTGTAAATGTCGATGTCACGGGCGTTAGTGCTACAGCTTCTGTAGGATCAGCTACTTCAAGTGTAGCTATAAATGTGTCTGTGACAGGCATAGCGGCTAACATCTCTACAGAAGACGTAACTATTATTGGCGCTGCAAGCATACCCGCAACAGGACTGCAGGGTAGTGGTAGTGTGGGAACTATCGCTGTAGCAGCAAACGCAAGCACAGGAGTAACAGGTC
>NYWV01000060.1 GCA_002685195.1 Porticoccaceae bacterium
ATTAGCACTTGAGAATCAGGGCATACTAACCCATGTTTCATCGAAGCATTCATACTCATTGGGCGGCTTTGTTACGGGAGTATTTTCTGTTGGCCTTTGGGTAATCTTTGATCACCAGACTGATGATGCCAATATGTTCCTGGAGGATTCTTCTCACGAAGTCAGCACAGGGTTTTCCCCCGCAGAGCTGCAGGATTTAAAGGAGAATTCCAAGTACCATTCTCATTCTGCTTTAAATCGCTTTTTAATTTATGTATTCACTGGACTAGGAATCTCGGCGGTTCTGGTGTCTTTTTTAGTTTACGCCTATTGGTGATGACAGAACCTCAATATCTGACGCGGTACGAAACCCAATATGCGATGAAGCTAGCGTAGTGTCTTGAGCTTGCCGCGCTGCTGGTCTGAAACGCTGACAGTAGTTGTCTGAACATAAAAACGAACCACCTTTAAGAGTTTTAACGGTTACTCCAGGTTGCTGTGGGTCGTAACCCTGGGAGCCATAGTTATGCTTACGATCCGGTCCATAAGGCGTGTCAGTCCACTCCCATACGTTGCCCGTTGTATCATAAAGCCCATATCCATTGGCGCCAAAACAACCCACTGGAGAGCTTCCGATAAATCCATCTTCATTCATATTGTTGTAGGGGAAATGTCCCTGCCAAGTGTTGGCTTTTGATCTGCCGTTATCTGGTAATTCTTCACCCCAGGAAAATGTAGCTCCTTTAAGACCTCCACGCGATGCGTACTCCCACTCTGTTTCAGAGGGTAATCTCCGACCAAGCCATTGAGCGTAGGCCTCTGCATCTGAATGAATGACTTGAACCACAGGAAATGCATCCCTGCCAGTGATGGAGCTACCAGGCCCCTCTGGATGCCGCCAATTAGCGCCCGGAATAAATNGCCACCAGGTCGCTGGAGAGCTTGNCTGGTCAAGATTTGGAGCGACAAAAACCATGGAGCCTGGTACTCTAAACTCAGGTGAAATGTTCGGGAATTCTCCCTCCGACAGCCCACGCTCGGCCGCTGTCACATAGCCTGTCGCCTCTACAAATTCACGAAACTGGCCATTTGTCACTTCAGTTTTATCAATATTAAAATCTGCCACGCGAGACTCTTTCGCAGGACCTTCGTCGGGATAATACCGATTNTCACCAAATGTAAATTCACCGCCACTAATGTTTACAGTTTGACCAGCCTCACTTTCAGGCAAGCAAGCCATCGTGGGTTGATCTTCACTGCAGGCAGTAACAAAAAAGATACAGAAGATACTTAAACTAAAATTAATGGCTCTTTTATTCATGGCTCTCACATTGACTATTTTGGACCATATGCATAGGGCTCAGTTTTGGCTAAACTACTTTGATAAGCCTCTCGTTGATGGCAGCGATCGCGGAATGCCAAAAGATTAGGGAGTTTGTCNGATGGATGCATCATCGGCCCAACTTCAGCAATAAAAGATAATTGTATATCAGCTCCGCTGAAGGTNTTTCCAACAAACCAATCAACACCTTCAAGAGATTTTTCTATGTATCCAAGATGCCGGGNTAATTCGTCATTGATTCTTGGCTTGAGAGCTTCACCCCCATCCGGTAGTCGGGAAGTATAGAGCTTGAGCATAAGAGGTAATGCTGCACCNCTCTCCCCGTAGTGAAGCCACTGCAGATATTGCTCATGNTCATGGCTGCCTGCTTTAGGCAACAACTGTCCATCACCGTAGTGTCGTAATAAATAGTCAATNATAGCNCCTGACTCNATGATAGTTACGTCCCCATCAGTGANCATCGGTGATTTNCCNAAGGGATGAATAGNCTCAAGCTCNGGCGGNGCAAGGCTAGTGACCGGATCACGCTGGTAAGCTTTGATCTGATAATCAACACCCAGTTCTTCGAGTAACCAGACGATACGTTGAGACCTAGAGTTGTTGAGATGGTGTACTGTNAGCATANTTATAAATCCTGTTGATTTNANAAGATTGGCATCTATTTTAATAAGTGGCTTTTAATGATATCGAAGATCTCGGGCTGGGTAACCATCGCCGGAACCGAACCTTGACCAACATCATTACTTAGCAGGGGTATGTTAACCCCGGTATGCTCCTCACTAACAAAGTCGTTAGTGGCGTAATTAACCGCCATGATGACGCCTTCACTGGTGTTAATACGCGCAACGTGACCAGGAGTATAGACAGGCACGGGAATCCCAGAATAAAGAGTGCGCTCAGGCACTAACTGAGCTGCTTGACCATGATCAGCAGTCACCAAAATAAGAGTGTCAGGGTGACTTTCAGCAAACTTTATCGCAACGGCCAAACTTTCGTCCAACTGTTTGAGTTCACCAATGCTTCCACAGGCCTTGCGCTGATGGGACTGCTTGTCAATCGATGCAGACTCAACCATCAGAAAGAAATCACGTTCATCTTCATCGGTGAGTCTGTCTAGTGCTGTTTGTGTCATCAAAGAGATACTGGGTATGTCGATGTACTCTGGATTACTTTCGCAATCCATAGGTTCTGGATAGGTCACAGAACCAAGCATGGAGTGAATACGATTTAAAAAACTAGGGTCTGGCTTTTCTGCTGCTCGATCATCCTGTCCGCGCCACATCACAGGCATTGTGCTTGGAGAAAATAATCCAAGTAATTTCCCAGCGCCGCTACCATCTAGTTCAGTTGCATTACTGACAAGTTGGTAACCTGACTCTTTTGCCAACTCTAAGACCGTTTGATCGGAACCCTCTGCCAAAGGAGTAAAATGCTTCATGCCGCCCCCCAGCGCCACATGAACTCCCGAGTCAATTAGCTGTTCGGAAATAGACCCAAGGCCACCATTGCTTTTAAGGTCTGGAGAGCAATCAATAACCATATCAAAATAAGGATCGGTGCCGACCATCATGTCAGGGTTTTCACAGTCCCGCGTACTGATGTGGGCATAGAACGAAGCAGGTGTCGCATCAGTAATACTGGCAGTACTTACTATGCCTGTTTTAAGCCCCTGCCGGTGAGCGAGCTCTACGATATTCACTAAATCTTTATCATCACCTGCGCTGGTACCGATTCGCCCGATACTAGTAACAACTCCAGTGGCCATTGAGGTTGCACTATTTGCCGAGTCAGCAACATAAATAGCTTTATCCGGGTTGTCATTATCTATGGTCAACACCTGGGCGGTGCTTCGAAGTGGGAGGCGGTCAATCAACAGCTTGCCTCTGCTACCTACAAGATAATTACGAGCAATGGTTATTTGGTGATCATCCATACCATCACCAATGATTAAGATAACGCTCCCGGCAAAACTGGATACTGAAAATACAGAGGCCAATGCAAGTAGCACTGCCCCAGAGTAGAACTTCGACAAGTTAAGATTTCTAAGACTCATAAGATTTGACCATTAGACTGTACTTTTTGGGTTGAATGACGTGTGATTATGCCTGTAATTGATTGCAAACGCGCGACCAGATTACAATTTTTGAGTTGTAGTATAATTATTCCCCCTGATCTGACCCTTTTTAATTTTATTAGAATCCCTACTTTATGAGCAACCTTGCATTACAGCACTTTTTAGGCCGCCACCAGCTCCCGGAATCCTATCTATCAATGGCGGAAAGCGCATTCTCACCCTTAATTGATGAATTCAACACTCAGTATCAGGTTAATCAAAAAACTTACATTATTGGTATTAATGGTTGTCAGGGCTCAGGGAAATCCACCCTTGCAGATTATCTCTGCACGGTAGTCGCTGAAAAATATCACTTAGCGACCGTCGCACTTTCTCTGGATGATTTTTATCTTACAAAAGCTGAGCGAATTGAACTTGCTAGAAAAATTCACCCACTTCTGGCCCAACGAGGGGTGCCCGGCACCCACGATGTAAACCTAGCGATCGATACAATTAGTAGTCTGGCATCGGGCAACAAGGCGCTGATTACTCGTTTTGATAAAAGTATGGATGATCGTGTCCCTGAGGCCAATAGCGAAACGATCACAGGTCATATCGGACTCATTGTGATAGAAGGCTGGTGTTTTGGTGCAAAACCTCAGGCACCCAATAGTTTGATCGAACCAGTAAATCATCTTGAGCGCTTGGAAGATCCTGATGGCGTGTACAGAGATTATGTCAATACTGCATTAGCGACGCAGTATCCCCAATTATTTGAATTAGTAGATAGTACTGCAATGCTGCGAGCTCCGAGTTTTAAAACAGTATTTGAATGGCGATTAGAACAAGAGCAAAAGCTGATAGAGAAACTGAGATCAACAAAAACTGATCCAGCGAGTGTCAGCACAATGTCGGACCAGGAAATAAGACGTTTTATTCAAAACTTTCAGCGCATTACCGAGCACTGCTTGGAAGAGATGCCAGCTCGTGTTGATCATCTTTTTCAATTAAATGCAGCCAGACAGATTGTCGACTACAGAAAGCCGCAAGAGTAACCTGTCTTTACACTTTTAAAGCGGCACCGCCCTCTGATTGAACTCACTAACTACGCGCAGTAGTTGTCGGCAGGTTATCTGGCCCACTAATTTACCATGATCTAAAACTGGGCGACGGCGGTGGCCCTTTTTAATCATATCATCGGCAACATCAACAAGATCCGCGTGAATATCACAGTATTCGATGTCTTTGGTCATATAATCACCTGCCCTCCCAAGATCACCACTCTCATTATACGTTGCATTCAGAATCGCTTTTAAGCAATCCATTTCAGATAATACGCCGACAAGATCACCATGCTCATTGACAACACAAATTCCAGATATTTTGTTGTCGAGCACTAACCCTATTGCCGTAGACATATCATCCTCAGCATGGATTTTGACCGGTCTGTGGATCATATAATCGCTAATATCAACTGAACGTAACATAAACTTCTCCATACTTTTGTGTCTGTGATCGAGATTAGGTGTTACAGGCCCCCAGCATAAGCAATAAAGGGTTGAGGCCAAGAGCCCAATAATAAAACTGAGACTATTAGTGCTACCGCTAGAATTTTCTCTAAATTGTTCGCAGTTTGCTCTCCACCTTGAGACGATTTACTCATGACAAATATAACTCTCAGGTAATAATAGATACCAACGGCACTACCTAATACTAATACACCTAGTAAGACCCACAGGTCTGATTGAATACCCACAGTAATGACGAAGAACTTTGCCATGAACCCTGCAGTTAATGGAATGCCAGCAAGAGACAACATGGCAACCGTGAGGGCAGATGCTTCGAGTGGACGGTACCAAAACAGACCTTCAAAGGCGCTAATATCCTGTCTTTTAACATCTTCTCCTGCAATGGTAGACACCACTGCAAAAGCGGCCAATGTGGTTACTAGATAGGCTGTTAGGTAAAAAGTAATACTCTGGCTTACCAACTGAACATCCATGTATGACAAAGCAATTAATACAATAAGCAGATATCCAAAATGAGCAATGGAGGAATAGGCCAGTAGTCGTTTAATATTTTCTTGTCTCAGCGCCAGCCAATTACCAATCAACATTGAGGCGATAGCTAAGACGACCAGGGCTGTATTTAAACCGCTGTACTGATGGAGGTTGCCGTCGATATAAAAGCGTGTGAGAGCAACAAAAACTGCACCTTTTGAAACCGTCGCCAAAAAGCCAGTCACTGGGGTCGGAGCTCCCTCATAGACATCAGGTGTCCACATATGAAAAGGTGCAACCGATAACTTAAAGCCAATACCTGCCAGCACCATGGCAGTTCCTGCCATAATCAACATTGGATTTTGAACATAAGCCTCAGCGGCCCCAGCACCGATACCAAGGTAACTGAGGCTCCCGGTTGCGGCATAAATCAGCGCAAAGCCGTATAGCAACATTGCTGATGCGCAGGCAGACAGAACTAAGTATTTAATTGCTCCCTCAAGAGGCAGCTCGCCTTTTTCAGGAAACGCAATCATGGCATAAAGAGCGACGCCCATGAGCTCCATGCCCAGTAGCAAGGACACCATGTGACTAGATTGGATCAACACTACCGCACCTAATACCGATAGTACCAACAACAAATAGTATTCTTCCTTACGTTCACCCTCGGGTGAAAAGGTCTCTAAGGACAATATTAAAGTTACAAAGGAAGAAATGATTATTAAGCTAGTAAAAAACAAACTCCAATGATCTACCTGCAAGAGAATGGTGACCGGTTGGGCAAAGTCTCGAGCGTAATGAGCCGCGAATAACGCCAAAACAAAACCAACACCAGTGATCATGCTCGCGATGGACTGGTCTCTCTTGATAGATGCTTGAGTCATTAACACAATGGCCGTCAGGGATAAAATTAAGATCGGCGCTAGCGCAGAAAACATTGCAGCGTTCATCTAGCCACCTCCGCGACAGTATTTGCCGGGTCAGTGGTGAGCTCAAGTAGACTCTGTAAGACCGGATGCGCAGCATCAAGCACCGGTTGTGGGTAAATTCCTAGCACAATCAACGCAATCATCATCACTGCCATAGTGAGCATCTCTCGAGACCCAAAATCAATCAAACCATGATCTGCCCATTTTTTATTGACTTCGCCCTGGAATGATCTCTGCATCAGGAGCAAAGAATATGCGGCTCCGGTGATTAAGCCAGTGGCGGCAACCACTGTAATCCATGCGTTGACTTGGAAGAGACCCAAAAGGACCAAAAACTCTGCGACAAAATTTCCAAGACCCGGCAAACCCAGAGATGCAACAACAAAGAACATTGCAACAGCACCCATGCGGGGCATCTGCTGCCACAGACCACTCATTTGACGCATATCTCTTGTATGCAGACGCTCCTGCAATGAACCGGCAATCATAAATAAGGCGGCTGTGCTAAACCCGTGCGCTACCATTTGCATGACAGCTCCTTGAAGAGCGAGTTCATTCCAGGCATAAATACCCAGCAGGACAAAACCCATGTGGCTAACACTGCTATATGCAATGAGACGCTTGAAGTCAGTTTGACCAAATGCGAGGACCGCACCATAAACTACGCCTGCGGCACCCAACAACATTGCAGGGTAAGAAAAATTCAAAGCTGCTTCAGGGAAAAGTGGAACAGCAAACCGGATAAGTCCGTAGGCACCAGTTTTGAGTAAAATTCCGGCCAAAATAACACTACCCGCGGTTGGTGCCTGAGTATGAGCATCAGGCAACCAAGTATGGAACGGGAACCCAGGCAGTTTGACAACAAAAGCAACAAAGAATCCGAGCATGATCCAATGTGCAGTTTGTTCTGCCATCTGGGTATTTAACAAATCGAAATAGCTAAAGCTCCATACCCCAGTATTGCTGTGATTAATTGCCACAAGTGCCAGAACAGATATCAGCATGAGTAAGCCGCTGGCCTGGGTGAAAATGAAGAATTTCATAGCGGCATAACCGCGATTCTCATGACCCCAGATCGCAATCATGAAGTACATGGGAATTAACATAACTTCCCAAAAAAGGAAGAACAATAGGAGGTCTAAGGCCATAAATACACCCAGAACCCCAGCCAGTGACCATAATAAATTAGCTTCAAAAAAGCCTTTTCGTACGACTATATCGGTCCAAGAAGCACTAATGGCAATGGCTCCCAAAATCAAGGTCAACAAAACCATAAGCAAGCTAATACCATCCAGAGCTAACTCAATACTAATGCCAAAAGCAGGTATCCAGTCAGCCTTGAAGTGCATCAACCAAGTCGATGGATCGTTGGCTAATGGAGCCTGCAGTTGAGTGATTTCAGGCATGCCAGAAAGACAGACCAGGAGATAGAGCAAATCGATCAGTACCACGGCCATGGCTACTTTGCGCGGCATTGCATCGCCAAACCGCTCGGAGATCATGGCCAACAAACCACCAACAAGAAGGATGCCGATAAGGTTAACCATTATCATTGGAGCACCCCCGTTGATAGATTAGCCGCAAGGGTAATGAGGATAATCAGCCCCGCCACCATGCTGGCAAGATACCAGCGCATTCGTCCCGTTTGAGCTGCGCTCAGCCAATGGTTAAATGTCTGATTTAAAGCTACGATCAAGCCATATATGCCATCGACGGGCTCTGATTTGAGTAAATTAGCCAGACCATAATAAGGGCGCACAAATAAATGATCATAGAGCCAATCAATACCCCAACCGCTTAGCCAGAAGTTACCAAGACTTTTACCAACAGTAGAGTTAGCTAGACCATCAATATTTAAGCGACGGCTGAAAAATACAAGGTAAGCTATGAGCAAACCCACTAGCGGCACTGAAATAGACACATACTCAACCCAGTGAGCTGGATGACTACCATCGCTAGCGGGGAATACCTCTGCCACTGGGATCATAAAATAACCACCAATCATAGCCAAGAAGCACAGTACTGACAGCGGAACAGCCATGCGCCAGCCTGTATCTTTGTCTGGCTCGGTGTTCGCTTGACCAAAGAACACCACAAACACAAGTCTGAAGCTATATATCGCCGTTAATAGAGCTCCCAAAAGACCGGCCATCCATAAACCGGGCCCCAAATCAGGGAGTTGATATGCCTGCAGCAAAATTTGGTCTTTACTGAAGAACCCAGAGGTCATAGGAAGCGCTGCCAGTGCTGCTGAGCCGATCATAAAGCTCCAAAATGTCACAGGCATACGGGTTCGAAGACCACCCATTTTGAAAATATTATGCTCGTGATGGAGACAATGAATAATGGCACCTGAGCCTAAGAATAGTAACGCTTTAAAAAATGCGTGGGTCATCAGGTGGAAAATACCCGCACTCCAAGCCCCTACCCCAAGCGCCAGAAACATATAACCAATCTGGCTAATCGTAGAGTAGGCTAAAATGCGCTTGATATCAGTTTGCATGAGCGCCGTAAACGCTGCCATCAAGGAGGTGGCTATACCAATAACAGCTACAACGGTCATTGCCGTAGGGGCTAAAAGAAAAAGCCCATGAGTGCGTGCTATAAGATAAACACCAGCAGTAACCATGGTCGCGGCATGAATAAGAGCACTGACTGGAGTTGGGCCCGCCATGGCATCAGGTAACCAGGTATGTAAAGGCAGTTGTGCCGATTTACCAACAGCTCCGCAGACTATTAATAAGCAGGCGACAAGAGGAATACTATCACCAATCTGCCAGGTTTGATTAGCCGCTCCCACCATGGCTTGAATATCTAAGGTTCCCAATTCAGTGAACAACAGTAGTAACCCTAGCGCCATTGCGGTGTCACCGATACGAGTGACAATGAATGCCTTTCGTGCGGCATGACCATTGGCGTTATGTTGGTACCAGAAACCCACTAAAAGATAACTGCAGACACCTACACCTTCCCAGCCTAAGTAAAGTAATAATAGGTTGTCGGCCATCACTAGAATCAACATAGCTGCAACAAACATATTAAGGTAAGCGAAGTAACGAGCATAGCTTGGGTCTTTCTCCATAAATTCTGTGGAGAAAAGATGGATTAAAAATCCAACACCAGTAATCACGGACATCATGACTAGCGTCAATCCATCAAAATAGAAGGAGATACCCGGGGCAAAACCCGCCACTTCCATCCATGTCCAAAGCGAAGCCTGAATTACCTGTTGATTTTGCATAAACTCAACAGCCAACACTAATGTCAAGAGGGCTGAAATACCGACTGATGCAACACCTAAAACCCCAATATGGGTTGTTTTAAGGCGAGAGCCAAAAAGCATCAGAGCTACTGAACTCAGGAAGGGAATCAGTGGTATTACCCAAATAGTCTCACTCATAATTAGCCCTGCATCCGATTGGCATGATCCATGTCCAGTGTTTTAAAGCGCTTTTGAACCTGTAAGACCAGNCCCAGACCCACCGCCACCTCTGCCGCTGCCACAGTAAGAATTAGCATAAACACAACCTGACCATCAGGNTGTCCCCAGTGAGCACCAGCAGCAACAAAAGCCAATGCGGCTGCATTGAGCATTACCTCCAATGACATCAATATAAATATAATGTTGCGCCGANTCATTAGACCAAGCATGCCGATAGCAAACAGAAGTGATGAGACCAGAAGAATATGATTAAGAGGGATATTAAGTCCGTCCATTATTGGCTACTCCCCTTCTCGATATGATCTCTCTCGAGATAACGACGACCAAGATGGAACGAACCAACTAGACCTGCTAATAGCAACATTGCTGATATTTCCACCGCTAATACATAAGGCCCAAAGAGTGATAGCCCGACCTCTTTTGCCGAAACCGCTGATATAGAGACTGGACCATTCACATCACTGATGACTACCAATAATTCCACTAAAAGAATCACCGATAACACCGCGGGTCCGGCCCATATACCTGGCTTCAACCATTGACGCTCCTGCTTATCGCCCTTCTCTCCCAAGTTAAGCATCATGATGACAAATACGAACAGAACCATAATTGCCCCGGCATAGATAACGATCTCCAAGGCTGCAGCAAATGGTGCACCAATGAGAAAGAAAATAACTGCAACTGCCAGTAATGAAACAATAAGATAAATGAGAGCATGAATCGCATTTGCTCTTGTCATAGCCATCACTGTGGCTATTAGAGCAACCGTTGCCGCTATATAAAAGAACACTATTTCAAGCATGATCGANCCTCAGATCTAATAATCGATTAACTAAGCTCATGGCAGTAAACTCTTCGTGTCTATAGGTCTAGCTTCATTAAGTGCCTCACCTTTATCTTTAGAGGCGGTCTTCATTCCTGACACTCGATAAAAGTTATAATCAGGATACTTACCCACTCCATTAATCAACAAATGTTCTTTCTCATAGACCATGTTTTGGCGATCGTATTCACACATTTCGAAATCTGGCGTNAATTGAATCGCATAGGTTGGACAGGCCTCTTCACACATTCCGCACATGATGCAGCGAGAAAAATTGATTCTGAAAAATTCAGGATACCAAGTGCCATCTTCCCGAGTATCTTTTTGCAGTGCTATACAGTCCACCGGACAGGCTGCGGCGCAGAGATTGCAAGCCACACAGCGCTCTTCTCCATCGGGATCGCGAGTCAACACGATACGGCCTCGATAGCGNGGAGCTAGATAGGGCATTTGCTCGGGGTACTCAACGGTTTCAGCCTTAGTGAAGGTATGCTTTAGCACTTCCCACATTGTTCTTAATTCACTTAACATTAAGCGACACCCTCCATCCATAAAAGCACAGCACCCGTGATCAGAATATTGACTAAGGTAATTGGTAACATGACTTTCCACCCGAGTGACATTAACTGATCATAACGTGGTCGAGGAATAGCGGCTCTCAATAAGACAAAAAAGCAGATAACTATGAATGTCTTGAAGCTAAACCAAAAGAACGGAGGTAACCAATCTCCTATAAACATAGGACCGTGCCANCCACCAAAGAAAAGGGTGACAATCATGCAAGAGATCAACATTAACCCAAGGTATTCACCCAGCATGAACATTGCAAACTTCATTCCCCCATACTCTGTATGAAAACCAGCAGTCAATTCATGCTCGGCTTCAGGCAGGTCAAAGGGCAGACGATGACTCTCTGCAATTCCAGCAATAACAAATACAATCAAACCGAGTATTTGGGTAAAGCAAAACCAAACCTCTGNCTGTGCCTCAACGATATCAACTAAACTGAAGCTACCGGTCATCATCACAACACCCATGAGAGAAAGACCCATAAATACTTCATAACTGACCATTTGAGCTGCGGACCNCAATCCTCCCAACAGCGCATATTTGTTATTGGATGCCAAACCCCCTAANAGAACGCTGTAGACTGCGAGAGACGTCATACCTAAGAAAAAAAGTAATCCAATATTAACGTCGATGATCATCATGCCAGGAGCAAAGGGAACAACGGCGAAACCCATCATCATTGCTACGACGATCGCCGTGGGCGCAAATATAAATACAACACGATCGGAAAAAGGTGGTATCCAATCATCTTTGAACAGTAATTTGATCATGTCAGCTGCCACTTGGCCAATACCGAGTGGACCAAGCCGATTGGGGCCATAGCGGTCTTGCCAAACCCCCAGTAAGCGTCTCTCAAACCAAGTTAGAACTGCTGCTCCGGCAACGCCACTAATTAAAATGGTCAGAGCGAGAATGACTGGCATGAGTTCAGACATTACTCNCACCTCCTTCTGTGATTACCTGTTCAAAAGCAGCTTTATCAGATGCGATCATCTCAGGACCGGAGCGTTGCCAATTGGTATCGACCTCTAAACTGACCAAACTACCGGCAATTAAACCCCGAGTTTCCGCGTATCCAACACTGAAGCCAANGCAATTTTTAGCCACTCTAGATAGAATTCGGACTTCTAAAGCACACTCAANATCTCCCTGTCTAACCAGCAACCCATCTCCCGGNCTGACNGAAAGTTTCTCAGCAACCTTCTCTCCAATGGCGATAAACCCATGGCCGGCTAGTTCGGCNATCTCATCAGTGTGCCCTGAAAGCTCGTCACTCCCGTGNATNTGTTGCATTGGTACCAAATGCCACTGGTGTTGCTTTAAAANAACTTCNCCTACTTCGGAAGATACGANAGCACCNGACTGNGATGACTTTATGAGTCGCACTCCCGAGGATCCGCCCTTCAGAGGCCCATCGACCTCTGACTGGAATTTCTGTAGTGACTGGTTTGAATTCCATCCTGGTGACCAAACAAAGGGGGTCAGTNAGGAAGGTTGATCACGATTCAACCCTTCCATACTAAACGACAAGGGACTCTCATGATCTTTCGGTTGCTGAGGCTCATGAACTGACACACCNGAATTCATTGCCGTACGACCACTATAGCGATGAGTCTGGCGAGGTATCTTTGAACCCAGGTTTCTGAAACTATTTAGCGGTGCAACATCTATCAGACCTTTAAGATCCTTATTACTTTGGGCACATGCAGTAATGACTTGATCTAGATGCTCCAAAGCAGATAGCTTTTTATGTCCAACTGCCCCTGCAAGTTGCAATATCCACTGCCAACTTGGCATGCGCTCAACAGCTGGGGAGTGAACAGGATAGAAGCGCTGAGCACGACCCTCACTACTCACTAGTGTGCCTTGAGACTCAGCATAAGACGCCGCTGGTAATACTAAATCTGACTGATCAAGGGTACTATTTTCATACATATCCAAGGTAATGACCTTGGTTCCACTAGCAAGTAATTGATCAATTTCAGCGCGATCCCCACGTCGGTACAAATCATTTTCTAATATAATTAAAGCATCAAGTTTGGGGGCTTTGTTTACTAGGTCTGCCAAACTACAAGCATCGTTTTGAGTGAGTAACGCCAACCCCATGCTGTCGCATTCAGGTAGACAAAAGCTCAACATTGTTTNGGGCGTATTGAGAGCCTCGGCAACCGCCGCCGCACTGTTGATAATTCCTTGATTACCCATGCTTGATCCACTAATAATCAAGGGGTTTTTTGCTGACTTAAGAATCTTGGCAGCGGAATCTGCTTCAGGGTTATCACACTTTTCACCCTTCAAAGCCGCAGCGACAGCGTGACCAAAGGATGCAATTTGATCTGGAGCAAGAGAGACACACTGACTAGCTACATCATCAAGACGAGTATCCATTGCTGACACGATGATCATGGGTGATCGTTGATCTTGAGCAAGATTTCTAACCGCCGCATCCTGCCATGAGGGNAACCCCATCTGCTCAGCTAACTCGAAGGCTTTGTTACGAACTGACTGGCGCAACGCGAGTGCTACTCTAGGAGCGGTATTAGTAACATCCTCTCCAAGAACAAGGATCGCATCAGCAGATTCCATCTTCTTGATCGATGGGTTAATCGCTGTGGTGGATTGCAATATTGACAAGATGCTACCGATTAACTCTGCTTCTGAATCGGAATACCCTGGTACAAAGTTCTTTTTACCAACTAATTCACGCAGCAAATAGTTCGCTTCAAGAGACGCTCTTGGCGAACCAATAGCGGCGACTTTTTTACCTGCTACCCAACCGNCNGCAGTCTCTAGTGCTTGCTGTTGATGAACGGCAAAAAAGCTTCCATCAGGTTTTTTGATTCCAGCATAATCTAAGCGTAAATCGCTGTTTAAATAACCACTACCAAAACGGCCTCGATCACAAATAAAGTATCCATTAACCTCGTCGTGATAACGATTATGTACTCGCTTGACCTTACCGTAACGCTCTCCTGGCGCGATATTGCAACCCACCGCACAGCCCTGACAAATGGAGGGCCCTGATTGCAAATCCCACTTGCGACTGTACTGCTTAAGGAATGGTTTGTCGGTGAACACGCCGGTAGGACAAACTTCGACAAGATTACCAGAGAATTCACTCTCTAAAATACCTTCTTCATGACGGCCAAAATAAACATGGTCATGGGACGCTTGAGCCCCTAGGTCCTTGCCACCTGCATAGTCTCTGTAGTANCGCTCACAGCGATAACATGCGATACAGCGGTTCATTTCATGATGGATCANGGGGCCTAAATATTGATTTCGATAAGTGTTCTTTTTACCGGTATATCGACGATCACGATGGCCGACCATAACGGTCATATCTTGAAGATGGCATTCACCACCCTCAGCGCATACCGGACAGTCGTGAGGGTGATTAAGCATTAAACTTTCAACCACAGCCTCCCTAAACTCTGATGCATTCTCAGCTTTAAGTGAGAACCTCGCCCCTTCAGCCACCGGAGTCATGCATCCCATGACTATTCTTCCTTTCGTGTCTTCCTCATTTTGATATTGAACAAGCGCGCACTGACGACATGAACCGATGGAACCCATAGAGGGGTGCCAACAAAAATAAGGTAGGTCAAGACCGGCATTAAGGCAGGCTTCGAGNATATTCTCGCCCTCTTTAACNTCAATTTCCTGACCATCAACAAGAATCATTGGCATAATTTAAGCTCCCACTCCCAAGTGGTAAGGACAACAGCCACCACTAATATGACGTTCAAAATCCTCTCGAAAGTATTTAAGTGCACTTTGAAGAGGCTCCATGGCTCCGGGGGCTAAAGCACAGTGGGTATTACCAATAGCACCTATATAGTTGATTTGATACTCAAGGGTATCCAAATCTTCTGCTTTNCCACGGCCATTTTCTATATCTTCNAGCACTTGCCTAGACCACGGCAGTCCATCGCGGCAAGGCGTACAAAACCCACAGGATTCGTGGGCAAAGAATCGGATAAGGTTAAGCACCATCCCTACTGGACAGGTCTGATCGTCTAGAATGATCATAGTGCCTGTACCCATGCGGCTGCCCGCTTTACCAATGACGTTGTAGTCCATGGCTAAATCTAGGTGATCTTGGGTTAAGAAGTCAGTTGACCCACCCCCAGGCAAGAAACCTTTTAGCTGCAAGCCATCTTGCATGCCGCCCGCATGATTTTCTAAGATTTCACGGACAGGAGTTCCCATTGGAAGCTCCCAACAACCAGGATTTTTAACTCGACCACTGACACCAAATAGCTTGGTACCAGCATCCTCACCCACTCCAAGACCTTTGAACCAATCAGCACCACGATCAATAATATGAGGAATATTACAAAGGGTNTCGACATTATTAACAATCGTTGGACGACCCCAGAGGCCACTAACCTGAGGNAATGGAGGTTTAGCTCTAGGGTTAGCACGCTTGCCTTCAAGGGCATTAATAAGTGCCGTTTCTTCTCCGCATATATAGCGGCCAGCGCTTGGGTGGACATACATATCAAGCTTGTAGCCACTACCCATAATNTTTTCACCNAGGTAGCCCTTAGCATAACATTCAGNCANAGCTTCCCGCAGGCGCTCAATGGCGACCACATATTCACCGCGAATAAAGATGTATGAAACATCNGCACCAATGCAATATGCAGATAAAATCATGCCCTCTATGAGTTGATGGGGATCATATTCCATCAGCAGTCTATCTTTAAACGTCCCAGGCTCCATTTCATCAGCGTTGCAGACTAAGTATTTATGCCCTGGTGTGCACTTGTCACCCATCGGCACGAAACTCCATTTCATCCCTGTAGGGAACCCTGCACCGCCACGTCCACGCAAATTAGACNGGCTAACCACTTCTCTACAATCATCTGGAGACATTCCTGACATGGCTTTACGCAAACCNGAATAACCACCATTGGCCTCGTAAGCNGCCATATNAGTAGGCCCTTTGTCTGGAGCTATATTACGAGTCAGTACTTTTTCCATTACCGCTTGCCTCCTGATTTTTCACTGGCAAACAAGGTTTCTACTACCTCGTTATCAAGATTGGTGACAAGTTCATCTCCGACCATCATCACTGGAGCTCGATCACAAGCACCCAGACAAGGCACTGGCAGCAGTGTGTAGGCGTTATCAGTAGTGGTCTCACCATAATCAACGCCCAGCTTGTTTGAGATCGCTTGCTTGATATCATCACAACCGTTAATCCAGCAACTGACGCTATCGCAGAATAAAATAACTTTATCTCCCACTGGACGTCGGTAGATCAAATTGTAAAAAGTTGCCACTCCCTCTAGTTCTTCAGAGGACATTTCAAGATGCTTGGCAATAGCTTGAAGACATTCATCAGACACCCAACCACGTGCCTTCTGAACAATCTTTAAAGCATCAATGGCGGCGCCAGATTTATAAGGTATATGGACCAACTCATGATCTATTTCAGNAATCTCTTCGACTGTGAGCACAGAACTGAGATCAGTTTGAATTATTCTTTTATCACTCATCGGTCTACATCCGCCATAACAAAATCAATACTGGCAATAATGGCGATAAGATCGGGGATCATGAGTCCATTACTGATCAAGGGTATTTGCTGCAAGTGAGGAAAAGATGGCGTACGGATACGGGTTCGATATGAATTAGTTCCACCGTCACTGACNAAATGGTAGCTGTTGATTCCCTTGGTAGCCTCAATCATCACAGAGGCTTCCCCTGCGGGTACCACAGGACCCCAACTAACATTAAGAAAATGATGGATAAGGGTTTCAATGTCTTCCATTGTGCGTTCTTTGGGTGGCGGAGTTGTAAGGCGATGATCACTTTTATAGGGACCGCCGGGCATGTTATCCACACACTGTCGAATGATACGTAAACTCTGACGAATCTCTTCAATACGNAGTTCAGCTCGATCATAGCAATCTCCGTTGTGAGAGACAGGTACATCGAATTCAAACTGATCATAACCNCCATAGGGTCTTTTTTTCCGAACNTCCCAGTCAGAGCCTGTNGCNCGCAATCCTGGCCCGGTGATCCCCCAATCAATAGCTTCTTGCTGGGTGTATACACCTATACCAACCGTNCGTTCCTTGAGCATTTTGTTCTGCATAGCCATCTTGTCGTAGTGATCAAGACGAGCAGGAAGGAAATCAATAAACTCTCGGATCATGGTATCCCAGCCCTCGGGNAGATCCTGGGAGACACCCCCAATTCNGAACCATGCTGGATGCATTCGCCCNCCTGTNATTGCTTCAATAATCCCGAATAATCTTTCACGATCAGCGAACATATAAAATACGGGGGACATCTGCCCAACGTCTTGCACGAAGGTGCCATAAAAAACAAGATGACTGGAAATCCTAAATAATTCAGCCAGCATAATGCGAATAATTTTGGCTCGCTCAGGGACAACGATTCCACCAAGCATTTCTACGGACTGAATGTAGGCTAGGTTGTTCATGACCCCGCCAAGATAATCAATACGGTCCGTATAAGGAATATAAGTATGCCAAGTTTGTCGCTCAGCCATCTTCTCAGCACCACGATGGTGGTAACCAATATCAGGAACTGAGTCGACAATCACTTCACCATCAAGCTGCAGAGCTACTCTAAATACTCCATGCACGCTGGGGTGATTAGGGCCCAGATTAAGGAACATATACTCACTGTCGTCGCTGGCCTTCTCCATCCCCCATTCTTCAGGTCGAAATCTAAGCGCCTCCTGCTCTTTGGCCACACGCTCAGGACCCATTTCAAAGGGTGCCATTTCAGTCGCGCGAGCCGGGTGATCTTTNCGTAGAGCATGCCCTTCCCATGTTGGGGGTAGCAGAATACGGTATAAATTGGGATGCCCGTCGAACACCACACCAAACATGTCCCAGGCTTCGCGCTCGTACCAATTTGCATTAGGCCAAACACCGATGCACGTCGGTAGATTTAGATCTGGCTCTGAAAGCGCGACTTTAATACGAATGTCATCATTGCGCTCCATAGACAGTAATTGATATACAACCGTATAGTCAGCTGCAGGCTGCCCAGCACGATTTTCCCTCGTCCGCTCATCAATAGCGAATAGATCATATAACATAGAGAATTGAGGTTTGAGAAATCGTAAAACATCAGACAAAAGAGATCTGGGCACCCATAGTGTCAAGATAGAGTCCGCTGTTGGTTGNACAGTAAATTGGTCCTGTCCAAACTGGCGGTATAGACCTTCTTCTACTTGGCTATGAACCATTGATTCAGCCGTCTGCATTTAGTCCTCTCTGATTGTTCTTGGGATCCTAGCTGTTTTTCGGTTCCCTTAATTCTGTTGCCTGGATGCGCTGCGCAGTCAGTTCATCGCGCTTGCTAATTTTGGCGGGTTTAACAATAGATTGATCTCCAGCCGCCCAAGTAATTGGGCGCCGCTCTTTACCTATCGACTCTTGAAGCATAATTAGACCCTGCATNAGGGCTTCTGGCCGTGGTGGACAACCTGGAACATAGACATCTACCGGAATAAATTTGTCCACCCCCTGAACCACAGAATANATATCATACATACCACCTGAGTTAGCACAGGATCCCATTGAAATAATCCATCTGGGCTCCAGCANTTGCTCGTACAGTCTTTGCACAACAGGTGCCATCTTTAAAAAACAGGTACCGGATATAACCATAAGGTCTGCTTGTCGAGGGGTCGCTCTTATNACCTCAGAACCAAATCGGGCAATATCATGACGACTNGTNAAAGAGGTCGCCATCTCTACATAACAGCAAGACAAGCCAAAATTNAATGGCCAAAGTGAATGCGCTCTACCCCAGGCAATCANATCTTCAAGTTTGGCGAANGCTACATTGCGCTTGACCTGCTCTTCAATAAAATCGTCACTTTCACCTATNANATTGCCCTGTTCGGGGCGCGTTAAGCTCCAATCCATTACTNNACCTCAGCCGATTTTTGCGCCGCTTCAAGTCCAACGCGAGTTTTATTTCCCCACTCAAGAGCCCCAGATCGCCATTCGTAAACAAGCACCAAACCGAGGATTGCAATAAACACCACCATTGCCAAATATCCCTGCCAACCTAGTTCAAAAAATGCAATGGCCCAAGCAAAAATGAATACAGTTTCCAGATCGAAAATAACAAAAAAGATAGCAACCAAATAGAACTCCACNGAGATCCTAATTTGAGAACCACCTACAGAAACGATACCGGACTCAAAAGGATCATTAGTTGCTGCCTCTCGGCGACGCTGACCAAGGAGCCATGACAGCACAAGCATGGTGACTACCAACATAATNACCATGAAAAAATAAATGGCGAGAGGCCATATCTCATTCGCGTAGGAATTAGCCATTAGCAACCCTCCACANAGANGGGTTTAANATAAAAGTAAGTCTTGAAATGAGAAAAGTGAAAAATNAANAAGTNNTCNATCATCANCNGTAGATGATCTAGTCGCCTGTGACAAAGATGNTCTTTGTACAGATTCANTGGCATAAAACACCCCAAGGTTTTTGGGTTTCTTCCGCCTAATGTTACTTCGTTAGGGAAGGACCCTTTATTGTTATTAGGTGTAACTCAATAACCGTACCTAACATAGGGTTTTTCCGCAAGCATTCATTTGAATTTTATTCACTAATGGAGTGTTAATTATGTATTTATACATATTTCTGTAAGTTTATTTATGTCTATACGATAGACCTTTACTAAAGACATTTCTTAGTTGTTCAGCAAATGTAAAAATTTGACTATTACGAAAACAGTAAAACGCCATAAAATATTGGCGCTTTACTGTTGGCAATTATGCCTGGCGATCAAAGCGCAGGTGTTAATAATTTTAAATGATTCTCTATCTCAGCAGGAGATCGAGTTGCATTGTCAGCAACAACACCATTTGTAAGTGCTTCTCCTTCGAGCTCAAATAGATATCTTAAAATCAGCAATCCGTCCGTCAGAGCATCTATTTCACCGTTGCCATCAATATCAGCAAGATCACCCAGATTATCAATTCGCAATTCAATATCTGATGCAGCAGTGTAGGCAGCATCTGACGCTATGGTTCCTGTAACCAAAGCACTTCCATCTAAACCAAACATACCTCTTAGTAACAATAGGCCATCCGTCAGCGCGTCGTACTCACTATTACCATCAATATCCAGAGACCCTGAAGGTGGCGTCCCGGCCAAAAACTCCTCTAAGTTAGATATACCATCACCATCTTGATCCAATGCTGAATCTGAAGGGTCGTTTGGATTTAGATCAAAACGAACTTCCCAGGAGTCAGGCATACCGTCATTGTCGGTGTCGACACTGTACTGAGCTTGTATTGGGAACGGATCTTCGCTATTGAGAACCCCATCGCCATCAATGTCTGGATCTGTATTATCTCCAGTCCCATCACCATCAGTATCAAGGGTTTCAGTGGCATCTGTTGGGAAAGCATCGGCATTGTCACCTACCCCATCGCCATCAGTGTCAGCCGACTCCGAACTATCATTCGGCGCCCAGTCAGCATTGTCTCCGACTCCATCGCCGTCAGAATCCAAAGTCTCAGTACTATCCAGCGGGAAAGCATCAGCGCTGTCCACAATGCCATCGTTATCATCATCATTGTCGCAGACATTCCCCAATGTATCACCATCAGTATCAAGCTGATTAAAGTTGCTAGTGATTGGACAGTTGTCTAGTTCATCAGCCACTTCATCACCGTCATCATCTGTATCAGCATTGTTTCCTATGCCATCGCCGTCAGTATCTACTGATTCGCTCGCATTAAGTGGTAACGCGTCATTAACATCCAGCACCCCATCATTATCGTCATCATCATCACAAG
>NYWV01000061.1 GCA_002685195.1 Porticoccaceae bacterium
AGAATGATCCGGTTGGTTATCATGCTCTTAATAAAATTGAGCCAAAGCCCCCTGTTGTAGAGGCCATAGAACAACCCCAAAAAATATCTAAGCCAAAATATCAGAAGGTTTTTGGTGACTGGCTATGTGATATGGCCGAAAAAGATCAGAAACTAATTGGGATCACTCCGGCTATGTGCGAAGGGTCGGGCATGAATGCATTTGCTGAACGCTTTCCTGATCGCTATGAAGATGTGGCCATTGCTGAGCAGCATGCTGTCACCCTAGCTGCTGGTATGGCCTGTGAAGGGCTTAAACCAGTGGTTGCCATTTACTCAACATTTTTACAACGCGCTTATGACCAACTCATCCATGATGTGGCCATTCAAAATTTAGATGTTCTTTTTGCTTTAGACCGAGCAGGTTTGGTGGGTGAAGATGGGGCTACGCATTCCGGTGCCTACGATATTAGTTATTTACGCTGTATTCCTAATATGGTGGTTATGGCGCCATCTGATGAGAATGAAACAAGGCAGTTGCTATATACAGGCTACATGCATACTGGCCCAGCTGCAGTGAGATACCCGAGAGGAACTGGCCCTGGTGCTGTGACTGAGGAGTCTATGACTGCTTTGCCTATAGGTAAAGGTGTTATTAAGCGAGAAGGAAGCGGCGTTGCTATTCTTAATTTTGGCACCCTTCTAGAGTCGGCAACTACAGTGGCAAGCCATATGAATGCAACTGTGGCAGATATGCGCTTTGTCAAACCCATCGATGAAGAGCTTATCCAAACACTGGCAACTAAACACCAACTCTTGGTGACAATCGAGGAAAATGCTATCTCTGGTGGTGCCGGATCTGCGGTCATAGAATTTTTAGCGGCGCAAGGTATCGTGATCCCGGTATTGCAACTAGGTATTCCTGACAAACTAGTTGATCACGGGTCCCACCCAGAACAGCTTACATCTATCAACCTTGATACCGCCGGAATACAAAAAGCCATTGAACAAAGGCTTGATGTACTGAAGCTTCCTGCTCAAGCGACCCTTTAATCACACAAGGTCTACTCATGAAATTTTATGATTGCGCTACTGCACCGAGTCCCCGTAGGGTTCGAATTTTTATGGCTGAAAAAAATATTGAGATAGAAACAATTCAAGTGGATCTCGCCTCTGGTGAACATTTCTCAGAGGCCTTCAAGGCTATTAATCCTCTAAGTCAGGTGCCGGTTCTTGAGCTAGACGATGGTACCCATCTCAGTCAGATTATGGCTATCTGTCGTTACCTTGAAGAAGTTCATCCAGACAACCCTTTGTTTGGCAGAGATCCAGTGGAGCGTGCCAAGGTCGAATCTACCAATGATCAGCTGCATGCCAACGGTATGTACGCAATTATGGAAGCCTTTAGAAATGCAACTCCGGGGTTTGTTAACCGAGCCATGCCAGGGCCACATAATTATGCACAGATTCCCGATTTAGCTGAGCGCGGTCTGTTGCGATTGGATCATTTTTTCTCTGATCTTGAGGCTCATCTAGAAAACAGTAAATATATGGTTGGAGACTACTTTTCTGTCGCAGATATTACTGCATTGGTTTGTATCGATTTCGCTAAATGGGTCAAAAAAAGAATCCCTGAAGACGCAACAAACATAAATCGTTGGTACAACGAAGTTAGTCAAAGACCGAGCGCAAAAGCTTAGGAACATCTCAGTTGTTGCGATAATTTAAGGGCGGTTTACGATCGCCCAAAAGCGCCTGATACTTAAAGTCTGGGCCCACATTATTCTGTAGTTCTTTTTTTGCCTGATCCACAATCCTCGGATTTTCATAAATCTCTAGCGCCGTCGCGGCCAATGCTTTTGCAGCTAATTTGGTGCCCTTTAACCCAATTGAAGTACCACCAGTAGAAACCGCTTGCCAAGAATGAGCCGCTGTTCCCGGGACCCAGGTTGCCACTCCGATACCACCAGTAGGAATTAACCAGCTAACATCACCAACGTCTGTAGACCCATAACCATGAGTTCTCTGATAGGGGCTTATTCTCTCTTGATCTCCTATTTTGGCCGATGGCTGAACCAATGTTTTGTAGATAGTCTCAGCATATTTTTGCTCTGCTACAGAGTAGCTCACACCCCCCAGTTCCTCTAATTTGGCCTGCATCACCCTTTGTAATGTCTCATTAGGTAACAATGAGTAGTTGCCATGCATAACCTCGTAACTCATTTGAGTACCGGTACCTAGAGCAGCTCCATTAGCGGTGTCCACGACCCGCGCAAATAACTCTTTAACCACCTCTCGCCTTGGATGACGAACATAGTAATAAACCTGAGCAAGATCGGGGACAACATTGGGCGCCAAACCACCTTTTGTGATCACGTAGTGGAGACGCGAGTCCTGAGGGACATGCTCTCTCATCATGTTAACCATCATGTTCATGGCTTCAACACCATCTAGCGCTGAGCGCCCTTTGTGGGGTGCACTGGCAGCATGGGCAGATATGCCCTTAAAGGTAAACTTTCCTGACATATTTGAATTGGTTGATCGGGGGCTGGCGTTATTTGATGAGCCTGGGTGCCAGTGGAGCATAATATCGACATTATCAAAAGCGCCGCTGCGAGCTATATAAACTTTGCCAGAACCGCCCTCTTCAGCAGGAGTGCCATAAAAAACCACCCGCCCTGGTATATTAGATTCTTCTAACCACTCTTTGATAGCGACCGCTGCCCAAGCAGAACCGGCACCAAACAAATGGTGCCCACAAGCTTGGCCTGCACCGGTGGCGTTTTCAATAACATCTTTAAAAGGGGACGTACTTTGAGCAAGACCAGGAAGAGCATCAAACTCACCTAAAATACCAATAACTGGCCCGCCTGCCCCATACTCAGCTTTAAATGCGGTGGGAATATCGGCAATGCCGCTGGTAACTTTAAATCCCTCGCTGGCAAGTTCATCCTGCAGTAACTTTGCGCTTTGAGTTTCTTGGTAACCCATCTCAGCAAAGTTCCACAGATCCAATGCCACTTTTTCAAATTGCTTTTGATGGCTATCGATACTGTTCTGATAATCTGCCTTGCCTGCCAGCAAGGCACTGGAGACAAAAATACTCAACGTAATGGCGGCAATTTTAATACTAGTAGCACAGGCTAATCTCATCGGTGGATTCCCTATTCACAAAGTTATCTAAACTGTGCTGATAGTAATACTTTTATTAATTAGTCCGCAATATCGGGTTGTAAAGTTATACCGCCAGAAATACCCCTTCTTCAATGCTAAGGTGTTAGCTGCTATTTAGCGTTTGTGCCTTATGTCTTTACCCTTAACGACAAAAACAATCTGTTCACACAAATTTTTGGCGTGATCGCCAATTCGCTCGAGGGAGCGTACAACCCAAAGAATATTGATAACTCGGCTAATACTTCTCGGATCTTCCATCATATAAGTTACAACTTCCCGTAATGCGGTTTTATAGTCCAGATCTACCTGCTTATCTTCTTCGATGGTCCGTATAGCGGCGTCAGCATCAAAGCGCGCAAATGCATCAAGTGCATTTGCCAGTATTTTTGTCACGGAACTCGCTATGTGCCGGACCTCTGGATAACCAGAGGAAGAACCACTCTCCTCGGTTAAGATAATTGCATGATTAGCGATTTTTCTGGCTTCGTCACCAATACGCTCTAGGTCATTAACCGCCTTGGTCACCATCATAACCAAACGGAGGTCACTTGCTGCTGGTTGACGTCGGGCAATGATCAAAATGCAAGCCTCATCTATATCAACCTCCATAGCATCGACTCTTCTATCTTCTGCGATGACCTGCTCTGCAAGCTTACTGTCAGCCTCGCTGATTGCACGAATCGCGTTTTGAAGTTGCTGCTCGACCTTGCCCCCCATTTCCATCAGGCGGGTACGTATTTCTTCTAGCTCATCATCAAATTGCTTCATGATGTGATTTTCAAATGACATTTTTGCCATGTTTTTCTCCCTATAGCCTATGCAATTAGACTCAATTAAAACCTTATCCGAATCGACCTGTAATGTAAGCTTCTGTTAGCTGNTGTGCAGGCATCGTGAATACCTGCTCAGTTGGGTTGACCTCTATTAACTTGCCCAAGTGGAAGTAGGCCGTTCGATGAGATACACGTGCCGCCTGCTGCATACTGTGTGTGACGATAGCAATAGTAAAATTCTGACTGAGCTCTTCTATAAGCTCTTCAATTTTCGCTGTTGCAATTGGATCGAGCGCCGAACAGGGCTCATCCATTAAAATAACCTCAGGACTTACCGCAATGGCCCTAGCAATGCACAGTCTTTGCTGTTGCCCACCTGAAAGTCCTGTTCCTGGCTGATGTAGTCGCTCTTTGACCTCTTCCCAAAGGCTTGCTTTACGCAGGCTGTTTTCAACGATTTCATCCAAATCGACCCTGGTATCGGCCAGACCATGAATTTTAGGTCCGTAAGCAACATTTTCATAAATTGATTTAGGAAAAGGATTAGGCTTTTGAAATACCATTCCCACCCTGGCCCGAAGCTCTACTACATCAAGGTTAGGTGCATAGAGATTCTCACCGTCCATACAAATATCGCCTTCGACACGGCATCCATCTACTGTATCGTTCATACGATTAAGGGTGCGTAAGAAGGTTGATTTGCCGCAACCTGAAGGCCCAATCATTGCAATGACTTCGTTTTTCGCAATATCAATACTGACATCATAAATTGCCTGTTTGTCAGCATAAAAAACATTGATATTACGCATTGTCATTTTTGGGTCGTCACTAAAACTCTGACCTACTGTGACGTGGCCTTCATCTAATTCTAACGTTTGCTCTGAAGCTAGTTTCACCTTAGTCTTTCCTTTGTCTTGTTTTGTGGCTGTTTAATTTCCTTACTATTTAATCTACTGGTCTGATACTTATTCACCGTCTACCAACGCCGCTCTAATCGTTTGCGCAACCAAACAGCGGATGTATTCATAATAATTAAAAAACTTAACAGNACCATGATAGCGGCTGACGTTTTCTCAATAAATGCTCGCTCAGGGCTGTCTGCCCACAGAAAAATTTGTACCGGTAACACTGTGGCTGGATCAGAAAACCCACTGGGAATATCAACAATAAACGCTACCATACCAATCATAAGCAGAGGCGCTGTTTCTCCCAGCGCTTGGGCCATGCCTATAATGGCGCCGGTTAGCATGCCAGGTAAGGATAGTGGCAATACGTGATGCAACACCATTTGGTACTTAGAAGCTCCCATTCCTAAAGCAGCTTCTCTAATTGAGGGTGGTACAGACTTAATCGCTGCGCGACTTGTGATAATAATCGTTGGCAATGTCATTAAGGTTAAAACTAAACCCCCAACAATGGGAACGGATCTTGGTACATGGAAAAAATTAATAAAGATGGCCAAACCTAACAAACCAAAAATAATTGAAGGTACTGCCGCTAAATTATTAATGTTAACTTCAATAAAATCAGTCCAACGATTTTTAGGCGCGAACTCTTCTAGGTAAATTGCCGCAGATACACCTATTGGGAAAGACAGCATGAGCGTCATTATTAAAGTCAGGAAAGACCCCATAACTGCACCGCGGATACCCGCTTGCTCAGGCTCCCTTGAATCACCTCGAGAAAATAAATTGCTATTGAATTTAAGTGTTATTAAATCCTCTTGATGTAATTGAGCGATCCATTGCACCTGTTTATCGGTCATTCTCGCGTCATAGGCATCCCCGTCTAACCAAGACTTAAAATAGGTATCTATATCATCGTCTGCCAAGACCCACACTGACTCCTTTTTACCCAGCAGTTGGGGATTAGCGAGCAGATGATCTTTAAGATCAAAGCCGGCACCATTACTTAATAATTTGCTTAGTNGCCGCTTGTCTTGGCGACCAGAAANGTCTGGAAATTTGTNGCGCAGAGCTNTCTTGGATAACGCCTGCCAGTTGCCNGCGGAAAGCTGTTCATTATCTGCCAGATTATTAATACCGATGAGTTCAGGATCATAGTGAATATCTAGATTGATATAGGTAGCTCTAAAAGCACCATGGCCCTTACTGATAATATCGAAAAAAAGTANTGCAACTGCAAGCAAGCCGATAAATATAGCGCAGCGCCCATACCACCGGAATCGCGCTTCGGCTCGATTACGTCGAGTCAACGAATGCTGAATTTTTGACAAAGTGTCAGATCTGTTATTCATACTGTTCCCGATATTTCTTGACGATGTGTAAGGCAAAGATATTTAGNAGTAAAGTTACAGTAAACAACATAAGCCCTAATGCAAAAGCGGCTAGTGTNTTGGGNCTATCGAACTCCTGATCCCCTGTTAGTAGGGTTACGATTTGAACGGTTACTGTTGTTACTGAGTCCAAAGGATTGGCCGTTAAGTTTGCTGCTAGCCCTGCGGCCATCACTACTATCATTGTCTCGCCAATAGCCCNTGATATAGCTAACATAATTCCACCAACGATCCCTGGTAGTGCAGCTGGAATAACTACCTTACGAATGGTCTCTGATTGCGTTGCCCCCATGGCTAGAGAACCATCACGCATGGATTGCGGTACTGCGGTGATCACATCATCTGCCAGAGAAGAGATAAAAGGAATAATCATTATCCCCATTACACCTCCAGCAGCCAGTGCGCTCTCTGATGAGATGGATAAACCAAAGCTGGCACCTAAGTCTCGTAAAAAAGGGGCGACAGTCAGTGCTGCAAAAAATCCATACACGACCGTAGGAATACCTGCCAACACTTCCAAAGCCGGTTTGGCATAGGTACGTACACCATTGCTNGCATATTCCGCTAAATAGATCGCTGACATTAAACCTATGGGNACTGCGATGAACATGGCGACTGCCGAAACAAGTAAAGTACCAACAAATAGAGGTATAGCACCAAAGCTGCCTGAGGATCCTACTTGATCTTCTCTAATTGCTGTTTGAGGACTCCACTCGAGGCCGAACACGAAATCATAGATAGGCACTGATCTAAAAAATTGTACCGATTCAAATAAAACAGAAAATACGATGCCTATCGTTGTAAAAATAGCCAGGCATGCGCAGGCAAGCAGCAGATTCTGCATTACTTTTTCCACAGCAGGACGTGCTCGAAAGTCAGCTGAAACCCTATACCAGCTCCAAGTTAACCCGGCCATCGCCAGAGTGAGTAACAGCAATGTCATGGACCATCGAGACGTTACTNTTAACGCTGCCATATTATCGGCCGCATTAATTAGACCGATCGTTTGGCCTTCACGCGGTAAAATGCCANNGGCAATATTAGCCACTCTATTGAGTAATAGGTTATAGCTAGAGGTATTAGTTGGTGCCAAATCTGAAGGTAACGAATTCATCACTATGCTGTTAATAACAGGCTCATCAAACATCAACCAAAACCCAAGAATAAGTAATGGNGGCAGCGCACACCAAAGTGCTGCATGCATGCCATAGTAGGAGGGAAGCGAATGAAGTTGTCGAATACCCCCCAACGGATTAGCAATTGCTAGCGAACGACCTCGAACTAGATAAAAGCCAAAGAGACCTATTCCAATCAGTAATAAAAATATATTAGTAGCCTGCATATCGCTATCAAACTTCCTTAAATAGAAAAGCCCAGCTCTTCGAGCTGGGCGTGGAGGTACTCTGTAAAACTATACCCTTTATTTTAATGTCTCTTTTCCGGTCATTGGGACCAAAGCCATGGTATTTTTACCCATTTCCCTGCGAGTTTTGGTCGGTAGAGGAATCATTCCTTTTTCAGCAAGGTAACCGTCTTCTCCCCATGCTCGTTCATTGGTGAACTCTTTGAGATAACCTCGCATTCCAGGAACTACATCGACATGTGCCTTCTTTACGTAGAAGAACAGCGGCCGCGAAATAGGGTATGACTTGTCCGCAATTGATTCAAAATCAGGGCCTACCGACTCTATTTCAGCACCCTGTACCTTGTCAGCATTNTGGTCTAAAAAACTGAATCCAAATACTCCCAGCGCTGCAGGATTAGCCTCTAGCTTTTGTACAATGAGATTATCATTTTCGCCTGCCTCAATATAACGGCCATCTTCACGAACAGTATGACAAAGTTGTTTATAGGCATTTTTATCAGTTTTCTTCAGCGCAGCAATCCAGTCAATCTTTTTGCATCCACCTTCCATCGCAAGCTCGGCGAAAGCATCTCTTGTCCCAGAAGTTGGTGGCGGCCCAAGAACCTCTATCTCAGTACCAGGCAACGAAGCATTCACCTGCTTCCATGTGGTGTAGGGATTTTCAATGAGTTTACCTTCTTCTGCTCCAGGTACCTTGGCAGCAAGTGCTAAAAAGATGTCTTTACGACTCAAGTTCATTGGCGTGGCATTAACTGAATTGGCAACAACTATGCCGTCATAACCAATTTGTACTTCAATAATTTCAGTGACACCGTTTGACTGGCACTTTTTAAATTCAGACATTTTTATTCGGCGCGATGAATTAGTAATATCTGGGTAATTAGTACCGACTCCCGAACAGAATAATTTCATTCCTCCACCGGACCCTGTAGATTCAATCTTGGGTGTTGGCTTGCCAGTAGCCCGCCCGTACCGTTCAGCCACGACCGTTGAAAACGGATATACTGTGGATGAACCAACGACTTCAATACTGTCTCGAGCAAAGGATATTGGTGCCGTTAAAGACACCGCCAAAATAGCAACCGTTGAAAAAACATTCTTCCTGTTAAACATATGGAACTCCTAAAAGCTGATAATATTCTTACAAATGATTTAAGTTAGCGCTTTACGGAGCTCAATATATTGAATTTTTATGACAGAAATATGACAACTGAAGAAAAATAAAAAATATTATGGCTGTCATATTTTTGTCATAATTTACTCATATATTATTCGCGCAGTTGTCATGGCTGATCATTGACAACTGGGAGGGCACAAGCCCAAAAAGAATTGTTTAGTTAGGAATTGAACATGAAAAAATCATTGTTAACATTCGGTATTGTCTTTACGACTTTTAGCTTTGCCGAGGGACCCATTGATGGGAAGGTTTATGGTAAGGCTAATCTGTCTGTGGTTAGTCAAGATGACGGAGGCTCTGATGAATGGAATCTGAACAGCAATGCCTCTCGCTTGGGACTAAAGGGAGCGACTAAGATCTCTGACGGCCTTGAAGTGGTTTATCAGGCTGAGTACGAAGTTTGTATTGATAGTGGTAGCTGCAAAGGCCAAACGTTTAAGCAACGCAATACATTTGCTGGATTAAAGGGTAATTTTGGAATGGTTTGGGCAGGCAAGCATGACAGTCCAACAAAACTAGCAGCGAAGAGAGTTGATTTGTTTAATGATCTTGAGGGTGATTTAAAGAACACCTTTGAAGGTGAAAATCGGCTTTCAAATATTATTGCTTATACAACTCCATCGAATAATGGTTTTTCTGCAACCGTAGCAATGATTCCTGCTGAAGGCGAAGATACTGATCAAGATGGGCAAGATGACAGAGGTCTCAATGATGGTATGTCTTATTCGGTCAGCTATACTCGTGACAAACTCTACCTAGCAGTTACCGGAGATCAAGATATCGACGAACAAGATCTCACCCGAATGGTGGCACAGTATCAAATAGACGCAATAAAGCTTGGCTTTATGTATCAGCAGAATGAAGATAACTTGGGCACTAAAGATGAATCCGGCTATTTTGTAAGTGCTGCCTACAAAATGGATAGTAATATCACTTTAAAAGCACAGTATGGAGCCATCGAAGATGATGTTGACGGAGATGAAGAGACAACGTTGTCTCTGGGCGCTGATTACAAATTAGCTAAAAACACCAAGTTTTTTGCTTTTTACACTGACAATACGGACTCTAAAGTGNGTTCTAGCGATGCAGACTTCAATGCNATTGGCATTGGTATGGAGCATAAATTTTAGTGTTTAATCGTTATCAAAAAGGGCGNTAATGCGCCCTTTTTTTATCCCTTAGGCTTGATAAATCACGCTCGCCACTTGCCGCCCATTGGCCANTTAAGTATCTAAAAGTATTGATTTTATTAGCCTTGCAACATAGGTATGATCGCTTCTGAAAGACACTTGAATTTAATTTTTAGACAAAAGAGCGAATTAATCTTAGCCTGATGAAACTCGCCAAAAAGGCTTACGAGGGATAACACATGTCTGCCAACAAGTTCGATGCATTTGCTATATCTGATGCTAATTATGATCCATTAACACCACTCTCATTTTTAAGAAGAACGGCATTGATGTTTCCAGATCGCCGAGCTGTGGTTTATGGAGAGCGCCAGTATTCTTGGCAAGCATTTTATGATCGCTGCAAAAAGCTCGCATCGGCCCTGAGGAGAGCCGGTATTCAGAAAGGNGATACTGTTGCTATTTTAGCGGCNAACACTCCTGAAATGGTCGAGGCTCACTTTGGTATTCCTATGTCTGGTGCTGTGTTAAATACCGTTAATACGCGCCTAGATGATGAGACCATTGCCTACATCTTGGGCCATGGTGAAGCTAAAGTGTTTATCGTTGACTACGAGCTTGCACCTCAAACAAAGCGAGCCCTTGAGCTGCACGGGGATAAAGACTTGCTTGTTATTGATATCTTGGATCTTAAAAACACTAGTCATCCCTCTGCAATAGGCAGTCAGGACTACGAATCATTCTTGTCTACAGGCTCAGAAGATGACGAATGGGCGATGCCAACCAATGAGTGGGATGCTATTGGCTTAAGCTATACCTCAGGAACCTCTGGTCGGCCAAAAGGCGTTGTTTACCATCATCGAGGTTCATACTTGATGTCGATGGGTACGATTACCGACTGGGATTTACCCCGCCATCCCAATTATCTGTATACAGTCCCAATGTTTCATTGCAATGGGTGGGGTCATGCTTGGACGATGGCAGCTTTAGCAGGTACTATTTTCTGTACTCGAGCCATTGATCCTGAAGAAATATTTTCAACTATTTTGGAACACGAAATTAGCCACTTTGGTGGTGCTCCGATTGTTTTGAGTATGCTGCTCAACTCCCCCGCAGCTAAAGAGTTTGTCTGCAACCATAAAATTGAATTAATGACCGCTGGTGCCCCTCCTCCAGCCGCTGTATTGCAGGGCGTTGAGAAACTGGGTTTCAACGTCACCCAGGTTTATGGTTTAACAGAAACCTATGGTCATACGGTAATGTCTACCTGGAATTCAGACTGGGATAATCTCGATGCAGAGGCAAGAGCTAAGCTCAAAGCTCGCCAAGGTGCTGCTATGGTAATGACTGCTGGAATGCGAATTGTTGATATGGAGTCTGGTATTGATGTGCCCGCCGATGGAGAGACAATCGGTGAGATATTAATCCGCGGCAACACCATTATGAAAGGCTATTTGAAAGATCAAGATAATACCNCTGAGTCTCTCAAAGATGGTTGGTTTCATACGGGTGATTTAGCAGTAATGCATGCCCAAGGTTATGCGGAAATTAAAGATCGGCTAAAAGATATTATTATTTCGGGTGGAGAAAATATTTCGTCAGTGGAGATAGAGGGGGTATTGCATAAACATCCTGCGGTTTCATTGGCTGCTGTGGTTGCACTCCCAGATGAAAAATGGGGAGAGGTACCCTGTGCCTTTTTAGAGTTGTTGGAAGGAAAGTCCGTATCAGAGAACGAAATCGATACTTTCTGTAGATCACATCTGGCCGGCTTTAAACGCCCCAAAAAAGTTATTTTTGGTGAACTGCCAAAAACTGCGACTGGCAAAATACAAAAATATGAGCTGCGCGCGCTAGCGAGAAGCGGAAAACTAAACTAAACAATAAATATGTTGCTGGACTGGTTGTTATAACTGATTATAATCTCGGCGTTGATGCACTAAAGAAGTCACTGTCTATAGTATTTTAGGAGAAACTGTTTTGGAAAAACTTGATAATTTTGATCTTGAAAATCTTACTCTGATCGGTGATGAAGACGGTATTGTGCAGGTTGTTCTATCTCGGCCAGCAAAACGTAACGCTTTAAATGCCGACACGATTGAGGAATTGATAGAGGTCTTTTCTAAACTTCCCAGAATGGGTGCCAGAGCTGTGGTTCTGCGAGCCGAGGGCGATCATTTTTGTGCTGGCTTAGATTTGGTTGAACACCATAATGAGCAGCGTCGTCCCGAAGAGTTTATGCATATATGCCTCCGCTGGCATGAAGCCTTCAATAAGATGGAATATGGTGGTGTACCTATTATTGCAGCTCTCAAAGGTGCCGTTGTTGGTGGTGGCCTTGAGTTGGCCTCGGCTGCGCATGTGCGGGTCGCCGATCAAAGTACTTATTTTGCTCTGCCTGAGGGCCAACGTGGATTATTTACTGGTGGAGGTGCAACCATACGCGTTGCTGACCTTGTGGGAAAAGCCCGCATGATCGATATGATGCTGACCGGTCGCGTATACAAGCAAGAAGAAGCGTTTCAAGTTGGCCTGTGCCAATATTTGGTGGAGGGCTCAAGCGAAGACAAGGCTATGGAGATTGCGCGCACAGCGGCGGAAAATCCAGTCTTATCTAATTTTGCTATCTGTTCAGCTATCAGCCATATGCAGAGTATGTCGGCGATGGACGCAGCTTATGCAGAGTCTGTTGTTGCTGGTATCGTTAATACACAGCCAGCGTCAAATGAGCGATTAGAGGCTTTTGCTAATAAAAGTGCTCCTAGAGTTCG
>NYWV01000062.1 GCA_002685195.1 Porticoccaceae bacterium
TTTGGATTGGACTACCCGCATATTTACGATTTGATGTTTGGGAATACGGATTTAGATATGTCTCTTTATCCGGATTTAGAAGCTCTGTCCGATGCATCCTTTAGTGGGATAGTTGAAGGGCTGAAATCTTTTATGCCCGATGAGTCAGATAACGATGTCATGATAAAAGCAGTCAATGTTTGGGCATCTGTTCATGGGATAGTTGGAATTTTGAGACGATCGAAATGGCAGGGAAAACGAACTGAAACTCTCGAATGGATTGAGAATAACTTAGAAGAGTATTTGGAAATGACAACTTTTGGTTGAAGGCGGCTATCAACTCATTAGAGGGCTACATAGTATGTAGTAGCGGATAGGGTAAAATATTGATATGAATACAAAAAAGGGAAATAACGACGAGGAAATTTTTACCCTAGTAACTACATACTTACTACATAGTATGAATTTGCCCCCTGCAAACCCTTATAAAAACTGGGGTTTTAGTCATGTCGACTATTGAGTGGGCATAGTGACATAGGCTGTAAGCCCCATATTTACTGACTTCTGCCACTCATAAACTACTTGTAATCCACCTTTTCTCTGCAATTCTTGTAAACAAACTTGTAAAGTCTCGCGACTACTGAGAATTATTGATTCTTCAGGTATTGTGTCTTTGCGCCTTGGGAAAAGGCAGTGGGGATATGGGGATAAGGAAGCAATGGATTTTCAGAGCGGTAATAGTTAACTTGTTAATACCTGTTAGAGGCAAGCAATCTCAACATTAGATAACATGCTGAAATTAATAGACGTATCAAAAACTTCAATTGCCACTTCACTTAGAAGTCACATTATAGAATCACAAAAAAAGAATCCAATTATCAATGACCCTATGGCAAAGTATTGTTTGGATAAACTTTACTCATTGGCATCAGAAAAAGACAGAGAACTTTTGTTCGACCGAAAACTACCATTGGCTCTTACTAATTCTCAGGCGCTCCGAGCCAGAAAATATGATGCAATAGCAAATGAGTTTATTTCAATAAACCCAGGTTGTACTGTAGTAAATCTCGGGTGTGGCTTCGATACTAGATATTGGAGACTAAAAAATAAAAACTGCGAATATATCGAACTTGATTTACCTGAATTAATTGAAATTAAAAAAGACATCCTCAAAGAGCAACTAAGCTATAAACTAATAAGTTGTTCCGTTTTAGATGCTTCGTGGATCGACACGGTTACAAAAAGGGGAAATAATAATATTCTTATACTTGCTGAAGGTTTGTTCATGTACTTACCTAAAAATGATGTTATTGATCTTCTTAAAACTATTTCAGAAAGATTCTATAATTCAAAAATAGCATTGGAAGTTACAAACGAAAAATATATCCGTGGTTTGTGGAAAAAGATAATTAGAAGGAAAATAAAATCTCAATTAGGATTCGATGCTGGCTCTCTATTTAAATTTGGTGTTAGAAATGGTCAAGAAATCGAGTCTTATGGTGATGGGATAAAAGTCATTGAGGAATGGATATATACGGAAGCTGAAGAAGCCCGTCCAAAAATCGCCAAATATCTAACACCTAAAAGATCTCAATGGACAGTTACAGCAACATTAAATAAAGATGAATGAGTACGTGTGTATGAACTAGACGTCACCAAGCTGAGCACAGTGCTGACTGCTAAGTATGGAAGCACTACTGCTGCACAAGGGTAGCTTGGTACTGTTCAAGATATACAGAGCTTTCTCGTAGACATTCAGCGGTATATTTATGCTGCTAAGGGAAATTAGAAGGACTTGGATTGTTGCATCATCACGGTAAGCGCAGGAGGTTGTGAGGTTTACAACCCCTAACGATATTAGGCATCTGATATTGAGCCAGTTTGAAAGAAAAGGTTTCGACGAAGATTAGCGAAAGAAGTTGTAAACCACTTGTGATCTAGATTTGCCCCCCCGCAAACCCTTACTAGATAAGGGTTTGTAAAAATGCCACTGTCGAGTGGGAATCGTAAAAAGAGAAGAGCGCAAGATGCTCTTTATCAACGAAGATGGATAAGATCAGTAAGGCGAAGTTCCAATAAGCGCCTCCTGATTTTTGCCTCGACTTGTTCGCCAAGTGTACTAAGTATTATCTCTATCTGTATATTTTAACTTGGATTTATCAAACACCAAACCACTGATTTTCCGATTTACTTCAACCGTTTGTAGTTTATCTGACAAAATTGTCCCAAAAAGAAATAGCGATGCTGAAATAGAGATTAGAGTCACTACCATTACTGAGCTGTCAAAAAAGTTTTCCATCATCAGATACCAACAGGGGTTGCATGTCCAGAACGACGGATCTTGCTGATATAGTTTTAAACTGAACTCATAGTTCTGCCAACTTTCTGTCATTTACTGATCAAAACCTAAATGAGATTTATTTGCGGTTAGGATGATGATTAAGAAGCAGTTGGAAAAACACAAACTCAAGATGCAGATTAATAAAAGGAAGGAACGGGACAAGATCGGAAATAGGTGATACAAAATTTTCATAAATTCATGTCAGGAAAAAGTTCGCAGTGGAATTTAATGTATTTGGAGATGATGAACTGTTGATGGAGTCACTTACTGTGATTCTTACTGACTCAGGATTCTTAGAATATGTGCAGGAAGGAACGATTGCGTTTGTAGATAAAAAATTGGACGACACGGATGAGAGTCAAGGAACTCTTAATTACTTACTAAAGCAGCAAAAAGAGTACAAATACTTACAAGAACTTGCATATGAGATAGATCCAGACTCAATAGATATTGATTCGACATATCAAGGCTTCGTGGACAATGAAAAGAATCTTTTGGAGATGATCGCTTTTCTGCAGGAAGATAAGGATGTCATTGACTTTATGATGGGGGACACAAGTGTTGATGGTGATAATTACACGGAAGTTGTGATTGAACTCGCAAACTTCATCAAATCTACTCAAAGTACTGACTAAGACTAGGAAAGAACATAATCAGCACTTTCGGTATCATCGATTAAAGAAATATGAGGATTAATTACATGAGTCGAGAAGGCGAAACTAAGGTTAGATACGGATTCTTTATGGGGGTCTTTGGTGGGTTTTTAGTCTATATGGGAACGGAAAACTGGTGGCTTGCTGCATTTGCGTTTTTGATATCTGCAACATTGGGTGTAATTGCTTTATCACTCTAATCACACGCTGAATCTCGTCTAGTCAGCAAATCAGCACAGCACTTCTCAGGAATTGATATCAGCATTCTCTCAGCGTCTCTCTAAGACGCTTCTATTACTCAAATCACACACTGACACTCGTCAACACTCAAATCTCTTAGAGGCGATCTCTGGAGTTCGTTCGTATCAACGAGGGAGGTTCGTTGGTTATGTATTGTTTTCGTAATTAAATAACAATTATTCAAAAATCTAAGGAATACGGAGGGTTATAAAAAGTAAGTAAAACAGGCACTTACGGTTGTTTTCGGATATGTTGGTTGTTACTATTTCTTCGTGGTTTTTAATACATAATCAACTTTTCGGGAACAGAGAGAGCTACAAGATGAAGCAAGCACCAGTACTTAAAGATGAACAGGTGAAGAAACTTCTCAAGATGACAGCAGCGACTCGTCACGCAGCAAGAAATCGTCTTGTAATCATACTTTCTTACTATGTTGGACTTAGAGCATGTGAGATTGCGTCTCTTAAAGTAGGTGATTGCGTAGATGGCGAGGGAAACATCAAGGATACAGTGCTTCTAACAAAGGATATGACTAAAGGAAGCAAAGCTAACAGTGTGTATCTCTCAGAATTCGTGAAGAAAGAGATTCAGAAGTATCTTGAGAGCAACACAGAGCGTCTTGTGACGCTTAAATCAGCTCTTATCTACTCTCAGCGTACTGGTGGTCACTTCTCTTCTCAGACGCTTCAAATACTGTTTAAGAATCTGTATGCAAATATCGGTATTAATGCTTCTAGTCATTCAGGAAGAAGGAAATTCATTACTGACTTATCTGATAAAGGTGTATCAGTACGAGTGATTCAAGAGTTAGCGAGACATCGTGATCTTGCTACGACTCAGCGATACATTGATGTCAGCGTGGATAAGCTGAGAAATGCAGTTAATCTGGTTTCTGCGTGAATGAGAGGGAAGTACTGTAAACTTTGCTGTAGCATGAGTTGTAAGTCATTGATTTGTCGTATTTAGAAAAAAATGAGGAAAATCAGGCACTTACGCAACTGTAAACTAACTGTAAACACTTTTAAAATGTCAATAAAAACAATAAGTTACAGACGTGTCATTATCGAGTGGGAATGAAGGGTGACCCTGGAACCCCTTTCAATAAAAGGTTTCAGTAGGTATTGCTCATTGAGTGGGACTAGTTCACAACAGTGAATTAGATTCTCGCTTTTCATACTATATACCATTAAAAATATTGCGTTTTGTTACATTTAACTAAGTGGATTAAGGGAGAGAAGTCATTTCTATATACGAGGGAAAAAAAGTTCTAGTTACTGGAGCTTCTACAGGCATAGGGTATGCATTATCCGAAGAATTAGCCAAAAGAGGATCAGAAGTCATAATTACTGCAAGAAGGAGAGACAGACTAGAGGCTCTGGCTCAAAATATTAAANATGCTGGAGGGAAGGCTCACATTTTTGTTGAAGATTTATCCCTGCCTGAATCGGGGATAAAACTATACGATCAAATCAAATCCGCAGGACTAAACGTTGATATTCTTATCAATAATGCTGGTTATGGGCGCTGGGGAGAGCTGACAAGCCATGAGAGAGGTGATTATTCAAAAATGTTGCAACTTAACGTCACTACCCTTACTGATCTCTGTCATCTATACATTCCGGACATGGTAGCTCAAGGTGGTGGAGGTATCATTAATGTTGGATCGATGGCATCTCTTTCGCCAATTCCATACGCAAGCGTCTACTCATCATCAAAAGCATACGTTTTAATGTTTTCAGAAGCAATTCGTTACGAGTATAAAGATAAAGAGATAAAAGTCATGGCTCTNTTGCCTGGAGGTACGGAATCGGAATTTGCCAGAGTTGCTACAGAAAAGTCGGAAAAACTTACTGAAAGATATCAAGAACGGGAAAGCTCTGCAGCTGGCACAGGTATGCAAACCTCTCAAGAAGTTGCCATTGAATGTTTAGAAGCTTTTGAGAAAAACAAACAATACATTCTTTGCGGTGGTAGAAACCGTTTTTTACATATGCTGACGAGATTTATGTCTCGTCAACGAGTTCTTGAAATGGCAGGCGGAATGTTTAAAAGAATAGCAGGCTAGTTTTGGAACAGATAATTATTTAAATCATTGTTCACTGATCTAGAGGATTTGGTAAAGTTATAGTAATTCAGGAGCCAGTTCGGCTGGAAGGCGCCCGCGCAAAACCGGTTTAAAACTTTGCAGACTAACACTTCATTTTTAATTCGCGTAATAATTTTATGAAAGACATATTTCCAATCGAAGGTGCATCTGTGATCGTATCTAGTGATATGTGTGATATGAATGGACATATGAACGTAAGGTACTACCAAACCATTCCTATGGATTATGATGACAATTTTTATAGCGGTCTTGTTGGTGANGACTATATCTCCAAGGGTTTTTCATTTTTTACAGCTGAGCAAAATATTAAATATCTGANAGAATGTTTAAAAGGTGAAAAATTAACACCTAGGTTCAGAATGCTTAACATAAATAAAAAGTTATACCACTTCGTATGTGCAATTTGTAAAGAATCGGGTGAAGTGGCAGCTTTGATAGAAACTGTTGAAATCCATATTGATATGTCCATCAGAAAATCTGCAGNAATATCTGAAGAAATCCTTGAGACTTTGGTAAGGATGCGTGCGGCGCACGAATTGTCAGGCAATTATCCTTTTGAAATAAAGCTAAAAATTAAATAGGTTATTGATTTTCAGGCAGTGGTTCTATAACAGGCTTTCTGAAATCTTGGGATTTCCGAATTGATCTGTCACATCGATTGCAAATGAGAGTGTTNGGTATTGTTTAACACGCTAACCATATTCGGGATTGCCTATCCTCTGCTGAACCCTGTCTGCACTGTTCTAAAAGAGCGAGCTCGTTCCAAATTTGAGTCACCTAAGTTCGTTGGTCTGTCTAACTCAAAAATATGAATTTTCTTACGGTCANGGCGGTGCCCGTGGTTGCCTGGAGTTCTACGCATCCGCTGAATTTCCAGCCCCGCGGGGTGACGCTTTTTTTCCTCTGCTTCGGCCTCAGTCTGTTCGGACTCGGCGAAGCGCTGCTAGTGTCGGCAGGTGCTGGCGTGAGTCCCTGGACGGTGCTGGCGCAGGGGCTGGGACAACAGATTGATCTCAGCATCGGCTGGTCGACATTTCTGGTCAGCGCTTGTGTCTTGATTCTCTGGATTCCGCTCAAGCAATTACCGGGCATTGGCACCTTGGCCAATGCGATGATTATCTCGCTGGTTATAGAACAGGCTTTGCCGTATCTCCCGGCGCCGGATCACTATCCAATGAAAATTCTGGAGTGCTCGATAGGGATCTTGCTGGTTGGAATGGGTAGCGGTATCTATTTGACTGCACACCTGGGCGCCGGGCCTCGGGATGGATTGATGGCCGGATTGGCGCGCTTGACGGATTATCCGATTGCCTGGGTTCGCACGGCCCTGGAAATTAGTGCAGTGAGCGTGGGCTGGTTACTGGGAGGCAGTGTTGGCCTTGGTACGTTGTTTTTCGCTTTAGGTATTGGTCCCGCCGTGTCGCTGGGACTGTTCTCGGTCCGGCATCTGTTTCGAGAGACAGAGTAGCCAGTTAGTTGGGTAAATTTTAGAGTTGACGAAATGGAACTTGAACAGACATCGGAAACTACAGCGCAACATGAATTCTGGATGAGACAGGCCCTAGAGCAGGCGGGCTTGGCGGCAGCCTGCGAAGAGGTGCCAGTTGGGGCAGTTTTGGTGGCCGATGGCAAGTTGCTTGCCGCCGCTCACAATCAGCCTATCAGGGGCAAGGACCCCACGGCGCACGCAGAAATCCTGGCTTTGAGGCAGGCATCTCAGGTTCGGCAAAACTACCGTCTGCCCGGCTCCACACTGTATGTTACTATAGAACCTTGCACGATGTGCGTTGGCGCACTCGTTCATGCACGGGTTGATTTGCTTGTGTTTGGGGCTAGAGAGCCTCGCTCCGGGGCTGTAGTCAGTCAGCAAAAGCTGCTGGATGATTCTTACTTGAATCACAAGGTGGGCTTTGTTGAGGGCATCCTGTCTGATTCTTGCGGTGAACTGATGCAGAGCTTTTTTAGGGCCAGACGCTAGCCCAATATACATAGATTCATGTAACTTTGACCCAAATTTCGCGATTAACAAACCAACGACACGAATATTCCGGGTTTTAAGCTAATAGCGGCTGAGTCGACATAAGCGCGGTAATTCGAGAGTCACGCTGCAAATGAAGCAATTTCTGACACTGGCAATTCTGGCTATACTTTTTCCTGGCTGCACAAACGGTAGCGCCTATCGCGCCTATGATGGGGAGATGAGGTCTGCGATTCAGATCGCGACGCTGGAGGGAAGCCAATTTCTTCGCCAGGATTGGCTCAATCGATACATGGATGCCGTCCGCTTCTCCCATATCGATGCCAATACCATTGATGACAGCGTTGGCTACGATCGCATAGAGATTGAGCCCGGCTATCACGATGTGACTGTCTATTTTTACTGGGATATGGGCACGGCACGGGGGTTGGCGCCAGCACTGGTCAGCTATGCGGCTTCGCAGGAGGAGCTATCACGTACGCTGCGCTTCAACGCCAGAGCTGGGGAGGTTTACCGGGTGATGGCNCACCCACATTTCAACGCTGAGCGACAGGACATTACNACCCTTTCCTATGTCGATTTTTGGGTGGTGGATTCCAATGGCAATGAGGTCGTGTCCCGCGCTGATGGCAGTTTTACAGAACCCGGCCAGTAGAGAGCTTTTTCTGAATTTTTACCGGAATTCTATTANCATNGNGATACGNTGANNCATCTGGTTTNAGCANNGCACACCAGCCTCTAGAGAGAATCNTTTTCGATGCAAGCTTTGTTGGGAGCAAGCGCTCTATCTGCATTCAAACAAGCAAAACTGCAAGACTCACTCCGCTCTGACTTTCCAAGTCTAAAAACCGTTTCTGCCCGGCATGTGCACTTAGTTGGTGTGGTTGAAGATCTCTCGCCTGCCAGCAATGACGTGTTAAAAAGCCTGTTGCACTATGGTCAGTCTGAGCGCGCAGTCGTCGNGTCTGCAGCGGTCCATGCCACTGCCCCCACCGCCGCCCAGTTCACTGAAAGAGTCGTGGTGCCGCGCTTGGGTACGATCTCACCCTGGTCAAGTAAGGCGACAGACATTCTTCATAACTGTGGTTTACATGGGGTTAACCGGGTTGAACGGGGCACGGTGTTCACCCTTGGTTTCGAATCTGCGCCTTCAGCTGAATTGCTGCAGCAATTGGATGCACGCCTGCACGATCGCATGACCCANACAGTGCTTGGCGCGGTGGATGAGGCGGCGGCTTTATTTGCCAGNGCTGAACCGAAATCGCTGCAGTCTGTCGACTTGTTATCNNAGGGAGAGGAAGCGCTGCGACGAGCTAATCAGGACTGGGGTCTGGCTCTGGCCGAAGATGAGATGGAGTATCTATTCTCGTGCTTCACGGAACTCGATAGAAACCCCAACGATATCGAATTGATGATGTTTGCGCAGGCCAATTCGGAGCACTGCCGGCATAAGATTTTCAACGCCAGTTGGAGCATCGATGGACAGGCGCAATCCAAATCACTGTTCGGGATGATTCGCAACACCCTTGAGCGTTCTCCAGACAAGGTGCTGTCAGCCTACTCAGACAATGCTGCCGTGATGGCAGGACACACCACTGATAGATTCTTTCCGGCTGGTGAGCAGCAATATGCCTACCACCGGGAACCCGTCCATATCCTGATGAAGGTAGAGACCCATAACCATCCNACAGCAATCGCCCCNTTTCCGGGCGCATCGACCGGTTCGGGTGGGGAAATTCGTGATGAGGGTGCGACCGGNACCGGCGCGAAGCCNAAAGCNGGGCTTACTGGATTCAGCGTGTCTAATCTGCGATTGCCGGGCATGCCCCAACCCTGGGAGGCCCCGGAGAGCAAGCCTNCCCANATCGCGACACCCCTGGAAATCATGCTGGAAGCCCCCATCGGTGGCGCCGCCTTCAACAATGAATATGGTCGACCCAATCTTTGCGGTTACTTCCGAAGCTACGAAGCGAATGTCGAAAATGAGGCGGGTGAATCTGAAATCAGGGGATACCATAAGCCCATTATGATTGCCGGTGGTCTGGGCAATATTCGCGAGCCCCATGTCAGTAAGGGTGAGATACCTGTTGCTGCCCAACTCATCGTGCTGGGAGGGCCAGCAATGCTCATTGGGCTAGGCGGAGGCGCTGCCTCTTCCATGGCTTCTGGCAGCGGCAATNAGGATTTGGATTTTGCATCAGTCCAGCGTGACAACGCAGAAATGGAAAGGCGCTGCCAGGAAGTCATAGACCGTTGCTGGCAGCGAGGTGCGAGTAATCCCATTTTATTCATTCATGACGTCGGTGCAGGTGGTTTATCCAACGCCCTACCAGAGTTAGTGAAAGATGGGGGTAGGGGAGGAAGCTTTAGGCTGCGTGATATACCGAATGCTGAATCGCAAATGACGCCCCTAGAGATCTGGTGTAACGAGGCTCAGGAGCGTTACGTGCTGGCAGTGTCGGCAGAGGACCTGGCGCAATTCGAAGCGATCTGTGCGCGTGAGCGTTGTCCTTACGCAATAGTTGGAGAGACTACAGCAGAAAAGCACATCGAACTCATAGACAGCCATTTTGACAATAAGCCAATCGATTTGCCGATGGATGTCTTGTTTGGCAAGGCGCCCAAGATGCATCGGGACGTAAGCTCTGGCGNAGTCGCGATCCGCGACGATGGCCTTGAAGGAATCACAGTTGCTGATGCAGTGCAGCGGGTCTTGTCCTTGCCCACCGTGGCGAGCAAGAGTTTCTTGATTACCATCGGTGACCGCACCATTACGGGCCAGGTCTGTCGGGACCAGATGGTGGGCCCTTGGCAGGTGCCAGTCGCCGATTGTGCCGTGACCGCGACTTCATACCGGGACTATGTTGGCGAGGCGATGGCCATGGGTGAGCGGACGCCCCTGGCCCTTTACGACGGGCCGGCCTCGGGTCGGATGGCAATAGCAGAGGCTATTACTAACCTGCTGGGTGCCGACCTTGAGCACCTCGGCGATATCAAGCTTTCCGCCAACTGGATGGTGGCTGCTGGACATGGTTGTGAGGACGCGAAACTCTTCGCAACGGTTAGGGCAGTCGCCGAGGAATTGTGCCCGCGCCTGGGTATTTGCATACCTGTTGGCAAGGACTCCATGTCGATGCGCACGGTATGGCAGGAACACGGAGAAGCAAAGAGTAACACTGCACCGCTGTCGTTGATTATTTCTGCGTTTACGCCTGTGACTGATATTCGCCGCAGCTTGACGCCACAGCTGCAACTTGCGGACGAGGCCACCTTATTGTTACAGGTTGGTCTAGCCCCAGANGCTTATCGCCTGGGAGGGTCCGCACTTGCCCAGGTGTTCGACCGGACCCTTGGCGCCGTGCCTGATCTAGATTCAGCGCAGCTTATGACTAATTTCTTTAATCTGGTCACTAGGGCAAAGGCTGAGGATTTGGTGCTTGCATATCACGATCGCTCAGACGGTGGGCTATTCGTAACGCTTGTCGAGATGTGTTTCGCTGGTCGTTGCGGCGCGCAGATCGACCTCGGGCATTTTCAGTCGAGTCAGCATGATCTTGCGGTCCTATTCAATGAAGAGCTTGGTGCAGTCGTGCAGGTTCGTGAGAAAGATCTCGCAAGAATGCTGGAGCTTGCTGATTCCTGTGCCTTAGAAGATTGCATCACTGTGTTGGGTAAAGTGNTCGCGTCTGATGAAATCACTATCAGTCGCCATGGGCAGATGCTTATAAGTGACACCCGCACCAATTTACACAGACTCTGGTCTGCTACCAGTTTTCAATTGCAGGCGATAAGAGATAACTCGAACTGTGCTCTGGAAGAGTATGACCGGTTACTGGACGCAGGAGACAGGGGATTGCATGCGGAGCTTAGTTTTGATCCTGATGCAGACATTTGTGCACCCTATCTAAATCTACAGGAACAGCCCAAAGTTGCTGTGCTGAGGGAGCAAGGAGTTAATGGACAGATTGAAATGGCGGCAGCGTTCGATCGCGCCGGATTCCAGTCCATAGACCTGCATATGACTGACCTGATAGACGGTCGTGCGTCACTCGATCAGTTTAATGTTCTGGTGGCCTGCGGCGGCTTCTCCTATGGAGATGTGCTGGGCGCAGGTGGCGGATGGGCCAAGTCGGTTTTGTTTAATGACGGTCTGCGGCTACAGTTCCAGACCTTCTTTGAGCGGGAAACAAGCCTGAGTCTGGGCGTATGTAATGGTTGCCAGATGATGTCACTATTGCAGGATCTGATTCCAGGAGCAGATAACTGGCCGAGGTTTGTGCGCAATCGTTCCGAGCAGTTCGAGGGTCGGTTGATCATGACAGCGATATCCGATAGCCAATCAGTTCTGCTATCAGGCATGCAGGGTTCCCGTTTTCCTATTGCGGTCGCGCACGGTGAAGGTCTGGCGGATTTTAGCAGCAGCACGCAGCAGCGTGCCCTGATCAAGTCGGGACAAGTTGCCATGCGCTATGTGGACAGCAGTGGTCACCCCACTGAAACCTATCCCGCAAACCCCAACGGTTCGCCTGGCGGGATTACCGGAGTCACCACAATTGATGGTCGAGTGAGCATCATGATGCCCCATCCCGAGCGAGTGTTCCGGACTGTCCAGAATTCCTGGCATCCCGATAGCTGGCAAGAGGATGCACCTTCAATGCGCATGTTCAGAAATGCCAGAGCCTGGCTAAACTAGCCATGTCAGATCAACTGCTCAAGATAGAGTTCTACGTACCCGAGACCCATCTGGAGCAGGTCAAGAGCGCTATGTTCTCAGCGGGTGCGGGGCGAGTTGGTGATTACGATTTCTGTGCCTGGCAGACCCTCGGTCAGGGTCAATTTCGACCTCAAGAGGGTAGTGCGCCATTCCTGGGACAGCATGGGCAGGTAGAGCGAGTGAATGAGTTCAAGGTTGAGATGGTATGCATGCAGGCGTTGCAGGGCGCAGTCATCGCCGCTCTAAAATCTGCCCACCCTTATGAAGAAGTGGCCTTCTGCATAATCCGAATTGAACCCTGATCAGTGTTGCTAACCGCTAACCCTCCGCTGACATGCCTAGACAGGATTGCTTTTTGCACGCCCAATGCGTTAGCCGTCTTCTTGTGGGTAAGAGATGACCCTGAAAATCTCCCTGGTGATTTTTTCACGCTATGAAATTCCATAATCTACACATCGACATAAAAAGGAGAAGTGTAATAACCAAACAAGTTGAAACTCAGAATGAGGTTTTTTAATTGAAAAATAATATTAAAACGAAGTTCTCAGTGATCAAATCTAAAATGGCTAATAGCGAGTTTCAATACGAGCTGGTGAGGTTTGTCCGGCAAGAGCTTTTAGTCAGCAAGATGGGTCTTGCTGTG
>NYWV01000008.1 GCA_002685195.1 Porticoccaceae bacterium
GCTCCATTGGCGATACCATTGGTCTGCGCCTCGCCTACAAAGATCGCTCTAACGATGGTGAGTTTGAGAATACCTACGCTGGGGCAGCCGTCAAGACTGTGCCTACAGTTGATGAATCGATGTGGCGAGCCAGTGCAACATGGGAGCCCACTGATTCAACGCGAGTAGAGGTGAAGCACTCAGAGAGTGACAACGTACGTCTTGGTGCGAATTCTATTACTACCGTGTTTAATCCAGTGCCCAATTTGGGCGCGGCATCAGGCCTTATGTTCGGTGTAGTTGGCATGGTTCGTCCTGAGTTCGCTGGAATTGTAGCTTCTCGAAGTCGAACTCCCTACATGGACTCACTATCTATTGGTGGATGTGCGTTAGAAGCCAATATGGGTATGAGCTCTGCTATCTGTGACGCTGGAGGTGAGCGTCCAACAGGGACAGATACTACGACTGCTGATACATCGCTTAGTTTCGAGATGGAATTGGATAACGGCTACATGCTAACTGCAGTTGCTGGTAGAGGCCGTTATGAGTATCAAGATGGCTTTGATGCTGACTGGCTTCCATTAGAGTTCATCGGTAGATCCGACATTTCAGAATACGACCATACTAGCCAAGAGTTCCGTATTACTTCTCCTACTGACGGGCGTTTTTCATGGGTAGGCGGCGTGTATTTAGACCAACAAGACCAAGAAATTGATCGAACTGTGGTGATTGATGGTACCTTTGGCCTCCCCGAGATGTTAATGAAGACCATTCTTGGCGGTGGTAACCCTGCCTTGGGCCTTGATACAATCCTGGCTTTAAACCCAGCGCAGGTCGGTGGTATAAACGCTACCACTATCGTCGATACGCCTTTTGGTCCTTTGAGTTTAGATCAACTCGCTGCTGCAACAGGCTGTGGCGCTGGCGCTCCTAGTTGTGTGGATTACAGACTCCAAGTTGGCGTCGAAGGTTCAACAAAGTTTCATCGAGCCGGTCGCCTATCTAATTGGACTCAGGATACGAATTCTCGCGCTGTCTTCTTCCAGGGAACATACGATCTGACAGACTCGGTTGCTATTACTGCCGGTGCTCGATATACAGAGGAAGAAAAAAGANCANATGCCCTNATGGAACTAACAACNAACNCAANTGGACTTGGGGTACCTAATACCNACGGTGTGNTGGCTGCTATAGTTGANGGTTTCGGTCTAGGNGTCGCTCATGAATTTAATGAAAGTCGATCCAGCAATCANTTTTTGCCTGCGGCAAATATCGAGTGGACACGATCAGAGGACAGCATGTTCTACCTAAGCTATTCAGAAGGCTTTAAAAGTGGTGGATTCAACTCTGTAGATGATCAGCTTCCAGCCTTCNACGCTGATGGTGTNCTGCCTACTGTGCCAGGACCAGGTTTTGAATATGATGATGAGAACGCAGATTCAATCGAGATTGGTGGAAAGCACACCTTGCTTGATGGCGGCATGACTCTGAACTGGGCTCTNTATGACAGTACGTATGAAAATCAGCAAGTCTCTACCTTCGTCGGTACCGGTTTTGTTGTTACAAACGCCGCTACCACTGAGATCCAAGGCCTTGAAGTTGATCTGCAGTGGCAAGCAACTGACCATCTGAAACTGGGTGCGAGCTTTGCATTAAATGATGGTAAGTTTGGTAGCTATCCTGGCGCAGGGTGTACTGTTCAGCAGCAGTCTGGAATATTAGGGCTAGCTAGAGCTCTTGGACGTGAGGTTCTTTATGCTTCTGATCCAGTTACGTCTTTTGATGGNTGTCAAGCAAACTTCCGAGGCGATGGCGTGCAGAGTGGATCTAGCGTAGATCGAACCGGCGAAAAGGTTGGTGTTGATTACAACGGTACCCTGAGTGCTGATTATGCTCGACCTGTCATGGGTGGTCTGCTGTGGATGACTAGCATAGACGTAAACTTTACCGATGGGTTTCAGATGATCGGTGGTTCAACCGATTCTGCGACATATCAGGATGCTTTCTCTAAGACCAATTTCAGAACTGGNTTAAAAGGCGACAATTGGGCTGTGATGCTTTACGGCAAGAATGTGTTCGATGAGAAAACTGCCTCTGGTGCATTTAACATACCATTAGCTTCCGGAGCTTTTGCTGAATATACAACTCCAGGTAGTGTGTGGGGCGCAACACTTAACTACAGCTTCTAACCTGTGTTAGAAAAGTAGTAACTCTAAAGGGGGTAGTTTTTAACTGCCCCTTTTTTTATGTCCGCTATTGTGACTANNCTGTCATATTCAGACAGTGCGANGAAAATATATTAGACTATGATAAGACGCTTAAAACANATAAATAAAGTCTAGTCTATGCCCCTANNGGCCACTCAATCAGNTTATATTTTCCGCGGAATAGCAGCGGNTGCCGGTCTTGTATTGGTTTTGGNAGGCTCAAAGAGTGAAGTTAACTGGCACCAAAATCCTGCCGATACACTTGTTCTAGTCAATCAACAGCCCATCACTCAAGCGACCTTGAATACGGCGCTTGTNACCTTAGGTCTTCCCAAAAACTCTTNAACTCAACACTCCATTCTGCAGCGNCTGGTAGATGATGAATTAATATTACAAAGGGCCGAAGATTTGGGGGTTTTGTACGCTGACCCTGGGATTAGAAAATTACTAGCTCGCTCAGCCATTGATAAAATTACTAACAATGCCGAAAACTTGCCCATTGATGAATCTGCGTTAAGAGCTTTCTATAAAAGCCACCAAGCAATCTTTGANGAGTCACCACGAACTACCCTGGAAGTGTTTAAGTTTACGACTATTGAACAAGCCAGTAATGCACGCAACCATATGTTAACTGAGGGACGATTAGGTGAATCTTTTGGGCTAATCGAGGGTGGGCAAAGAGTTGATATCCCCTTAAGCCCACTTCCTGAACATATGTTGCGACGCTACCTTGGGGTGGGCTTGAGTAGCAAAATCATTGGCCTAGCAGAAGGCGAACTTTCACAACCTATACGCCAAAAAGGCGATGTCTATTTAGTTCAAATTTTAAGAGTGGAACCTGCGACAATGCGAGATTTTGAGCTAGTCCGCAATGAAATAGCTACTGNAATCAAGAGTAGATCCAGAGATCGAGTATTGACAGATGAATTACTGCGCCTGAAGCAGGCAGCCAATATNGAAGTGAATACGCTGATGGTTGACCAGCTTATTATCAAGGTGAATTAGGGTATGCGCGCGCTCACAAGACAAATTATTCAGAAAAGAACCCTCATTTCGGTAATATTAGGTTCTGTTACTGGTATGTTGATGGCATTTTCAAACCCCTTTTCAGACCAACTAGATAACTCCATTATCGTTACAATCAACGATNTTGGCATCAGCAAAACCGAATACCTTCGCGCCGCTTCATTGTTTGATCAAGATAAGCGTGGGGCAATGACTGAGGATGATGGACAGTTAATACTCGACCGCTTAATTGAAGAAGAACTCTTGGTGCAACAGGCCATTAGTACGGGTGCCCTGCGAAGTGACCTCAATGTTCGCCAACAAACGTTGCAGACAATGTTNGACGCCATTCAAANTCCCTCTGCATTTAGTGCGGCAGAAAAATCTCAAACGCAGTCTTTTGCCGTGGACTACTATCTCCAACAGTTACGTGATAGCGCAAGCATTGAATGGCTAAACCAAAGCAAAGCAGAGACCTCTGGGCCTACAGGGGCAATGCCGTAGTGAAACGACTTTCGAGCATGCCTACTCACCTAGTTATTTTGATCACCTTAATGACAATGTCTTNTACATCTCATGCACATAACCGTAGCCAGTCATTTTCTGATTGGATCGTCGCAGATAATCGCATCGAGGCTATATTTACGATCAAGACTAGGGAAATCACTCGTCTACAGAGCGGTCCCAATCAAGCTTTAGATGTGTTGCTAAGTCGTCATTTAGCAGAAACTATTCGTGTTTTTCATGACAAACAAGCTTGCAAANACANAGCCCCACCAAGGCTGCAGCCTTCGGCGCAAGGCTATGTTCGCGTTGGTTTATATTTTGACTGTGGCCCACAAATAGACACTCTGAACATTAAAATAAATAGCTTTTTCAGCGTAGCAAGTGCCCATGTTCACTACGCACNNATTNCTGTGGCTGACCAACTGTCTCAACAATATATATTCTCNGACGATTTACGAACACAAGAAATAGATACCAAACGGCCAGTAGCTAAAAATTTATTCCACAGTATTGCTCAATATACCACCCTTGGCATTGAGCATATTTTCGGTGGTATCGATCATATTGCCTTTCTACTAGCACTTATTTTATTACTGCGTAAATTCAGCGACCTTGTCTGGATAGTGACGGGCTTTACTCTGGGGCACAGTGTCACTCTATGCCTAGCGACTCTAGGNTTTGTAATACCAGATCTTGCTGTAATAGAAGCAACCATTGGATTCACTATCGCTCTAGTTGCCCTTGACAATGCGGGTGTTGTTAGTGGGCACCGGCATTATTTTGCATACGCCTTAATTGCCATCTTGNTGGTTATGCTCNTATTTAACCTNACCTCAGGTGCAGGATTAAGCACACTTAGCATTNTTGGATTAATAATACTTACCCTCGCCTACATGCCTCTGGCCTCTAGCGAAACAAAGAGTGTCAATTTTCGACCTGTAATGGCTATCGCTTTTGGCTTGATACACGGATTTGGCTTCGCAAGTGCGCTTGCCGAGATAGGTTTATCTGGCGCTCAGTTATGGCCTGCATTACTCGGCTTCAATCTTGGCATAGAAGTAGGCCAATTAATTATCATTGTCGGCCTATGGTTGGCACTGAAGCAACTCAACGAAAAGAATCAATTACTACAACCAAGGTTAGTCGTTGATTTAGTTTCAGCTTCTCTCTGCGGCCTCGGTTTTTACTGGTTTATCGGACGAAGTTATGGAATTATCTAAAAAAGGTGAAATAAAGCATGCTTAAGAAAATTATCATTATTATNGGGGCTTTNGGTNTTGCTATTGGCCTAACGTTAACCAACCAGGCCCCNGAAGCTGTGTATAAACTATTCCCCGGCTACTTCCCCGACCCTAATAAGGCATGGGANGACTCTCCTCTTACACCCGCCAAAATCACAGAATCNAGACTACCNGNNTCCGTCGTGCAGNATNGANTCCAGAGTCAAATTGATGGCGGAGCAACTGATAAGCAAATACTTTTCGGTGACACCCATGTACACACGACGAATTCCGCTGATGCTTTTATGTACAGTTTACCTATGATGCATGGTGCGTCTGGAGCCTATCCTCCNGCCTTTGCCTGNGATTACGCTCGCTATATTTCTCAACTAGACTTTTATTTNCTTACAGACCATGCCGAGAGTTTTACATTAAGCCAATGGCAAGATGGCATGGATTCTGTCCGTCAATGCAATCGCACCGCCGGTGATCCAATGAATCCAGATATTGTTGCTTTTCTTGGCTTNGAATGGACACAGGTGGGAACCGTTGCAGAGAATCATTATGGCCACCATAACGTACTCTTCAAAGACGANGACCCNAACAAATTGCCCAGTCATCCTATNGCGTCAGTCGGTGTGGGCGTTGCAACCATTGCTGCTCGCTCAAATGATGGCAAGCAGTCGTCTATTTTGGGGGTACTTGATCCGCGACATCAAGATTATTACGCCTCTTACAATACCTGGGTTGAGAACATGGCAGGAACGCCAATCTGCGACCCCACTCTTCCAAGCCCTTCACTTCCTGCTAACTGCTATGAAAGTGCTGCAACTCCCGGGGAATTATTTAAAAAACTAGACCAATGGGGCTTTGATACTATTGTCGCTCCCCACGGAACTAGCTGGGGATTTTACACACCCCCTAATGCTAACTGGCGGCACCAGCTTACCAAAGCCAATAGCGACCCCGACAAAACTCGCCTTATTGAGGTTTACTCCGGACATGGCAACTCTGAGGTATTTAGAGACTTTGCAGTACGCACCCTCGATAGTGACGGCCAGTGGACCTGTCCAGCACCCCAAGCGAACTATCTGCCCGCTTGCTGGCAAGCTGGGGAAATTATTCGAGATCGCTGCACAGCTGCAGGCATTAGCCAAGAAAAATGTGATGCACGTGCAGTTGAGGCAAGACATAACTTTGTTCAAGTTGATACCATCTATGGGTTTATGACCGTACCGGGGAGTACGCCCGACGAATGGCTTGATGCAGGTCAGGCAAGGGATGTCTTTCTCCCTGCGTTCAACTATAAACCACGAAAATCAGTCCAGTATGGATTGGCATTGCAGAATCTAGAAGATCCCGAAGACCCTTTGCGCTATCGCTGGGGATTCATAGGCTCCACTGATACTCACTCATCTCGCCCCGGGCACGGCTTTAAGCAGCAACAACGTCTTAACACAACCGATGCAACCGGTGTGCGTGATAACTTTTGGGAGGCTATTTTCGCAAGCACCGCGATCGTTCCCGAATCAGCGCCCCAGTCTCTCCGCGCTGATCAAATCGATCCGATAAGCGCAAAAATATTTGCTTCAGAATTTGAACGTACAACTTCTTTTTTAAGTACTGGAGGAATCGCAGCAGTCCACGCAGAAGGCCGTGACCGAGACGCCATTTGGGATGCTATGAAGCGGCGAGAAGTCTACGGTACCAGCGGTCATCGGATGCTCCTGTGGTTTGATCTTGCTAATCCTTTAAATCATAGCGTGCCACTCCCCATGGGAAGCTCCGTTAACATGGATATTAATCCACGTTTCAAAGCAAAAGTAGTTGGTTCATTTAAACAGCTGCGCGGATGTCCTGACTATGTGGTGGAAACCTTAGAAGCAAAGCGATTAGAAAAGATGTCTCTAGGCGAGTGTTACCACCCCTCTGATGAGCGCTACCTCATTGATCGTATTGAAGTGGTTAAAATTCGTCCTCAGACCTATGCAGGAGAAAAAATTGCTCCGCTAATTGAAGATCCTTGGCAGCGTTTTGAGTGCCCACCCTCTGAGCAAGGTTGCACCGTCGAGTTTGAGGATCCAAATTTTGCCAGCGAGGGTCGTGATGCCTTGTACTACATCAGGGCGATTGAACAACCCATTGAGACGATCAACGGNGGTAATTTGCGCGGAAGCTTTGATGATGAAGGAAATGTGGTCAGCACAGACCCCTGTTACGGGGATTATCGCACCGATGAACAAGATGATTGCCAAAAGCCACTTGGTCAACAAGCCTGGTCGTCGCCAATATTCATCGATTATAAATAATAACTACACTTAAACTAAACGGTAGGGGTAACACAACATGGCAAATAAAATAGCGCTGGTAACAGGTGCATCTGATGGCATTGGCTTGGAGTTTGCTAATATTCTGGGTGCTCGCGGCTATGACTTAATTCTCGTGGCACGAAGAGNAGACAAACTTAACAGTATTGCTANAACGCTCATCCAAGAGCATGGTGTTAATTGCACGGTAATCGTCGCTGATTTATCTCAACCCCAGGCCGCTCAGCAACTATTTCAAAACACTCAGTCAAATAATCTAAGAGTAGACTTTTTAGTCAACAATGCTGGGCTTCTGCACAATGGTTTCTTTACNGAGTTAGACATTAATGCTCAAGAGAGGATGATTACTGTCAATATACTGGCTCTNACCTCTCTAACACACCTCTATGCAAATGATATGTCTGCTAGAAAAAGCGGTCATATTCTTAATNTAGCCTCTCTAGCAGNTTGGATGCCAATTCCAAATCAAAATGTCTATGCTGCAACTAAATCTTACGTATTGTCCTTTACTCAGGCACTTGCCGATGAACTAAATGCTGCGGGAAATGGTGTAGTTGTCTCGGCTCTTTGCCCTGGCTATACAGCCACAAAAATGATGGATAACCCAGATCAAGGTGCCAAGCTAAACATTGCACCGAACATGATGATGTCAGCTAAAGAGGTGGCTGAGCAAGGTATCCGTGACTGCCTCTCGGGCAAAATGACCATTGTTCCGGGGGCGGCTAATAAAATCACTGCAGCGATCACTCATCTATTTTCTAAAACACGACTAACTAAATTGGTTGGCAGTTTTTATCGGAAGAATATGGGCTAATTAGNTAAACATCAGCACAAATCAACATTGAGGTATCTATGAGCGAACAATCGATCAAAAAAGTATTAATCACTGGAGCCAATGGTTTTATTGGTAATTCTCTAATGCGTTTTTATCAACAGAATAATCGAGCCGCAGTTGGCGTTGATTTGGTTGGTAATGGCACAGATATTATTGAAGGCGATATCGCCAAACCTGAGAGCATTGCCAACGTGCTAGACGATTGTGATGTCATCATTCACACCGCGGCATTGGTTTCAAATGCCATGGAAGACAGTGATATGTGGCAAGTAAATGTGCAGGCTACTGGTAACTTAATTAATGCGGCAAAAAAACATAAGGTGCGACGTTTTGTGCAGATATCTTCTATCGTGGCCTATGGTAATGCCGCAGAGGGAGAACTTGATGAGAACCACCCTGTACATGCAGATGGTGGCAGTTATGTGCTCACCAAGCTAGCCTCTGAGCACACTGTACTTGCGGCCTCGGCAAATGATGATATTGAGNTAGTAATTGTGCGTCCAGGTGATGCCTATGGCCCCGGTAGCCGACCGTGGATCATTGCTCCCTTAGAAGCAATTGCTAAGAATCAATTTATGCTACCCGCCAAAGGTGAGGGTTTCTTTAGGCCCATTTATATAGATGATTTAGTCAANGGTATTGCGCTTGCCGCTCAACATCCAGATGCGGTAGGCGAGATATTTAACCTTTCTTGTGAAGGCTACATGACCACTAAAGAATATTTTGCGCCACACTATCAATGGTTGGGTAAAAAAGGCCCCATGCTTGTCTCCACTAAGGTTGCGCTTAGAGTCGCCGCCATAGCCTCAAAAGTTGCCGACCTTATGGGCAATCTAAACGAAGCCTCTCCTGCAACCGTGGTTCAACTCGCCACCAAGAGCTGGTTCTCAATTAAGAAAGCCGAGCGCATTCTTGGTTGGAAGCCTGAAATGCCATTTGATGAAGGCATGAAACGGTCTAAACAATGGGCAGATGATAATGGTCTTTTAGGCAAATGATAGTTATGGTATCTACTCGTTACCAAAGGATTCTCCCATGCCTAAAAATATTACTGACATAGTTGCGCTGGCAAAAAGCACTGCAAAAGTAGAGCACTATCCAACCCCTAAAGACCGTTTGGTTAAAGGCGAGCCTGAGCAAAACAATACTCTTCATTTTTCAGCCGATGATCGGTTCTTTGTGGGAGAATGGGGCGCAGAAGTTGGATGTTGGAAAGTTAGCTACACCGAAAATGAGTATTTCCATATATTGAGTGGCAAATCGATTTTACGAGATACNCAAGGCAATGAGTTAACCGTTATTGCCGGTGATAAAATTTGTGTACCTGCTGGCTTTGAAGGGGAGTGGGAAGTCATAGAACCAACGCAAAAAATCTATGCTATCTACGAAAAATAAATCTTAATTAATGACATGGTTGTCTCTATGCCCAAATTATTAGCTACTCTAGTTTTACTAACCCTCAGCCAAGCCGGCTGCAATNTTGAATCTACGTCAGAGGGAGCAGCAGCGGCACCCGAAGATAAAAGCACCACTCTAATAACCCAAGCCAAGGCCATTCATGCTTCTGCATTGACGATAGATGCACACGCAGATATTGAAATACCCGGCAAGCCTTCTATGTACGTCGGTGCTGANGGCCTATCAAGGGTATCTCCAGCAAAGATGNATGCTGGTGGGTTAGATGCAGTGGTTATGTCATTAGCTGTTGGCCCGATGCCGAGAAANCCTAAGGGTTATGCTGCAGCAAAAGCCTTGGCGCAAACCAAGCTTGCAGCAGTGAATGCTTTGGCTAATGACCCAGTCAACAACGCCATTATCGTTCAAACGATAGAGGAGCTCCAGTCGGCTCAGACAGAGGGTAAAGCAGCACTCATTCTTGGTTTTCAAAATGCGTTGATCTTAGGCACCAACACAACAGGTATCGATGAGTTATACGATTCTGGGGTGAGGGTATTTGCCCTCACGCATATGGGTCACAACAACTTTGCAGACTCATCACGCACGCTATTTGATGGCGACACAGGCACTAGAGAGCCGAAGTCAGAGCATGGTGGCTTATCTGTCTTAGGAAGATCCGCTATTTCAAAAATCAATGCTCTCGGAGGTGTTGTAGATATTTCCCAGCTGTCCACTCAAGCAGCATTACAAGCTATTGATCTGTCTACTACTCCGGTTATTGCCAGCCATTCCAACGTGCGCGCACTGACGGACGTTACTCGCAATCTCTCAGATGAAGAAATAGATCGAATTGGCGAGACTGGTGGTGTCATTCATATCGCGCCATTTCGCGGTTATTTATTCGACTCGTCAGACCCAGACATGGACACAAATATCCGCGCTGTTCGCAAAGAATCAGGTATAGAAGAAAACTATTTGTATCCCTTCGAGCTGTACTGGGAAATTGATGACCCAACTATTAGGAGAGACTTTTTAACTCGTACCAACGCCCTACTCGGCCCCATCGGTTTAAACGAAATGCTCGATCATGTTGATTATATTGTTGATCGTATTGGTATTGATCACGTAGGGATTGGCACTGACTTTAATCATGGAAGTGGCATTATTGGGTTCAATGATGCCAGCGAGGCACTCAATGTCACTCTAGAGTTGCTAAAACGCGGCTACAGTAAAGACGATATCACTAAAATCTGGGGTGGTAATTTCATTCGCGTCTGGCATGCCGCAGAAAAATCCGTTGAAACTAGAGTTATGGAGTCTCAGGGGTAAGCTCGTTTCGATAGGAGCCTGCAGTGCGACCCGTCCAGAGCTTGAAGCTTCGATAGAACGAACGCGCCTCTGCATAGCCTAGTTGGTAAGCTATAGATTCGAGTGACAGATCCGTATTTTTTAAATAATAGATAGCTAATTCTAGGCGAAGCTCATTGAGCAGATCTTTATAACTTGTTCCCTCTTCATCGAGTTTTCTCTGAAGCGTGCGGCTGCTCATATCGAGCATCTCAGCAATGATTTGGCTAGAGGGTGTCTGCTGCTTTAACACCAGTCGCAGGAGATTTTTAACCTGATCAGTCACAGATTGATTTTTGTCTAAACTCGCCAAAATGCTCGTTGCATGCTCCAATAACATTTGAAGTAACTGCTCATTTGCCTGCGGAAAGACCTCATCTAAAGCACTTTCTATAAACCGAAACCCACTGGCTGGCTGGTTGAATAAAACGTCACACCCAAAAATTTGTATGTACTCTTCCAGTAAGTCCGGATCAGTTGGGCCTTCATGCTCAAACCAAATACTATGCCAGCCCTCGAAGTTCAGAAATCGTCGGGCAAAAAGGCACCAAGACGCCAAAACATTTTCCACCTCGTGTTTCCTTACTTTTTTGTCATTAAATCGGCATGTCCAGCGCTGGAGCGCATAACCATCAGCGATTTCAATAGAGGTAACTCCCATATCACCGACAATCTTTTCATAGATTGGAATCTTGGCTTGGATCATCCTTAGTGTGGAGCAGTTCATTGATATGTAACCCAGCACGCTATAGGAAGCAGGCTCCACAAACTCCGCAGAATGAAGACCAAAACAAGGATCGCCACTAGCCTCGATTAATAACGACAATAACTGTTCCATGGCATGAGATGGCACATGCTTGCTGTTATCTTTTAAAATATCAGCATCGATACCCACTTCGGCTAACAGTNCAGAATAATCAACGCCACANGCCTCCGCGGANCGCAGATATTGCGTTACCGCTGGCACAGACGCTAGGCCGCTGTTGCTGGTTATATCCATGTATTTATTCCGTACCAAGACAATGACCGAAATAGTGACTAAGCCGTCGTACTTTGACAGCGACTATTTCAGATCCACCGGTTAATATTACTACAAATAGTATACCTCAAGAGTTGAGGGTTTCNTTGCCATTAACGCTATACTAAACGGGGTTAAATTGGCAGACTTATCTAGATCTGCAAACAATTATTTAGGGTGATACATATGCGGTTATGGAATGGTTGGGGAAATGAAAATAGTAATTTGAGCATGGAATTAAATAATGGTCTGCGCATGTTGTTGACCGCCCTGGTTGGCCCTGCAAAACCTCTACCTCAGGCAACATTGGACGATGTGATTGCCAAGGTGCCCGCCACAAAACTAACTGCCNACTCTTTAATCAACACAGACCCTGAGGCCAGAGTCCGCCATGCTAGAGGTCAAAGCCTACCCGATTGGCTAGATATGCATAGCGGCAATGTTGACACCTTCCCTGATGGTGTTGCCATGCCTGAATCATCTGAGGAGGTACGTGAACTCCTGGTCCATGCTAAAGCCAATGATCTTGTGGTCATCCCCTACGGCGGTGGAACCTCAGTGGTGGGTCATATCAATCCAGAGCAAAGTGACAAGCCTGTGCTCACCATCGATATGGGCAAAATGAATTCCATGCTGCACATTGACGCAGAGAGTCAGCTCGCCACTTTTGGCGCTGGAACACCAGGCCCAAAAGTCGAGGAAGAACTCAAGAAACATGGCTATACCTTGGGTCATTTTCCTCAATCNTGGGAGCTGTCGACCGTTGGTGGCTGGGTCGCTAGTCGTTCCAGTGGNCAGCAATCGTTGCACTACGGGCGCATCGAAAATTTATTTGCCGGCGGTAGCATAGAAACCCTCGCAGGCACCTTAGACATACCCACTATTCCCGCCTCCTCCGCAGGGCCTGACGTACGCGAGATGATTTTAGGCTCCGAGGGCAGAATGGGAATCATTACCGAAGTNAAAGTACGNATNACTCCCCTNCCGGAGCAAGAGCAGTTTCAGGTTGTATTTTTCCCCTCATGGGATGTTGGTATTACTGTCGCCAGAGAACTTATTCAGCAAAGAGTTGCGCTCTCTATGGTACGCCTGAGTAACCCACTTGAAACCACCAGTCTGCTGTATATGGGTGCCGGTGAAGATAGCAGTGGCGTGGCTGCCCTNGAACAGTCGCTCTCTGAAAAAGGCATTGGNTCAGGNAAAGTGATGATGACTTTCGGTGTNACAGGNTCTGTCCGACACTGCGAGACNGCNCACCAACTGGCTCTTGATCACTGTGCTAACCATGGNGGTGTGGCTGACCAATCTGGACTTGGTGATAACTGGGCGCATGGCCGATTTCGAGCGCCCTACTTGCGTGACCCATTGGGTGCCGCAGGTTATGCCGCAGACACAATGGAAACCGCTGTAGACTGGGCTAAAGTACCCACGGCAGCAGAGAACATAGAGCAGGCTATTCGCACCGCTCTGGCCGATGAGGGCGAGCAAGTNCACGCCTATACTCANNTGTCCCATGTTTATGGTCAGGGCTCAAGTATCTACACGACTTATTTATTCCGTTTGGGAGAGAGTTACCAACAAGGTATGNATNGATGGGTCAAGCTCAAAAAAGCAGGTGCAGAGCAAATTGTAGCCCATGGTGGCACCATCAGCCATCAACATGGGGTTGGTCGTGATCATAGGCAATATTTGAGCGCTGAAAAAGGCACTTTAGGTATTGCGGCAATTAACAACCTCTGTGAGTTNTTTGACCCAAAGGGTCAAATGAATCCCGGTAAACTTCTTCCATACAGCGAGCACTAAAACACCATGAAAGGATTCTCTGACCGCAACCAACTNCTAGCTAAAATGCGCGATGGTCAATGTAATGACTGGGACATTATCATTGTTGGCGGCGGTATCACTGGCGCTGGTGTACTTCGCGAAGCAACAAGGCGTGGTTACAAAGCCCTTCTCTTGGAACAGCAAGATTTCTCTTGGGGAACATCCAGTCGTTCATCAAAAATGGTTCATGGCGGCTTGCGTTACCTCGCCGCTGGTGATCTAAAACTCACTAAAGAGTCAGTGGAAGAGCGCGAAAGACTACTAAATGAAGCACCNGGGTTAGTTGATCGTATCGCCTTCTACTTCACCTTTCGTAAAGGTCTTTTTCCAGGCCGTTTGGCNATGACGGTCATACTGGCAATCTACGACTTTTTNGCAGGCATCAGAGATCATCGCTTNATAAAAACCGCTGAGTTGCTACAACAATTCAAAGGATTAAACGACACCAACCTAAAAGGTGCCAGCTACTATACCGATGCCATGGTAGATGACTCTCGCCTTGTGTTGCGTGTACTGCAAGACAGCATGGCAGATGGGGGTCAGGCTCTTAATTATACTAAAGTCCAAAATTTAATAATTGAAGAAGGCAAGGTCTGTGGTGTTGCTATTGATGATCCACAAACATCTCAGTCCATCCAGTTGCGAGCCCGAGTGGTGGTCAATGCAACAGGGGCTTGGGCTGACCGGCTACGCAATACCGTTAATAGTGGAAAACGTATTCGGCCCTTGCGGGGCAGCCATATAATTTTCCCTAAACATATGTACCCAGTATCTGACGTAATGACCTTTTTACACCAAGACGATAAGCGAGGAGTCTATGTTTATCCATGGGAAGGTACAACAGTGCTTGGCACCACTGATCTAGATCATGATGAAGATTTAGATATTGAAGCCAGCATCTCTAGCCAAGAAGTCGACTATTTATTGAGAGGTTTCAACCAACAGTTTCCAAGTAATCAGCTGACAACTACAGACATATTATCCACATGGGCCGGTGTTAGGCCCGTTATTGGCAGTGAAGAGTCAAAAGACCCCTCTAAAGAGCGACGCGACCACGCCGTTTGGTCTGATAGCGGGCTTATAACCGTGAGCGGGGGTAAACTCACCACATTCAGGTTAATTGCATTAGATGCCCTCACATCAGCGCAAGATATGCTGCCAACGCCCAAAGAATTTAATGATGACCGGATGTTCATCACCCCCAGTATTAGCCCAAATATCCTGCTACCTGAAAACCCCAACTGGGCACAGCGTCTGTTAGGACGCTATGGTGCTGTAGCCCAAACTCTGTTATCAGAAAGCACAAGCGAGGACTATGCTAGCATCGGTGACACTGATTTTTCTCTGGCAGAGTGTCGCTGGGCGATCAAATATGAAGGGGTACAGCACTTAGACGATTTGTTGTTGCGAAGAACCCGCTTAGGCATGTGCCTTGCCAACGGCGGTGCCGAACTTTACCCAGTTTTAGAGGCACTATTTAAAAGTGAGCGGCAATGGAATAGCGAACAATGGGACACTGAAGTCAACCGTTACAAAGCCATTTGGCAAAATTACTATAGCTTACCGCAAACCTTCTAAGAGTAGGTCAATATGGATAATCAACAGTACTTTTTGAGTATCGACAACGGCACCCAAAGTGTCAGAGCCATGGTTTTTGATGCTCAAGGTCAACTCATCGCTAAAAGTAAGATTGACATAGAGCCGTACTTTTCAGACCAACCCGGTTGGGCAGAACAGCACGCNGANTATTTNTGGGATGCCCTGTGCAAAGCATGCCAAGCACTTTGGCCGCTATTGCCGATACCCAAAGAATCTATTGCGGCGGTCTCTGTCACTACCCAAAGAGCAACTGCTATAGCNATGGGTGCAGACAACCAACCATTGCGNCCAGCCATTAGTTGGCTAGACCAAAGACAAGTAGAAACCAAGCCAGCACTGGGTGCACTAGAATCGGCTTTATTTACCCTAGTCAGAGCAAAACCATTAGTAGACCTAATGCACAAGCAGGCCGAAGCTAACTGGATAGCGCAAAACGAGCCTAACATTTGGGACAAAGTGCACAAATTTGTACTGCTCTCTGGCTATCACAACTACAAGCTAACNGGNGAATACAAAGATGCCGTAGCCAGTACCGTTGGTTTTTTGCCCTTTGACTACAAAACNCAACAATGGGCAGACAAAAGAGACTGGAAATGGCGCGCCATGCCAATAACCCAAGAGATGTTGCCCGAGGTTTTACCCGCNGGCGCCGAACTGGGCAGAATAACCCTACAAGCAGCAACAGAANCCGGCATACCCAANGGGCTACCTCTGATTGCCAGTGGATCTGACAAAGCCTGCGAGGTGCTAGGAACGGGTTGCATTGACAGCCAGATAGGCAGNTTAAGCTATGGTAGTTTAGCCACNCTCAATATTGCCTCTGATAAATATATTGAAGCTATTCCCTTTTACCCCGCCTACCCCGGCGTGATACCAAAAACTTTTAACATCGAGATGATGGTCCAGCGAGGTTATTGGATGGTCAGTTGGTTTAAAAAAGAATTCGGCCTCCACGAAGAGCGAGTAGCTGCTGATCAACAGGTTTCGCCAGAATCACTATTCGATGAATTACTTGCCAAGGTACCAGCGGGTAGCCAAGGTCTNATGTTACAGCCCTACTGGTCTCCCTCAAATGGCGATGGGCCAGAAACTCGAGGAGCTGTGATTGGNTTCAACGAAGANCATACCCGAGCACATCTCTACCGNGCCATGATCGAAGGACTCACTTATGCCCTCCGAGAAGCAAAAGAATTACTCGAAAAGCGCAGCAAAACGAAGATCACAAGATTGGTCGTTTCCGGAGGAGGATCACAAAGCGATCAGATCATGCAAATTACCGCTGATATTTTCGGCATGACGGTCTTTCGACCTCACACTTTTGAAACTTCTTCTTTGGGCGCGGCTATCGCGGGCGCCGTCGGCGTNGGCATATACCCAGATTTCGTTACNGCCGTTGAACAAATGACCCATGACGGAGAAANCTTTGCACCCATNGANGCCAANAGTGTGCTNTATAACAGCCTGTATCAAAAAGTATACAAGAAGATGTATGGTCAACTTAAGCCCAGCTATGAGGCTATACGCTCAATCACTGGCCGATAACCTGTGTAGTTGGTCATTGAGNTCGCCTTTTTTTGATCCAGCCGCGTACTTTTTGATGCCTAAACCCCATGAGCATCACATAGAGTGCAAAGTATATCAGNGGCTCAATAATCTCAGATTTAACTGACCAGTANAAGTGAACCACCCCTAGCAANNCGATGAGATAGGTAAAGTTGTGCAGTTTCTGCCAGTTTTTCTTCATTTTGCGGCGTNTTTTAGCCNTGGAGGTAACTGCCAAAGCGGTTAAAAACAAAAAGGCTGTCATACCCACGGTGATGTAAGGGCGCTCAAATATTTCGTCTATNAATAACNGCAGGTCAAACTGCACTTCAAAANANAAAAAGTTGAGTATGTGGCACAAAGCATAGACAAAAGCGTAGAGCCCAATCATGCGTCGAAAGTGCATTAAAGCGCCAATTTTAAAAAATTTAGCGGCCGGCGATATTGATAAACTCAGCAGCAATAAATTAATTGCGCCAATACCTGTGAAGTGTATAACGGCCTCAACAGGGTCAGCCCCNAGACGATCGTTAATGGCCTGANAGTACAAATTTACTATAGGGTAAAGGGCTGCAANGTGCACCAGCGCTTTAAGATAGGGAATAGCCTTTTGAGAGACAGTAATCGCCATAAGGTCAGTTGGGTTAGTAAAGCTTCCTAAGGTTCATTCCTTTATAGAGCCCAGCAACCTGATCGCCATAACCATTAAAGGGCAATGTGGCAATACGGTTCTGAGCAAAAATACCGCCTGTTGTAATGCGTCGCTCNCTGGCCTGGCTCCANCGAGGATGGTCTACCTCGGGGTTTACGTTGGCATAAAAGCCGTATTCATTAGCCGCTAAAATATTCCAGGTTGTTGATGGCTGTTTTTCAACAAACTTAATACCCACAACAGACTTGATACTTTTAAACCCGTATTTCCAGGGCACCACTAGACGAATGGGCGCCCCGTTTTGTGGTGGTAGGGTTTTACCGTAAAGGCCAACACTCATTAACGCTAGAGGATTCATTGCCTCGTCTATTCTTAGACCTTCTAGGTACGGGTAGTCTATGCCACCCCCCAGTCGACGATTTCTCTGGCCCGGCATCTGCTTTGGATCGTAGAGGGTTTCAAACGCCAAGTATTTGGCTTTGGAGGTNGGCTTAGCCCTTTTAACTAAGTCAGCTAATGAGAAGCCAATCCACGGCACCACCATTGACCACGCCTCAACACAGCGCAGCCGGTAAATGCGTTCTTCTAGATCAAAAGATGAGTAAAGATCGTCATAATCTAGAGTAAAAGGCTTTTCCACCTCACCGGAAATTTTAAGTTGCCAGGGGTCTACTTTAAATCCCTGACCCAACTCTGCGGGCTGGTTCTTTTGAGCACCAAACTCGTAAAAGTTGTTATGAGTGATAGTCTTTTCCTCAGGGGTTAGCTCTTCGGCAAAAGGTTTATCAGAGGTAAACTCAAGGTTGGTCTGTTTGAATAGTGCTGGCGATGTGTCGTCGCCAAAAAGATCAAACACGCTCGCTGCGGCAGTGGTGGTAAGTAGGGTTCCGGCACCTAGAAACCCCATGTTCTTGATGATTTCTCGACGATTTAAATAAATTTTCTCATCTGTTACGTCACATTCTTTCGAGTCACTGCGATTGGTGCGCTTTATTAACATAATCATTTCCCAATTTTCGATAGAGCCAATAGTAATGTGAATTGACTATTGGCATCGATAAATAGTTTTAAAGTGTGAAATAGTTACGTTAGAAGTCCCTGTTTGGTGCAATGCTCTAAAGTGGCATCTAATGCTTTGGATAATTTGCCGACCATTTCATCAATCTGTTGCTCGGTGATAATTAACGGTGGGCAGATGCCTAAACTAGAACCTGCCACTGCACGAATCAACAAACCATTGTCTTGAGCCATCTTCTGCGCGTAGCCACCCACTGCTCCACCTACAAAGGCTTCTCCTGTTTCTTTGTTGGCCACTAATTCAAGAGCACCGAGCAAACCACTGCCACGTACCTCACCCACCAAGGGATGATCAGCAAAACTAGCCAGACGCTGTTGCAAGTAAGCACCTGTTTTGGCGGCCTTTTCAAAAATTTGATCGCGCTGGTAAATCTCTAATACTTTTAACGCCACCGCGCAGGCTACTGGATGCCCTGAGTAGGTATAACCATGTCCGAAAGCACCCGCATTGGCTGTTTGATCGATCATGGCATCGTACATGTCGCGGCGTATGGCAGATGCACTAATAGGCATATAAGCAGAGGACAATTGCTTAGCAAAAGTCATCATATCTGGTGATTCAATGCCCATGGTGTTGCAACCAAAGTCACTGCCGGTGCGGCCAAAGCCAGTGATCACTTCATCTGCCCAAAACATGATGTCATAGCGATTAAGCACCGCTTGAACTTTTTGGTAATAACCCGCGGGCGGCACAATAACGCCACTGGCACCGGTAATGGGCTCAGCAATAAAAGCGGCGATAGTTTCAGGCCCCTCTGCCACAATCATGGCTTCAAGATTACCCACAATGCGGTCGACGAACTCATCTTCGGTTTCTTCACCTTGCTTGCCACGATAATAATGGGGATGGTCAGTACGCAAAATGCCAAGAGCATCTACCGGCAGGTCGAAGTGATTTTGTGTCACTGGCAGGCCGGTTAAAGAGGCTGCCGCCACAGTGACGCCGTGGTAGGAGCGCTCGCGGGATATAATTTTGCGTCGCTCAGGCTTACCTATGGCTTCATGGTAATAACGCAATAATTTAATGTGGGTGTCGTTAGCATCACTGCCAGAGTTACCAAAAGAGATGACCGAGTCAGCCATAGGAATCATCTCAGCGAGCTTGTCGGCCAAATCAATCGCAACCTGGTGGGTCTTACCTCCAAACATATGGCTAAAGGTTAACTTGCTCATCTGCTCAGTAGCTGTGGCTATAACCTCTTGGTTGCCATAACCCAGCGCTGTGCACCAAAGACCTGCAAGGCCTTCAAGGTATTTATTGCCGTGGTTATCCCAAACATAGCAACCTTCGCCGCGCTCTACGGTAACCTGCTCAATGGCCTTGAAGTTAGTTGTGGGGTAAATAAGGTGCGTCATAATTGTTTCCCGTTGTTTTTTTATTATTGGTCAATACCGCCAATACACATGTATTTTATATCTAGATAATCGTCCATGCCGTACTTTGATCCTTCACGGCCACCGCCGGACTCTTTGACACCACCAAAGGGTGCCATTTCGTTAGAAATAATACCTTCGTTAATACCGACGATGCCGTATTCAAGCTTTTCAGCTACTCGGTAAACACGGCCGATATCTCTGGAATAGAAATAAGCTGCTAAACCAAACTCGGTGTCGTTTGCCATCTCAATGGCCTGCTCTTCTGTGTCAAAACTAAATATAGGCGCCACTGGGCCAAAAATTTCTTCAGAGAATACACGCATGTCTCTGGAAACATTGGTCAAGATAGTAGGCTCGACAAAACATTCACCTAGTGCGCTCATTCCTCCACCGGCTTGTACAACCGCTCCCTTAGTCACAGCATCATCAATAAACTCACAGACACTTACTGCCGCTTTTTGGTCAATTAATGGCCCAACCACTACTCCATCTTCTGCACCATTGCCCATAGCCAAGTCTTTAACCGCCGCTGTAAACTTGGTGGTAAATTCTTCTGCTATAGACGATTGCACTAATATTCGGTTGGAGCAAACACAGGTTTGACCGGCGTTACGGTACTTAGAAATCATGGCGCCAGTTACTGCGGAGTCAATGTCCGCGTCATCAAAGACAATAAAGGGTGCGTTACCCCCTAGCTCCATAGACGTGCGTTTAACAGTTGCAGCACACTCTGCCATTAATTGCTTGCCCACTGGGGTTGACCCTGTAAAGGTCACCTTACGAACCAACGGATTGCTGGTGATCTCAGCACCAATCTCTGCGGTGCGTCCAGTGAGAATATTCATCAGCCCTGGCGGAAACCCTGCACGCTCAGCCAGCACCATCAGTGCTAAAGCCGACAAGGGTGTGGCATTAGCGGGCTTAACCACAACAGAGCAACCCGCGGCGATTGCAGGAGCTATTTTTCGCGTGAGCATCGCATTGGGGAAATTCCANGGTGTGATACAGGCCACAACCCCTACCGGCTGTTTAATAACCATGACTCGCTTGTCATTGGATGGCTGCGGAATAGTATCGCCATAGACACGCTTGGACTCTTCACCAAACCATTCAATATAATTGGCTCCATAGGCAATCTCGCCTCGAGCTTCAGCTAGAGGCTTGCCCTGCTCAGCAGTTAAAATCTGAGCAAGATCNTCTTGGTTTTCCATAATCAGCGTAAACCACCGNCGCAATAGTGCCGCTCGCTCNTTGGCNGTGGTTTCTGACCATGATTTTTGCGCAACAGCTGCTGCTTCGATCATTCGTCGAGTTTCAGCAGTACCACATTTNACNACCGATGAAATCACTTCNCCCGTTGCTGGATTAGTCACNTCAAGGGTCTCGCCGTTNTCAGCATCTANCCAAACTCCATTGNTATGAGCTTGGTGAGTNATTAAGCCGTTATCTTTTAAATTTAGTGTCATTAGTTTTTCCGGTATCTGTCAGTATTAGTNACANGNATCTATNTAGGNTGCCTTTGCACACGGCAGTAGCATAGCTGAATNTTAGCTAAAATAAATTAACTTTCATGGCCTTTGCAATACCCCCGCTTAGGTATAGGGTTGCTAGCGTGGCAAAGCATCTAATCTANGACCTNNNNACTAGNGNAATGCCAATGGATTTAGAGATTTGGCCCATAATGTTTTAAGATNNCNGGATACANCAATATAGGCNCAAAAGNCGGGCCGAGGGNGAACAANCATGAGCAATAAAAANACTAACCAGCCCNTAGGTGGGAATGAGATGCCCCGTTTTGCGGGTATAGCATCCATGTTTCGACTGCCGGTACATACAAATGCTGAAAACCTAGATATTGCATTGCTCGGAATTCCACTGGACATAGGTACTAGTAACCGCGGCGGCACTCGCTTTGGCCCCCGCGAAATTCGTTGTGAGTCGGTGATGGTTAGACCCTACGGCATGTATACGAAAGCTGCGCCTTTTGATTCTTTTCAGATCGCTGATGTGGGGGATGTGCCTTTAAATACCTTTAACCTGCTCAAATCTATCGACATTATTGAAAAGTTTGCTGACAACGTTATAAGTCATGGCGCCAAGCCGGTTTCTTTTGGTGGCGACCACAC
>NYWV01000009.1 GCA_002685195.1 Porticoccaceae bacterium
CGCTTTAATATCACCAAAGTCCATTATCCAGCCGGTCTCCGCACCAACTGGCCCCTCGACATATATAGTCACTTGAAAGGAATGACCGTGCAGACGAGCGCACTTATGACCCTCAGGGACATTTGGCAAGCGGTGAGCAGCTTCAATACTAAACTCTTTATAAATTTGCATTATTTTCAGCTTAAATTACATCAAATAGGGGCTGTATATTAGGGCCCTATGAAAGATATGTACATAGCCTCAGAAAAAGTTTGACAGTGACCTCCAGTTCGGTAGAATGCCTGCTCTCTCTGAGGGGGTGGTTAGCTCAGCTGGTAGAGCATCGCCCTTACAAGGCGAGGGTCACAGGTTCAATCCCTGTACCACCCACCATTAGAGGAGACGCTTTCACGGACCGGTAGTTCAGCTGGTTAGAATGCCGGCCTGTCACGCCGGAGGTCGCGGGTTCGAGTCCCGTCCGGTCCGCCATTATTATCCCCACTTATCTTGGATTTGTGGGGTTTTTTTTGGGCCAAATCGTTTTATATCTTTGCTTCATACTCGTATGCGGCCCCTGCTCTTATTAAATCAGCTGATTAAAAAAGTCTTAGAGATCATAAGAGCCGACAACTAACTGGGTATGAATTTCATAACATAGCAACACTAAAGATCCATTTACAATTATATTGACTGTTATCGAGTAATGTTTAAAAAAAGTTCTACTAGATTCAGTTGACAGTAGAAAGGAGTTTCAGTAGTTTAACAACGACAACACATGCATATAAAAACTATGCGAAGAATGGCATTATGACTAATCTAATATCTGAGGAAGAATCCGATGCTCTGGATGCTATTCAGGGGCACCAGGAAGTTCCAGTAGCGCGCTGGCACAGGCTAAGAAGGAGAATTCTGCTACGTAACACTGCCTTAATTATAATACTTTTAGTTCGCGCCACCGCTATGATCGCTTTACCTGAAGATTATCTAAAAGCGGCATTTCCATTTCTTGATGATTCCGTAAATCTTGCTGATATCACTTATACAAGGTTGCTAATAGCATCTTTCTTCTTGAGCATATATCTCTATGCATTTTTTACAAATCGATATTTAAGATCGGCATCGATGTTAGGAGTCGTCGTAGGGGTAGCCCTTTTTTGGTCTGATGCCGGACAATATTTAATGTCGGGATGGGGTTCGTTCACAATACAATCTTCAATCAGTTTCGGTATGCGGATCCTAACCGTCACTTTGCTTGTAATGAACTACTTGGACGTCAGGCGCTAGATGCGATCTTCAAAGTAGAGACTCGTAGGTTAAGACTTTTATTGCAGTCAAGGACTTTTTAAAACCAGGCTTTTTTCGAAACATCAGAAGGTACTCATTATCACTATCAAGTTTAATCACAGTCTTCATTTTTCAGCAGAGGAAGTATGGGCTGTCCTGGGCAAGCCGGATCGGGTTGACTAGGTGCGGTGCGTAAAAAGCAGTGACTTCAATGGAGAAGTGAGGTCTCCGATCTTGCCAGGCGCTGGAGCAATTAAAGAAAGAATCCTACTGCTGACTCCTAGTTACATAGTGGACTTGCTCAAACGTACGTTAGATTGGTTCAACTCAAAGCTACGAAGACGTCAGACCAAACTAACAGTATTGTATAAATCTTTATTAAAGTGCATCCAACGCTTCTTTATCGCGTCGAACAATCGGGAGCTCTAAATATGATGCGTATTCGCCGCCTATGAGAACTTTATTAGTTGCTTTGACGAAGGTTGTTCCTAAATAGTTAGATTCACCTGTGTTTAAATTTCTTTCAATACGAGGGAAATTTGAGCTGCTAATCTCAACCCTAATCTTGTGTCCCTCCGCAAAGTAATTGCTTGTTGCATTAAGGTCGACCTCTATCTCATATATCTTGCCTGGAATAATCAAAGATTCTTTACGTAAAGATTTGTGGTAACGCATTCTGACAACACCTTCCTGAACATTAAATGCTTTCCCATTGGGGTATACGTCTACAAGCTTTACTGTAAAGTCGGTATCCTTAGCGGACGAAGTTACAAATAGCCTTGCTTTAAGCAATCCTGTCACTTCGACTCCTTCCTCTAATGAAGAGGAGGTATAGATCAAGACATCCTTACGATTTTCAATAGCGGTTTGATCATAGCCGCCGGCTTCTGTTTCTGTGCCAGTACAGCATGTGTGGCCTCCTAGTGAAGGCACCGGGTCATATGGATCATACACAAAACTATCTTCTTTAAGCTCCAAGGGTTTCGTTAACCTCAATAACCCATCACCACTCAAAGAATTAGCCTTGGAAAGGTGATCGATGTACCAACGAACATATTCAGTGCCCTTTATAGGCCACTGGTCACTGGTACGCCATCTATCCTCACCCATTATGTAATAGGTAAGGAAAGGTCTGTCAGCGACTCCGTTGTCCTCATTTTTAAGCCATTTGTTGTACCAATCTATCTGTAATTTTTCATAATCAAATGCAACATTATTTAAAGGACGATCTCCAACAGACTTGTCCGCCTCTACCTGGGGAAAGTTACAGTGTGTCCCAGGGCCAATCACTACATACTGATTTTTCTGACCTATGCGTGTTTTTGCTGTATCCCGGAATTGCTCAGCCATCAAAAGAGTTTCCCTAGCTCCGTAGTCATACCACGTGTCAAAAAATAGATTAGGGATAGAAACACGATCATCCTCTTTAACTAGGTCCATCGACCGAAAATATTCCCCATCTGGGCTATTATCTCTCCATAAATCAAAGTCATTTGGAGTAGCATTACTTCGATCCAAAAGACTAATCGTTGGTAATGTTTTTATATTACTCAGGTATTGACTGAAATCGAAGTCTGGACGCATTTTATAGGCTCGGGCACTTAGACTGTTAAACCATTCACTTCGAGCGTTGCCAGTTAAATTAGGTCCATAGAACACTTTAGTTCCCTCACCTGCGAACCATCCCGCTGTCTGCCCTAACTCAAAAGCACCTCCACTGAATGACTGCCATGCGCGCCCGGCTCTATAATAGCCAGATGCAGCAGACTGCGGGTGACCCACTACAAGAGCAGAATGATTGGTAGCTTCCAAAACCACTTGCGCCTCTCCTAAATACGAACATCCTCCCAACCCTATTCTTCCATTTGACCATGATTGATCAACAATCCAATCAAGAGTATCAGAGCCATCTTCTCTCCTTCCTCGTGCTATTTGGTAACTTCCCTCAGACTCAAACCTACCCCTGATGTCTTGAATGACAATGGCATAATCCTGATCTACTAATTCTTGCCATACTGGGTTCCAATTAAATGCATGTGTTTTGTCATATACCGTTCTGATAAGAATAGTAGGCCTTGCCTTATCAATTTCGCCATTAAAGTAGACATCTGTTGACAGNTGGATGCCATCACGCATNTGTACCATTTGACTTTTTAANGCANNACCAAAGCNNTGAGGACTTAAAAATGAAATTAGTCCACTAATTACTATGATCACCGCTTTTGACAATAAGCTCAATTTGGCGTCAGCTAACATCATTACAATCCTCAATCATCTCGCAGGAAATTCCTTTATAAACATAACAAAGAAAAGCAACTGCAACACCATCACTAATTACACTATTCTAGATTATGGTTATTATCATTGTGGATCTCTGACATTAACCATCCCCTAAATACTTTGACTTTATAGTCCTCACTCTTCTGTTTTAAGCAAGCTAAATACCAGCTATCGGGGTTCTTGACCCTTAAATTAGGAAATATTTCAACCAGCACACCTGATTGAATATCTTCATTTACATAAGGCTGCTGACCCATTGCAATACCCATACCCTGTCCTGCTGTTATCAAGGATGCCTCATAGCTATCAAAATCTAAACCATAATCCAGCTCAACATTAGACAATCCATTTGAGGACAACCAAACTATCCAATCATTTTTAGAAGGATAGACCTGCAAAATGGTGTGCTTATCAAGATCTTCTGGATCACCAATAGCCCCAGTCATTTCAATATATTTAGGGCTGCAAACAGGGAACAAATCACCGCCAAACAAATGATCATAATGCAACCCTGAATTATTGGGCTTACCTATCATGATAGCGACGTCAATATCCTGATGATCAAAATCAACATTTTCTTGCGATGTATGAAGACGAATATGTATATCTGGATGTACTCTTTTAAACTCCGGCAGTCTCGGAATCATCCATCGAATCGCAAAAGTCGAGTATAGTTGCACCGTCAAGACACTATTAGGAAATTCGCCCATAGTCTCATTAGTGGCCTCTGAAATGGAATTAAATGCATACTTTATTTTCGGAAAATAATTCTTTCCCTGAGGCGTTAGCTCAACACTACGAGACTTACGAATAAAAAGTTTGGTACCTAAGAAACTTTCAATATTTCTAATCTGATGACTGACCGCTGATTGACTAACATGTAGTTCCTGAGCCGCGGCCTTAAAACTCAAATTTCGAGCTACCGCCTCGAAGGTTACAAGCGACTTTAAAGAGGGTAATGTTATTTTTGAACGCATAAATTCATCCAATACGATGAGAGGAATATGATACTCACAACTGACTAAAGCTACTTAATACCCACGCTAGTAAAATTGATAGATGAATAAAAATCAAGTATGCAGAGCGTATCGCTCAACAATTACCTTCACGCAAGTAACTGCGCCTCGCAAGCTAAAATCGTTGAACATTCTCGACTTTTTCTCCTATTGATTATACTTCATGTTATAGAATAAGATGACACTTCGCGACGTGTCACCAGTATTTTTGTCCTGCGTTTTTACATGCGAGGTTTTGCTTTTTAAACCATGTCAACATCAACTTTCCTTCTTGATGATTTAGGACCAAACAAAAGGCACGGAACTTAATGACTACCACTGATTCGGATACACAAAAAGATCTTGCTGACGCAATCAATCATCTTAGAAATGGCAGTCCTGATAAAACCCGACGAATTTGTCAAAATTTCTTAGCCACTAGCCCATCAAGTGGAGCCCATATACAACTCTTAGCTCATGCTTTTATCAAACTTGGTAATCTGCACGAGGCAAAACAACAAATAGAATTTGCTTTGAAACTTACTCCAGACTTCGCTGGCCTCCATGAAGATTTAGGAAGCATCCAAGCGTTAAGCAGCGATTATGAAGGTGCGAGTGATTCATTCCGCAAAGCCATCCAATTAGACCCGAGACTAACAAGTGCTCATAAAAAACTTGCTCAATCTTTATCTGCGTCTGGCAAAACAGATGAAGTCGATGAAGCATTTGAAAATTATCTTGATCGAGATAAAGATGCTGCTTTAGTTGCCGCAGGAGCTGAACACTGGCGCTCCAATAGAATTGAGGAGGCTGAAGCAGTACTCAAGAAGGCCTTAAAGAGAAATGCCGATAATGTTGATGCTATGCACTTCTTAGCATTGGTCTATCACGGAGAAAACAAAAAACTTAATGACGCCGAAGCGCTATTACGAAAAGCTACTGACATAGCACCAGATTTCTCTCAAGCGCTAAGTAGCCTTGGTAGAGTTCTAATTGATTGTGGCAAATGGTTAGATGCAATAGCAATTTATAAAAAGATTATTAAACTTAAGCCAAATGATTACAAAGCCTGGGCCGGTTTAGGAAGAGCATTCTCGCTATCTGGACAAGTTGAATCTGCTCTTGGTGCCTATAAAAAATCTCTCTCAATTAAGGATGAATCACCTAATGTTCATATGGCCTATGCTCACTCCCTAAAAACAGTGGGAAACCAAAAAGCAGCATTACGCGCCTACCGAAAATCCATAGAGTACAGGCCAGGTTTAGGTGAAAGCTATTGGAGCATGGCAAATCTAAAGATTTTTAACTTCAAATCTTCTGAAGTAAAAGCTATGGAGACACAACTCGATTCAGAGGATTTAACTGACTCCGCACGCACACATTTCCTTTTCTCCTTAGGTAAGGCTTATGAGGATCGAAAAGAATACGATCTTGCTTGGCACTACTACAATCTTGGTAATGAAACTCAACGCAGCCAAGTTACTTATGACCCTGTAGCTAATCAAGTGCAACTAGACTCTATTAAAGATGTTTTCAGTGCAGAGTTTTTAAACCATCACGAAGAAGTCGGATGCGAGAAACCTGATCCTATTTTTGTTGTAGGATTACCCAGATCTGGCTCTACGCTAATAGAGCAAATTCTGGCAAGCCATAGTTTGGTTGAAGGTACATCAGAATTACCCAATCTTGGTGATATTGCGTTAAGTACAGGAAAATATCGTCAAGATGGGCTTACTTATCCAAAGACACTGAGTACTCTAACCCCTCGCGATTTCAAAGCATATGGTCAAGAATACCTTCAACAGGTAGATCGACACAGAGCATCTGGCACGCCTTTCTTTATTGATAAAATGCCTAATAATTTTGCCCATATAGGCTGGATAAAAATGATTTTGCCTAATGCAAAAATCATTAATACTAGACGTCACCCGTTGGATAGTTGTCTCGGGGCTTACAAGCAGTTGTTTGCTAAAGGCCAGAATTTTACTTACGACAAATTTGAGCTAGCTCAGTTCTACTGCGACTATGTAGATATTATGCAGCATTGGCACTCTGTCCTTCCAGGAGAAATTCTGGATGTACACTATGAAGACACCGTCACCGATCTAGAGTCTCAAGTACGACGAATTTTACAATTTTGTGGGTTAGAGTTTGAGGAGCAATGTACACGTTACTGGGAAACAAAACGCGCAGTAAAAACCGCTAGTTCAGAACAGGTTAGGCAACCTGTGTATACTTCAGCCCTCGGCCTCTGGAAAAATTATGCTGGGTATATTGAAGACTGGCAACAACAGCTAGAGAATGTAGTTAAAGATCTCCCTCAGTCTATTCGAGATATTAGTGGTTAATCACCCTAAAAATTCCAAACTTCCAAGCCATGAATAGCGTTACGGATGTCTGTGGACAGTGTGACCTGTAAAACCGTTTCTCTACTCTTTAAATCGTGTAGAGCGACAGTTGAAGGCGAGGACCCTGTGGCGATCAATCCCTCTTTAACAATACAAAGCCCTCTACCAAACGATGCTCTGGCGATGCGGCGGTCATCCAGATTTTTATTGGTAATCTGGTGATCTGGAAGTGAGGGAACCCTAAAAGCCCTGTCCTCAGCAGCATCCCGACTTGCATACCGCACCATGTTAGCGTTCGTGTCATTAAACAATACGCCATTTTGATACGGTTGAGCGTTATGCGTGCCAGGTGGTAAGGTTGCACTCATATTCACCCGTTTTCCATTAAAATGAAGTAATCCGCCTGTTTTGAGCCCTGCAAAATAAAGGCCATNGTCATTTGCGGTGACCGAATTGATNTGNAATTTGTTCAGCATCAACGGACCNTCATCATTNCNNGGATCAAATGCACTNCCAGTAAACTGATAANCCTCAGTNTCAACATAAAGNCCCCANTGAAATTTTTCTTTTTCTATGTCAAATACCAAAATTGAATCAAAACCGGTCGAAGTCAGGAAGATCTGATTTTGATAAACAACAATCTCATGACAGTGCTTAAGGTACTGATTCCTCCAGGATCNTTTGAAACTAAAATCAGGATTATAGGCATACAATTCATCGCTCGCAGCGATAAACAAGGTCTCATTATGGATGGCGATACCTCTCAAACCACGATCCGCACCCCGTCCGCGCCAATCTATCGCCATAGTATTCCAATCTAGTTTTTGTTCAACTTTCTGATCTTTCAGATCAATAAGAAACACACCACCATGACTGTCGCCCTGCTGACTCCCNCGCACAACTGATGTAGCTATTAAACCAGTCATATTCAACTCACATACCTTTAGATGCTTCTCTCTGATTACAACGGCGATAGATAACTAGCATCCCGGCGACTAACGCACACATAGACCGCTGATCTACCACCAAGAAATATAAAATCCAGCTAACACAAGGCTAATCGCAAACCCACCTAAGTTAAATGTAAAGGATGTTGAAAAATCAACATCTTCAACATCAACCNCCGACTGAGANTTTTGAGTCGAGCCCAAAATCGAGGTAATAATTGCTATCAGAGCGCACAAAACGAATACTAATCCTACTCGGTCTATAAATGGCAAATCAGGCCAAAGTATTTTAAATAGCACCGACAAGATTGACGAGCCAACTGCGGCATAAAGGGCACCATTCGCGGTCGTTTTATCCCAGAACATGCCTAAAAGGAATATTACAACGATTCCTGGAGTAAAAAATCCTGTAAATTCTTGGATGTACTGAAAAGCCTGGTCAAATCCACCAAGCAACGGCTTTGCGACAAGCATTGCAAATATTAAAGACATTAAGCCAACCACCCGTCCAATTGTCACTAGCCTTTCTTGTGACTGCTCACTCTTGGTGAAATAAAGAAACAAATCCATAGTAAAAAGTGTCGAAATACTATTTGTCATTGATGCTAGTGACGACACTATCGCAGCAATTAATGCTGCAAAAACAACTCCTTTTATCCCTACTGGAAGTAGATGAATCAGCGAAGGATAAGCCTGATCTGAGGCTGCTAAGTCAGGTAAAAGTAGTACTGCAGCGACACCAGGTAACACCACAATTAATGGCATTAACAATTTTAAAAAAGCTGCAAAAACAATTCCTTTCTGTGCCTCTTTAACACTTTTTGCTGCTAAAGCGCGTTGGATTATATATTGGTTAAAACCCCAGTAGGATAAGTTCATTACCCACATACCTCCTACAAGCACAGAAATTCCAGGCAGATTAATATAATTGGGATTTTCTTTCGATAAAATCATGTCGAATTTATCAGGCGCTTGACTCATTAATTCCGTCAGACCAGCGGCAACACCGCCACCCAACGAAATTTTATCCAGAGTGATATAAGAAATCATAAGACCACCGATAACCAACATAATTACCTGAATGATGTCTGTTAGAGCAACTGCTTTAAGACCTCCATAAAGGGAGTACGCGGCAGTAAACATACCAATAGCTACAAGAGCTACAGTTATATCGAGTCCCGTAATACTATTGACCGCCAAAGCACCCAACCATAGGATTGATGTCAAGTTAACTAAAACATACACTCCTAACCAAAATATAGCCATGACAATTCGGACTCGAGAATCATATCGTTTCTCCAAATACTGAGGCATGGTGTAAATGCCGTGCTTAAGAAAAATAGGCAAGAAATATTTACCTACCAAGATAAGCGTAATTGCAGCCATCCACTCATAAGACGCAATCGCAAAACCCATAACATAGGCCGATCCAGACATCCCAATGATCTGTTCAGCAGAAATGTTAGCCGCAATCAATGACCCTCCAATCGCCCACCATGGCAAATTTCGACCCGCCAAAAAATAATCACTTGCGTTTTTAGTATGCCCAGCTGTTTCTCTCGAGACCCATTGAGCTAGGAAAAATATCGTCATAGCATAAAGTACCGCAACACCTATATCGACAGTTCCTAAAACCATAATTATTATCCTATTGCTCTTAGCCTTTAACCCATAAAAAAATAGTGTTCACCTTGTACAAGTAAAATCACAAAATATCACGAGTATAAATTCAACGTAATTTTTCTCCGGACTTTACAAATCGTAACCAAAAGTCATATCTATATTCAGCGTCAGATAGTGAATATTTTCGCAATGTCTTTTTACCCCAAGAATCATCCCCACCAATACCCATCTGACCATAATCGACATTAACTGACACCAAGTCTCTTGGCTTGATGTCATTTATATGNACATTTACTCGATCAGGATTATCTCTAGCCCCGTCGCCATCTTCACTAGTTATCGCTATTTTCGCTCGCGGAATGAAATCCTCTTGAACGTTGTGGTGGACGCTAAAACCAATACGATCCTCTGCGACAACATATACCCCTCTACCGCCGTTTTCTTCCCGCAGAGAGAACCATCTTGTGTCTGTTTTATAACCGTTTTCTTGAGGTCTGATGTAGGGAACGTAGTGATCCTCAACCGTATTTTGGAAACGCCCTACCCTGGCCGCAGANTTTCTATCNCGATAATTCTCGAAGGGACCTCGCCCTAACCACTCAACCTGCTCAAAACTTTTCACAAACTGCATATTCATTCCAACTCGCGGCAATTCAGGCTGGTCTGCCATTTTTGTAAAATGGTTTTGCACTCTTATATCTCCTCCAGAAAATATCTCAAAGGTTGACTGCCAAAGAGCTATTGTTTGGTTATCCAAATTTTTGANTTGATATTTTGCTAAAAGTTCTACAGATTCCTTGGACTGATTAGTGACAGTCAGAGAATCCAATACTCGATTATCTATTGAATCAGACCATACCTTTCCCCAATCATGCATGTAATTTCCAAAATCATTATCTGTTGGGGCTCGCCATAAATTTGGTTGGAGAGGCGAGAGTAATACTGAACGCCCGTCCACTTCAATTTCTGACAACAATCCATTTTCACGGTCAAATACCACAGTAAAGTTATCCGACTTGATCTCTATAGAGCTTTCACTTGCAACTACCGCGAGTGCCTCTGCACTCCTGACCTCAACAGGAGGCCGTGGGTACGGATTAAATAACTCAAACTGCTCTTCNGCATAAACGTGGTTAATAGGCAGCAAACCGTGTGCACTTGAACCAACGAGTCTTAAATCTAGGTGGTAGTCAACACCTGGCTTCATAGAAGGGAAAAAATCCCCTAACTGAACAACACCATGTGCTCCGGGCTTAATAGCCAGTTGATCCAAATTTCCAGACTTTATTTCTTGGCCATTTGCAGTCAACACCCAATTTAGTGAAAATTCATTAAGATCTGTAAAGTTNTAGTTATTTTCAATCTCAATTAGGCCTCGCTCTAGACTGAGTGGCTTGAACTTTACATGTTGGTAGACTTTTTTGACCTCCCAATAAGCAGGCTGCACTTTTCGATCTGGAAATATAATTCCATTAAGACAAAAATTGCCACTTGACGGAACATCCTTTGGCCCATAGTCACCGCCATATGTCCAATAAGGGTTACCGCTTTCATCTTGCTCATACAAACCTTGATCGACCCAATCCCATATGAAACCACCTGTAAGATTGTCATTACTCTCAATAACTCTCCAGTAGTCCTCCAAGTTCCCGTTACTGTTGCCCATAGCATGAGAATATTCAATTAAGAGGAAAGGACGGTCACCATATTCCTCGGCATATTTTTCTAGATCCCAATGACGCCAATACATACTGGAGTGAAAGTCAGAATGTCTTTCTCCAACTAGTTTAATATCTCCTTCAGTTTCGTACTGCACTGGTCTAGTGCTATCTTTCTTTTTTAGCCAAGCATAAGTGGCACCCAAGTTGACGCCATCTCCAGCCTCATTACCCAAAGACCAAATGACAATCGAAGAAAAATTTTTATCTCGATGCCACATTCTCTTAGTTCTATCAAGGTGATGACTCATCCAGCGAGGTTTATTACCTAATGTCTTGTNATGATCATAACCGTATCCGTGACTTTCGATATTGGCCTCATCAACTACATACAAACCGTACAAATCGGTAAGTTCATAAAAACGTTCAGGAAATGGATAGTGTGAAGTTCGCACGGCATTCATATTTGCCGCTTTCATGAGCTCAATATCCTTGATCATAGTTGCCTCATCAATCACATGCCCTTTCCGATCATGGTGCTCGTGGATATTTACTCCCTTTAGCTTCACTTTTTTTCCATTCACCAGAAAAATACCGTCATTAATCATTACGGTCCTAAATCCTACATATTGACTAATTGCCTCGACAACATCGCCTTGTTTATNTCTTAAAGTTATCAANAATCGATAAAGATTTGGTTTCTCAGCACTCCANGGAGCGACATTGCTNACAATTTGAGAAAAAGTAATGTTTGNATTTGGCTGAAAGGCGGCTATTTCTTGTTTTTCNTGATAAATAACNGCTNTGTCTCGATATAANTCGACTTCAGCACTAACTGATTCAGACCCTTCAGATGCTAGGTCTATATCGAGAATTAATTCACCGTCTCTAAAATCATTAACGAGTCCAGCTTGAACTCTATAATCTCTTACTCGAATTTTAGGTCTGGCATACACCTCCACATCTCTCTGAATTCCTGATAATGACCAAAAATCTTGATCTTCAAGATATGAGCCTGTGCTCCATCGATAAACCTCAACCGCAATGGTATTTTTCCCAGATTTTACAACCTTACTAATATCGAATTCACTAGGCGTCTTACTCCCCTCGCTATATCCTACATACTCACCATTGACCCATAGATAAAATGCTGAGCTGACGGCACCAAACTTGACGAATATTGACTGGCCATCCCAAGTCAAGGGAATCTCAAAATCTCTTCGATAGGAACCAATAGGATTCTCGTCTTCAGGTACATTCGGCTCATCAATCTCGAACGCATAAGGCACATTTACATAAATCGGATACCCGAAACCTTGACGCTCCCAGTTTGACGGAACCTCGATATTTGACCAAGCTGAAACATCAAAATCCAAGTTATGGAACGCCACAGGGCGCGTATCNGGGCCATCCGAATAATTGAACTTCCAATGCCCATTTAACGATAGATACTTTTCATTTTGATCAGTGTTGTTTGCTAGCGCCCCCTCTATAGTTGGGTAAGCAATAAAATGAGCCCGCGGCATTTCGACATTTTCACGGATTATTGCAATATTATTCCAAGCAGGGGGATTAGAACTTTTTTGACTATCTGGATTATCACAAGACATTATCATTAATGAGCCAAGAATTAAAAATAGGAAGAAGAAGTACCGTCTAAACATCTTATTATTACCTTTCGCAGGGTCTATTCTAACTGTGTTCAGTAAATTATGGGTAAAAAAAAGGCTCCATACTAGGAAGCCTAATTCTCTTATCTCTAGAAGCGTTGACGATATACCAGAGTGCCTTTAACTCACCTAGACTTCGCCTATTTACTGACCAAAGGTCTTTGTGAAACTAATCTCTATAGTACGGGGCTGATTGTAGTTCGGCATATTGAGATAACGGTTCACATCTGGCCANGTACCATTTTCACCAAAACTGTCGTCATACCAACTGGCNATCCACTGNGCATTGCGGTCATCCCACAGNTTCCAAATACTCAGAGTGGCACTCCAGTCACCCTCAGCATACAACCCAAACTGAAGGTTCGCTTCCCCTTGATCTTTTATTAACTTAGTTCCAGTCACCGTTGGATCTGGGTTCATAGCATCTCTAGCACTCCACCAATCATGATACATTGCCTCTTGCCACCAGTGATCGTAACGTACCCAACCATCTACACCTTCCATAACGGCTGGAATTTTATATTCAATACCTATCCACCATTTAGAGGGAGGAGCAATAGCCATTTCTTGCCCATTTGCACCCAACAGCCAATCCTGATTATCAGGGTCGCTTAAAGAGATTAGCTCACTCAAATAATAATCATTCTGAAGCTCTGAGTCGTTTGTCGAATATGTGGCATCAAGACTTAAGCGCTCGTTCACAACAAAAGTGAAACTCAATTCGGCGCCTGATAATTCTGCATCCCCCATATTAACGGTCGCATTAGCAGACCAATCATCCGGGTCCGTAATACCCCTNTGTATATCATCCCATTCCATTGAGTAAAAAGAAGCATTGAGCTGCAAACGATTATCTAACCATTGGCTCTTGAGACCAACCTCTTTATTAATCAAGCTATCACTGTCATACCGATCGGGCATTCTAGAAGCAGGATTTTTCTTGGAATTAGCGCCCCCCAAACGAAATCCTTCACTGTATAATGCATACACCATCTGATCATCACTGATATCGTAATTTACCGCAAACTTAAATAATGTATCGCTATCATCCCCCTCATAAATATCAGTATCATAAGGGTTACCGCGCGGCCACTCTTTAAACTCCGATCTATCACGCTCATATTCGAACCATCGAGCTCCGACTGTTGCTGTCAACTTATCAGTNAAACCATAACTCATTTCACTAAAGACAGCNGTTTGCGTTGTTTTGGCGNTNTATTCTTCTGAGTACCAATCGTCCGTGTTTGGAAAATAGGTGTCATAAGCCAGCCCCCAATAGGCGCCAAAAGCTGTACTGTCAAGATTCTCTACTTGACTGAAGACATAATCCCAATAATCTTCAGTTTGCTCATAGAAGGCCCCCACCATCCATTTGAGTCTCGAATCTCCTGTCGAACTGAGTCGAAGTTCATGGGTAAAACGCTCCGCCGTTTGATCATTNACTGATATCTCCGGCTGAAATCCTGTGTCATAANNGACATTGTANTAAATGTAGGTNCCGTAGGTAGCTACTGATTGTGCACGGATTTGCCCATCAACGTTCGCATCAAACTCATAAGTAATTTCACGGTCGAGGTAACTGCTAGTGAGCGATANTTCAGCAAAACCGAGGTCACCTGTGACATTAAGTGCTGAAATCCACCACTTATCACGGCGATCGTCTTTATGAAACCGAACTATTTCTAAATCATCAAGCCCTGGCGCACCCGGATCAGACAGCCAATCACCCTGTGAGTGCTGATCCTGTTGCATGACCATTAGATTCACATCCCACGAATCATTGACAGACCATAGAGCACTAACACGAGCTCCCTTTTGATCCCACTCATTAAAATCTTCTTCCACAACATCAGAGTTGTCATCATCAGAAAAAATATTAGTTCCGTAGACGTTATCAATATACCCGCCATCTTTCGAATCATAAACTACTGCTCTGACGGTCAATTTATCTTCAATAATGGGCATATTTACCCAAGCTTCAACATAATGACTCTTGTCACCTTCCTTGATAGTGGAAAGACCAGTATTTATCTCGCCATAAAGGCTTGAGTGGTCGGGGGCGCTTGGAATTATCCGCAANGCTCCAGACTGAGAACTTGAACCAAAGAGAGTCCCTTGAGGACCTGGCAAAGCCTCAACACGCTGAATATCAACTAGTCGTGGGTCAACCGACTGAGTAGCTGAAGTCATCGGAATATCACCAAGATATACAGCGGTACCTGAATCNGTGCGCCACTCGCCACTACCAGTGCTTACACCTCTAAATACCACTTCCGAACGACCAGGTGAGTTTTGAACCGTCGACAGACTCGGAATAGATTTTTTGTATTCGCGCATATTACTGAAGCCAAGGGTTTTTATATCATCAGCCCCAAAAGCTTGAATTGATTGCGGAAGATCCTGCATATTCTCTTCACGTTTTGTTGCCGTGACAATGATCTCTTCAAGACGAACTGATTCGTTCACAGGTTCCTCAATGCTCTCTTGAGATAAAGCATTAAAGGTTCCCAAAGATGATATTGTAGCCAGTGCAATAGCGCGTCTTAGTGGCTGGATGGTAAACTCGCGAGTGAAAGCTCTCATAAAAAAGTCCCTGCAATGCGTTCGGCCGATTTCAGATCTTTTATCCTTAACGTTAAGACCATAAAACCATAAAACCATATTCCTCGCAAGAAATGATTACTGATGAAATCTCATCATAACATGAATTAAATTCATGCATTTCGCAGCAATTATTGGCACTTTTGCTTTTCTGCCGAATCATCTGGCGTGGTGTCCGCAAAGGGTTTCTATAACAACTTGTCTTATTAGTCGTATTTAAGAGTATGGTTTTGGATTACACTCGAATGTAAACTTTAATTAAATGTACCAAAGCGCGTTACACACTTTTATTCAAGTCAAGGACTCTTTAAACTTAGGCTTGCGTTAGAAACAAAAGAGAGGGTTTATTATCACTATTAAGTTTAACCACAGTCTTCATTTCTCAGCTGAGGAAGTATGGGCTGTCCTCGGCAAGCCGGATCGGGTTGACTGGGTGCCTGGCGTAAAAAGCTGTGACTTCGATGGAGAAGTAAGGTCTCTGATTTTACCGGGCGCTGGAGCAATTAAAGAAAGAATCCTGCTGCATGACAATAGTGCAAGACGAATTGAATATTCGTGCTTTGAATCCCCTGGAGCTCTAACGTCCCATCACGCCAAGATGGAAATTCTANNNGANGGGCAGCATTCATTGTTAGCGTGGGAAGCAATCATTGAACCCATTGAATTGGAAGCNTTTGTCAAAGAGAGCATGGAAGGTGCNCTCTCTCANCTTGAAGNTGTTCTNGCTAAAAATCGTCTTTAAATTGCATGGTTTAAAGAATAAGAATCTAGAGCAGAGAATAAAGTGTTTTGGCTAATTTATTGGACGTTTCGTAGAGTTTTAAGTCCTTGTGTTGTTGATTATTAAAGTAAGAAAAACCAACCTTTTTNTCCATNTCCCCAAAAACAACTGCTCCTCCAATACCAGTATGTCCAAACATACTGGTGCTTTTGTTTAGGCCTATTGGAGTAAAGGGTGCATTGACCATATGACCCAACCCAAACCGATAAGGCAAACCAAAAAGCACTAGATCAGGACCATGAGAATGGACTTTACGAAGTAACTCTACTGTTTCAGCCTTCAAAACCTCAATACCATTCCTGCTACCGCCATTACTCAAAATTCCGTATAGCTTTGCTAAACTTGCCGCCACCCCGTGTCCGTTTGCAGCGGGTATCTCTGCGCTTCTCCATTCTCTGGTATTAGAAACATCAGGATCATTGATGGCATTAGGGTCAAAAGCCACTGAATTAAAATCTTTAACAACTGCTAGCTTCATGTCCTTCAACGCTTTGGACAACAAGAGGTCAGGCACGAACCTAAGTGCCTTAAATTGATCGATAGTCGGTAGCTTACCGAGCATCAACATATCTGCGCATCTCGCTATGTCTTTGTCACCCATGCCGATTACAAAATCCAATCCTAGGGGTTCTGCCAGTTCCTCTTTAAAGTACTGACCAACTGACCGTCCATCGACACGTCTAATAAGCTCTCCCACCAACCAACCAAAGGTTAAGGCATGATAACCCTGCATTGAATTGGGTTCAGCAAAAGGCTGTTGAGCGCCAAGCAGGCCAGTAAATTGATGCCAATCAGTCCATTGATTAAGTGGAACCCCGTTCTGAAAACCAAACATGCCAGCTCTGTGACACAGTAGATCAAGAACAGTCGTATTTTCTTTACCATTGCAACCATACTCTGGCCAGTAATGAGATACTTTTTGCACAAGATCCAAACGGCCCTGTTCAATCAATCGTGCCGCACAAATGGCAGTGACTCCTTTGGTGACAGAAAATACATTAACCAGAGTATTCTCCTGCCACGCCTGTGATCTCTGTGCATCTTGATGACCACCCCATAAGTTAATCACCATTTCACCTTCAATCTCTACAGCAAACGAAGCACCCACCTCAAATTCAGACTCGAATGACCGATTGAAGACTTCGGCAACTTTCTCAAATTTAGAATCGCAGTATCCAGAAACAAGCTCGGTAGGCATGAGGTTTAACTCTCTTTTAGTTCGTCAATGGGATTATAGCCCCAGGTGTTGGTGCGACAAGAAAGTCATTGGCTAAGTTTCGTTTTTCAAGCTCTTGGAGCAGAACAGCTCTGGGCTCCTCGATAGCTTCATCGGTTAGAATAAAAGTACCCCAATGCATACCAAATGACTTTGAAGCCTGTAAATCTAATGCTACCTGTATCGCTTCCGCAGGGTCAACATGTTGATTCTTCATGAACCATCTTGGCTTGTACGCACCGATGGGTACGAAGGCAAAATCAGGGGCACCCAAGCGCTGCCTGGTATCCAAAAAGTCTTTTGAGTAACCCGTATCGCCTGCATGGTAAAGGGATAAGTTTGGACTCTCCATATACCATCCTCCCCACCAGCTACTATTTCTNCCNGTAATNCCNCGCCCGGACCAATGCTGNACAGGAGTGAAAGTAAAGTCNGTTTGCTTAATACGCTTNGTTTGCCACCATCTAAACTCGGTAACATTGTCTAANCCCNCCCCNNCCAGCAAATCTTTGTCCCCNTGNGGAACCAAAATAACAAGATTTGGGTTGGTCAACTGCAATGCTTTAAGGCTGGGCAGATCTAGGTGGTCATAGTGATTATGACTAATAACTACTGCATCGATGTGAGGTAGACGCTCTATGGGTATGGCAGGAGGAATGAGCCGCTCCGGACCAGCCCACCCAACAGGGGAAGCCCGCTCCGAAAAAATAGGATCAGTGAGAATCGTTAAATCACCATTATTGATCAAATAAGTAGCATGACCAATCCAAACAGCATAGTTGGCAGAGTCAGGTTTTAGTTTTTCCCAATCATTAGAAAGTTCAATAGAAACTCTTTCAGGGGGAGAATCTTTGGTCATTCGCCATTTGATAAACTCCGAAAACGACTTGGGAGCAGCAGCTGGGTCAGAGTTACTAAAGGTTTCCGCAACACTGCATGATTGGGATGCAAGTGATAAAAAGAGTGTGAAGACGATGATTGCTGATTGTCGCCATCTAGATAGGGAGGGCTGTGAAGTCAACGAATGCTCCTATACATTTAAAAATTAGACATATGTTTAAAGGGTATCAAACTGGGTCGTAGCCACCTCAACAGCCTTATTAGTATCACCACCCCCAGTCCAAGACATTACGGCCAAATTATCAAAGAGGACCATCTGAGGCAGACCTGCTCTGCGTGTCATGGTGATTTTGGTAGCCTCAAAGACTGAACTAGCCACGCCTTCTCTATCAACATATCNAAGATTCAGTTGACCCGNAGTGCCCTCTGAGAAGGTCATCCAACTCACCAGAAATCCGCCATTAGANGTTGCAGCCAGCCCTACTTGTCCTAAAACAGAATCCCCTTCATCAACAACTAATGGATCAGAGAATGAGTCAACACCAGCTCCAGAAACAGACAATTTAACCTCACCATAACCCTCGGCTTGGGTATACCAAGCAACAGCTGTCGCCTCATCATTTGTCGCTACAGATGGACCATTGACCGGACATCCAGCAATCTTCCATCCGTCCACAGATACTGGTTTGGGTTCACTCCACTGCCCTTCAATCATGCGTGAGAAATAAATATCTCGGTATTCATCTTTGGTTCGATTGCGAAAAACCAACACAGGACCCTGATCAGACTGAGCTATATCCGTCTGACAACAATCACACACCAAACCATCAACAACTTGGTCTTGGGTCAGGGTTCCATCGCTTTTAATCTGCGTCGAGCGAAGCGTCATGCCACCAGCGCTACCATGTGCGCCGTCAGCTGACATTGATAGACCATGAGTTGCAACCATTTCTCGCCCATCGAGCCAGACTGCGCCAACGTCATCTCCATTGACAAAGAAACTAACGAAGCCATGCTCACTGAAAGTTCCATCTGTATGTGGCGTCAGTGGAGCATCCCAAGTAACTCCACCATCTGTTGATAGGCTTATAACAACATCGTACGCAAATATAGCAGGGTCTGTCATGACCAGCCAATGCGAAGCCCATAGCGATTCAGTTAACTGCACAACTGACGGGAAATCAGCGCGATTAACCAACCAATTATCACCTTTCGCCACAGTAACTGGACTCGACCAACGACTACCCTCCCAGCGCGAGTACTCAAGAGCAACAGTATTCTCTCCAACTTTCATCCAACTCAATATTGGAGATCCACTGAGATCCAGACTTAAGTTAGGTGAAACAGAATTTTGTCCNGCAGGGGATGACCAATCTGCCAATACTCGGGTTTCTTTAGATTGCTCGGCACAAGATCCCGCGGCCAGCAGCAGAATGATCATCATCGTAAATTTTCTAAAGTATCTCTGCATGATTTTTAATCGTTGGGTTAATAAGACAAATATACACGCCGCACTGAGTGCGGTCGAGACGCTTAAGCAGGGTTTGATGGAGCCTGATTACCCTCGCACTAAAGGACGAGTCAAACAGGTGGGTCCGCCTTCGCCTTTGCGACTGATCTCTAACCCTTTGTAGGTTGTCACAGAACAGCCTGCAACCTCTAACCCACTCTTGACACCAGGTAAGTTTTCTAACATCAATACTTGTCTCGGCCCCAGTGCGAGAACATTGCAACCCATTGGCAGATACTCAGCCTCTGGCACATCAACAAAGGCTATGCCCAATTGCTCGAGCCACTCAATAAATTGAGTGGGCATCAACGTGCGATAGATCAATGCTAAATCTTTATCCAGAGGAGAAATAATCGACATAAGGTGCAGCACATCATCAGGGTGTTCTGGAGCCGGCAAATCAACGATATGTAAATCTACCTCTTCACCCAAAATAGCCTGCAACTGAGCAATCCCCTCTTTGTTTGTCCTCGGACCAAGACCAACGGCCGCATGATNTTCATCAAGCCAAATAAAATCACCACCCTCCAACGTTCCAGGAGCAACAATTTCACCAGCAACTTGATGACCAAAAGACTTATAAACTTCAGCATTAGATCTTGCCTCAGGAGTCCGAGTGGCTCGGCCCATGTTACATAGTATTAACCCTTTTGGGCTGATCAAAATACTGTCTCGAGTATAAATGCTGTCAATGGTCAGGGTTTCATCTCTCGGAAGATCAATAATGTCTGCACCAGACTTCTGTAAAACACGTCTGAACTGATCATACTCGTTATGAGCTTCATCAATATCTGGCATGTCATGGAAACGAAGAGNTTTCCATTCGTCTCTTAGTTTTTGCTGATTAATAAAAGCATTTTCAGTGTTGCGCACAGCAACCTGCGCTATGGCGGAATATTCATTGAATTGNTTCATACTATAGGTCTCTAGCGTCTTCTCGAACGAGTGCGTAAAAAGGCATGCCAATGATAATTAGCATGAAGGAATAAAATACAACTTCTACCCCTGCACCCCAAATAGCAAAAAAGGAATACAGGAAGGCTGCAACCGAGAGAANAATTGCTCGATTTCGCGCCGGGCCTGGCTGATCTCTCTTCAAAAAGTAGAACTCAGAGACTGCTGAGAATGCGTAGGCCATCAACGTAGACAATGTTGATAACATCGCCATAAAAGTGAATGCTGCAACTAGACCCTTGGTGTAATTAAGTAATAACAAAAGGGACATAAATCCGCCAGACACAAGAAAAGAGAATATTGGAGTACCTGTTGAACTTAAAGTCAGAAATTTAACCGGGAGCAAATGATCCTTAGCCGCCGCCAAAGGTACCTGCCCTGCTGTTAGTGTATTTGCATTAAGAGAACCTAGAGTCGAGATAAGGGCTCCAATCGTTATAATTGCCCCACCAACTGGCCCCATTACCTTTGTTGCCGCTAATGCAAAAGGCGCAGTTGAACCCANNAGNTCGTNNGCTGGCACAATGAGNGCGATGGCCAAGCTCACCAAAAAATAAATAACTAGCACGGTTAAAACCGATGCAATGAGTATGCGTGGNATAGTTTTTTCTGGTTCAACAATATTATCTGCAGGAACCGTAGCNGTCTCAATTCCGATAAAAGACCACATTACTAAGGTTGTTACGGTCGCTAACAGTGCCACAGGATGCAGATCAGTGGGGTTTACAGGCGGTAAAATCTCAGGTTGCATGTTGGAAAAGCCCAACACAATAATAAATATCAAGGGCAATATTTTTAGAAATGTTGTGACAACCTGGAATGTGCCACTGCTTTCGATACTGCGAATATTTAGACCCACTACTGACCATATCAATGCCAGAGCAACTAAAAGGCTGAGTACCGAAGATTCTGTTATCGATGGCAAAAAGACTCCCAGATACCCCACAAAGGCAACCGCAATGCCCGAGGCTGCAGCAATACAGGAGATCCAATATGTCCAGGCAATCAAAAATCCAGCGAAGTTGCCAAGCCCTGCTTGAACATAAGCGTAAGGGCCCCCGAGTTTAGGTACTCGCTTCACAAGTCTGGACAAACACAGAGCCACTAGCAATGTACCGGCTCCAGCGGTCAACCAACCAGCCAAACCAAGCATGCCATAGGGAGCCAGTAGTGTTGGCATCATAAAGATCCCAGACCCAATAGCACAGCCCACAGCGATAGACCAACCGCGCCAGAAACCTATTTCTTTACCCGACCCACTTTTTGAGACATTGTTCATTGTAGCTTTCTCTTTTATTGGCAGTACCGTAACAGGGGTGAGGAATAATACAAGTGCATCCGCGCGCGTGATCTAGGCTTGAAAATTAAAAACATGTTACACCGATCTCTAATAACCTCCTCAGACAACTGAACCCTATCAAGTCTATTTCTGGTTCTTACAGGCGGTTATTTCTTAAGGGTGCATGCAAATAACATAGTTTTTCAGCTTTTCAGGTCCTGAAGAATAATTCTACAATTCACTATCGCAAACCCATAAATTCAAACTAAAACTATCAAAGTCAATGGCATGTAGTTTGAAGTAAATACCATACTAAATCGCAACGACACTTATATAGTAGACCCGTTGACAAAGAGCCTTGTACACAAAAACATCAAAATTCAATAATTCTCATATAAATCAATGACTTTAAGCTTGAAAATTCGGCTAAAAACTATGTTTTAGCGAGTAAATCTTATGCTGTGTTGTATCGCGTATCGGGCTATCTTAAGGGTGACTTTCTATTTTTAAGGCATGTAAAGGCATCAAAAATAAGTCATTCATCTATCTAAAAGGGGTCTATTAAAATGAAATCACTTCGCACTCGCGGTTTATTGGCAATAGCCATCACCGCTTTCTTCGGCAACACCTATGCGGCGGAACTTGAAGAAATTATCGTTACAGCTCAAAAACGAGCTGAAAGTCTACAAGATGTTCCAATTTCGATGACAGCTCTGTCTGGTGAAAAAATTGAAGAAGTTGGGATAAACAGCTTTCAAGAACTAACAGCCTATGTACCTAACCTATCCATCACTGAGAATGCTGTAAATACCATTATCGGTATGCGTGGTGTTGGCATCGGTGCTAACCAGTCATTTGAGCAATCTGTTGGTATCTACGTTGACGGCATTCACTACGGAAAAAGTCGTCAAGTTAGAACTGGATTATTTGATTTACAACAAGTTGAAGTCTTGAGAGGTCCGCAGGGTATTTTATTTGGTAAGAACACTCTAGCAGGGGCGATCAACATTACTTCAGCCACACCTCAGATCGGCCAAGAGACTGGCGGTAAAATCGCTATTAGTAAAGAGTCTTATGGTGGCCAAGTCGTTGAAGGCCACTTGACTGGGTCCTTAACAGACTCACTGGCGTGGCGAATTGCCTATAAAGACCGAGAAGGTGACGGTCATTTGGATAATACTTATCCAGACACTGAAGTTTCCTTAGGGCCTACAACTGACGAGGAAATGTGGCGAGCCAGTGTGCTATGGGAGCCAACAGATAACACATCAGTTGAATTCAAGCATTCGGAGAGCGAGTACATCCGCCTAGGTGCGAATCCTCTGGTAACGCTGTTTAGTCCTTTGCCTAACATTCCGGCATCTAATGCTCTAATGTACGGCACCATGGGCGCAGTTTTCCCCTCTTATGCGGCTTACATAAATTCGCAACCAAGAGATGGTTTTCGAGATATGCGCTCATTTGGCGGTTGTGCTCTAGAAAGTTATATGGGTATGAGCTCTCCAATCTGTGAAAGTGGTGGAGAAAGACCAGAAGGAACAGATACTGAAACAGCGGACAGCTCGATAAATATTGAGATGGAACTACCCAATGGCTATACACTGAATGTTGTTGCTGGTCGAGGTCGTTACTCCTATCAAGATGGTATTGATGCTGACTTTTTACCTTTACGATTCATTGGTCGAAGTGACATTTCTGACTATGACCACAACAGCCAAGAGTTTCGTATTAGCTCTCCCACTGATGGTAAGTTCTCATGGGTAGGCGGCGTTTACTTAGACAAGCAGGAACAAGAGATTGATCGCTTGGTCACTGTTGACGGAACCTTTGGTATCCCTCACATTATGCCAGCTATTATTGGTCTTGATACCTTCTTAGCCTTCTCACCAGCTCAGGTCGCTGGTGTAAACGCCACCACACCAGCAGGCAACACAGGTTTAACTCTTCAGGGTCTTTATGACGCTACGGGTTGTGCTGTTGGCGCCCCTACTTGTGTGGACTATAGACTGTATCCAGGTGTTGAAGGTGTAACCAAGTGGCAGCAGGTAGGCCGGCTTTCTAACTGGAAGCAAAACACTAACTCACGGGCTGTATTCTTACAGGGAACTTTAAACCTGAGTGACTCCCTTTCTCTAACAGCCGGTGTGCGATATACCGAGGAAGAGAAACGAGCTCATGCAGAGATGCAGATAGTGACTAACTCAACCGGCATGACGACGCCTAATTACAGTCCTTTACTAGCAGGCCTGATGGGTTCGTTCTTTGCCTCCTATGAGCATGAGTTTGATGAGCAGCGCTCAACCAACCAGTTGATCCCAGCCATGAACTTGCAGTGGACTCGATCTGAGGACAGTAAGTTTTACTTCAGCTATTCAGAGGGCTTCAAAACTGGTGGCTTTAATGCGGTAGATGATCAAGATCCATTATTTACAGCAGAAGGCCCTCAGAGAACAATTCCTGGGATTGGTTTTGAGTACGATGATGAAACCGCAGCATCTTATGAAATCGGCGGAAAGCATACTCTATTAGATGGTGCCATGAATCTGAACTGGGCATACTTCAACA
>NYWV01000063.1 GCA_002685195.1 Porticoccaceae bacterium
TGATTAGGTTTACACGATTTGTCGGCAATTGATCAAACAAACCCACAGTGCAATCGATGAGAATCTTTAACTTAACTTAACTTAACTTAACCATGAAAGAGGGGAGTCAAAGTGAAAAACACTACTCACTTTATTAGATCAGTTTTACCAGCGACAATATGTTTGCTTGCGGCACCTATGCTTTACGCGCAATCAGATTTCGAAGAGGCAGAATCGTCTATTGAAGAAGTTATAATTTTCAGCCAAAAGCAGCCCTATCGAGGAGATGTGCCACTGGAGTCACTGCCACAGCAAGTGCAAGTCATCTCTGGTGACATGCTAAATCAACTAGGTAAGGTGAATTTTCAAAATGCTCTAGATATGGCTGGAGGGGTTGCAAGGCAAAATGGCTTTGGTGGTCTTTGGGATAGCTTTGCTATTCGAGGTTTCGCTGGAGATGAAAATCTCCCCTCTGGATACCTGATCAACGGTTTTAGTGGTGGTCGTGGATACAGCGGTAACAGAGATACCTCCAATATTGAAACAATTGAAATATTAAAAGGGCCTGGTTCTGCCCTATATGGCCGCGGTGAACCCGGTGGAACAATCAATGTAGTGACGAAAAAACCACAGTTCGAGCGAGAAGGTTATGTTAAAGCCAGTGTTGGTAATTATAGCACTCGTCGTGTTGAGGCTGATTATACAAATGAGTTGAGTGATTCTGTTGCTTTCCGAATTAATGGTGCCTACAAAGATGCTGGCAGTTTTCGGGATACTATTGATACAGAAAAATTAGATTTAACGCCGTCTTTACTATTTTTACTATCTGATAAAACATCGCTCAATTACGAGTTGGAAATTTTAAATCAGAAGACACCTTTTGATCGAGGCATTGTCGCGATTGATCTAGATCCAAAAGTCGTTGATGTGGAAACCTTTTACGGTGAGCCTCAAGATGGACCTATGACTATTAAAGCGACGGGCCATCAGTTTCTTTTGCAGCACGAGTTAGACAGTGGTTGGACAGTACTAGCAGGTTTGGGCTATCGAGGCTCTTCATTTGAGGGTTTGTCCAGTGAAACGGAGCTTTCTGGTAGCCGTCAAATTCTGACTAGAGAATCTATACAGGAAACTAACGGAGTGGGCCCCAATGAGTTTGTTAATCGACAACGTCGCGGGCGTGACTATGATGCAACTGACTTATCTGGTCGTATTGAATTAACAGGAACGTTTGAGACAGGTTCAATGGAACACCACTTCCTAGCAGGTATGGACGCTTATGATTATGAGCTTGACGTTGTGCAACTGCGCTGGCGTGATGCTTGGCCCACCTCGACCTATTTTGTTGACGTCAACAACCCCGTTTACGGTCAAGCTCAAGATCAGGTGCTAGGGCCAAATACCGATCGTTTAGAAACCCAAGATGCTCTTGGTATTTACTTTCAGGATCAGATCGATTTATCTGATCAATGGAAAATGTTGGTAGGCTTGCGCTTTGATGATTTTAGTCAAGAAGTCACCAATCGTCTTTCTGATTCGAAGAGTAAGTCAGAGGAAACTGCAGTTAGTCCGCGTTTTGGTTTAACGTATGAGCCATCAGATGATGTGTCGGTTTATGCTAGCTATGCTGAGGGCTTTCGTCCAAATAGCGGTGCAGATGTCAATGGTAATAATTTTGATCCTGAAGAGAGTAAATCCTATGAAGTGGGCGTAAAGTTTTCTTCTTTAGACGGTCGTTTAAATACGACCATTGCTTTGTTTAAAATGGAGAAATCTAACATTTTAACAGCTGATCCAGTCAATGCTGGTGAGAGTGCGCAAATAGGTTCGGCAGAAAGCGAAGGATTGGAAATCGATATCGCGGGTGAATTGTCTGATACAGTAGACATGGTGTTTTCCTATGCCTATGTCGACGCAGGCACTACATCTGAGTTATGGAACTTTGATTGGTGGGTTTTTCTTCCCGCTGGAAGCGAGTTGGTTAACGTGCCAAAAAATAGTGCTAATTTAATGTTGTCGAAGGACTTCGACTTTAATGGTGCAGATGCTACGCTAGGATTCACCATGAATTATGTCGATGATCGTTTGGGCGAAACCATTGACCCATCGTATAGGTTACCAGAGTACACCTTGTTCAACGTGTTTGGCTCTTATCAATTAAATGATAAGACAAAGTTAACAATGAACATCGACAATCTTTTTGATGAGAAACATTACGTCAGTTCTTATCATAAATGGTGGACTACTCCTGGAAGCCCAACTTCTTATAACGTAGGCGTCAGATACTCTTTTTAATAAGAAGTGTTATTTGTGCTAAGGAGGGGCTTGCCCCTCCTTATTTTAAGTCTTTTGATTTTAGTCAAAATAAAATTTCTTAATCAAGTTTTAAGCGGTACGCTATTTGGTGATGTCCCTTTACTCGTTAATTAAATTAGAAACCATTCATCACTGAATGAATGTAAGGATATTTAATGCGTCAAAAATTAACCTATTTAGGTCTCTTTCTTAATATTACTTTACTCCTTGCCTCTGAGGCGAATTCCATGGAGATGACAATGATGCCTCGCCATAATGCCCCAGTGGGAATTATGGGTGACCATTTGGTAATGGAGGGTAAGTGGATGTTCTCTGCTCGCCTGCATCACATGGTCATGGAGGGCAATCAATTAGACGGAGACAGTATCTCCGATGCACATGTTTTACAGGAAACTAATCCATACGCTTCAGCCCCTAACATGCCAATGAAATTAAGTGTAGTTCCTCAAGATATGACAATGAATATGCTCATGATTGGCGCTATGTATGCCCCCTCTAGCGAAGTGACACTGATGGGAATGGCCATGTACAGCGATAAAAATATGGAACTCGATACCTATCAAGGCATGATGGGGCGCAACTATCTAGGATCCTTCGATACATCCTCTTCAGACCTTTCTCATGTTTCAATCACCGCACTCTACAAGTTATATAAAACACCAAAGCATCGAGCTCACCTGCATTTGGGTTTAGCTAAAGGGGTTGGTGATAATGATGTTGATGGTGCGGTTTTAACACCCATGAATACGCGGGCTACCATGACTCTACCCTATGGCATGCAAGTCAGTGATCGCGCTAGTAGGCTGTCTCTAGGGGTGACTAACGTTTCTAAATTGGGTGACTATGAGCTGGGCAGCCAACTGCTGTTTAATAAGACCATAGCTGATCAAGATTGGACATTTGGAGATCAGTGGGACCTCAATACATGGGTACAGAGGGACTACAATCACGATTTGTCATTTTCAGCGCGACTGCACTATAAATCTCAGAAGCAAATTGATGGCAGAGATCAAAGTATTATGGCGCCAGTCCAGACCGCTAATCCATACAACTATGGTGGGCAGAGTCTCGACTTTGCTGTAGGCGTTAACGTAGCTTTGGATATTTTTGGAGCGGACCACAATAAAATCGGGCTAGAGGTAGTGTTACCTGTACGAGACAACAAACGTGGATTACAAATGGAAAGTGATTGGTCCCTTATAGTTGGTTATAAAACCAGCTTTTAGAGGAAGGTGATTACCAAATAGGGCTTGATCATCATCTGAACACAGGAAAAGAGTTGGAACTTGCCCTAAATGCGAAGAAGTAAATGGTGCCCAGACCTGGAATCGAACCAGGGACACAAGGATTTTCAATCCTTTGCTCTACCAACTGAGCTATCTGGGCTTTCTAGCAATTCTTGCACTTGTGCGAGAGGCGCGTATTAAAGCGTTTGATCTGCGTCTCGTCAAGGAATTATTCGGTTGGTGGGACGTATCCTTCCGCTTGATCGACTTCTTCGCCATTAAAGAACTTTTCACGCTGCTCAGAGAGATAGGTTCGCGCCGAAACGTCCATCATATTGAGACGCAATTCATTGATTAATGTTGTTTGATGAGTCATCCATTGTCCCCATGCTTCCTTGGAGATGTTATTGAATATCTCTTCACCGGTAGGGCCAGGAAAGGGTGCCATATCCAATCCGGGAAGTTCTTTCTGCAGTTTCCGACACATGACTTTACGAGCCATCGTTAACCTCTTTAAGTAGTCTTTTAGTGTTCTTTATTTGCGGCGCTATCAAGTAGAGCTTTGATTGGTGCGGGCATACCTAATGATAGAGGATTTTTAAGGTTATACCACAACTGATTGCGGCCCTCTGCAACCTTTAATGCATTATGCACACTGGTTGAGATTGTTATCTCAACGGGTTGATAGTCAAGATGGAAATGACTAAAAGTATGACGCTTAATTGGCATTGGAGTTTGCTCTGCAGGGCTAACACCAAGTGTGTGGCAAGCCTCTGTAATTTGATCAATGTTTTCACACTGGGGCAGCACCCATAACCCCCCCCATAGTCCACTGGGAGGGTTTTGCTCTAACATCAATTCTCCTGCTTTATTTTTAATTATCAGAAAACAGCAGGTTCTTACTGGAATCGTCTTTTTTGGTTTTTTACCCGGATACTTGAGCATATTGCCTTGATGATAGGCCTCACAGTTACTACTTAGTGGGCATTCAATGCAGTTTGGGGAGGATCTAGTGCAGACGGTGGCACCAAGATCCATGATGGCCTGAGTGTAGTCAGCAATGCGATGCTTGGGTGTGTAATCTTCAGCTAGAGCCCATAATCTTGATAGGACTTCTGCTTTACCCGGCCAACCCTCAGTGGCTGAGAAGCGGGCTAATACACGTTTCACATTACCATCTAAGATAGCCGCCCGATCTTTAAAGGCAATGGCGCTAATGGCGCCAGCAGTGGAGCGACCAATGCCGGGTAATTCGCAAAGATCTTCAACACTAGATGGAAATTTGCCATCTAATTCGCGACTGACCCTTTGTGCACTTCTATGCAAGTTGCGAGCCCGGGCGTAGTACCCAAGCCCCGTCCAATGGTGTAATACATCGTCAGCAGTAGCCTCGGCAAGCGTTTGAACAGTGGGAAAACTTTCCATAAAACGAAGATAGTAAGGTATTACAGTGCTCACTTGAGTCTGCTGTAGCATAATTTCAGACACCCAAACTCTGTATGGAGTTATGTCTTGTTGCCAGGGCAGATTGGTGCGTCCGTGCTCATCAAACCAGTCTAGGATCGCTTTTTGAAATCCTGATGGGACCATAGTGTGTGACGAGACAGCCACCGGTTACTGCTTACCAAATATATTTTTTAGAGCGCTAGTGTTGCCCAGATACTTCTCACCAATTTTTTCTATCAGGGTATTTTTGAGTAAATCTTTAGTGGCGCTTTGGTCGGGCACGCAACTTGGTGGCTGGGAGGCATCGCCATCAAAACGCCCAGTACAGATAAAGGGAATAGTGCGGTTTTGAAGACGTTTATTAATGCTGCAACCCAGAGAGCTAGTTTTTGAACCGGCAATTAGAGCGTTTACATCGAAACGGTAGCGCTGTTCAAGCATTTGAACATAGCCCTTACCTGCAAGATTAAGATTACCCAATGCAGTTGTTATGTCATTCACCGAAATTCGCCCATTAGAGATACTAAGGTTGCTGGTGAGTGTTTCCAAGTTGGTTCCTGTGGGCAGTGCACTTAAATTACTGGAAGAGCCACCCATAAGTGCGGCGGCCTGACAAACAGTCTGCTCGAGATTCATTGTCTCATAGGAGGGGTCTAATACAGTAAATCGTCCAGACCCGGAGAGTGACTGCTGAATGGCGGTGATATTTTGGCCAGTGCCACTCATGGTTATATTTCCTGTGAGCTGCCCGCTGACATCCGTAAGATCTGCAAGGGCACTAAAAGCTTTGTTCAGGTCAACTGAATCTATGGAAGTTTGTAAGCTAAAAGAGGGTGATCTATCTCTTAAGTCGACTCGAGCCGTGGCATTTAATTGTCCCCCGAGAAGATCTGCATTAAATGATGTCAATTGCAGAAAATTATCTAAGCCGGAAAGGTTGCCATAAAGATTAGATAGCGAAAATGTGTCTAANACAATNTCATTAATNGTGAGTTCGATCTGACTTTGGCCCTGCCAAAAGATAAATGGCAATGCNAGTGGTGCAAAGATTGCGCCNGAATTTGCNGGGTTGGTTGAGGATCCACTNTCGGGCAGATANTCACTGAGTTTAAACTGATCGCCAGAAATCAGAGCNTTCATTNNNCCNGTGGATTGATCGGCCTCAATGGTTGCATCAAAGCGCTGTTGGTCGATNAAAATTTCGTGGACATAGTTTGAGTAACCCCAAGGGTTAACGCTGAATTCACTATTAAAGCGCACATCTGTCAGAGCATTAGCATTTGACATTGTTGGTATGCTGAAGATGGGTAGGCGTTGTTGTATGGTTTTAATTTGGTTCATCACATTAATTGAGGGACTTGAAAGATTACCCACAATCTCTAAGGCCTCCAAATCAGCATCTACATTGCCAGTGACGATAATTTGGTCTGCTTGGAGTCTTAGGCCTGTCGCTTTGACGTGCGTGATTTTTTGATCTTTAACTTTTATAGCAAGAGTTGTGTTGATAGCCAGAGGCAGACCATTAAGAACTTCCGCTGAGGCAGAAAAATCAAAATCACTTCCGCTAAGAGAGAAGTTATCAACCGATAAGGCTACGTCATCCAGTTGGATGGGCAACAAGTCGGGGTTAGCATAACGGAAAGTCCCTTGACTGATTGTTACTGAATCTACAGGTATGTTTGCAAGATCAATCTTGCCATTTAACAGGAGCAGCCAGTCAGCAGTGACAATCATTTGGCCTACACTACCTGAATGAAAATAGTCATCAGCGAAACTGACTTGCTCGATTGNTATGCCCAANCGAGGNAAAAACTGCCATGTTATATCACCNTCAATCGANAATNGGATACTATTTTCGTTAGCCACANCCTCTATGTCGCTCTTGTAATCATTAGGATCNATGAAACTTGTGATAACAATTACCGCAATTNAGGCAAACACCAAGAGTGATGCCACGATAGACAGTAACCATTTACTTATTTTGGGCAATTTCAGGCTCCGTATGCTATTGATTTAATCTATTTAGTTAGATAATTCGGTATGGTAACTCAAGAGAATAAATCTGTCCCTTTGAGAGCGTATTCTATAACTCCAATGGCTTAATATTGAATTAAAAAACCCAAGTATTTTCAGGTATAATGCCCATCCTCTGAATATGTTGGAGCCTCTGATGGCCGAGCGAACAGCTACAGTCACNCGCAATACACTGGAATCGCAGATTACCATATCGGTAAACTTGGACGGTACCGGTAAAGCGAACCTTGATACACCNGTTCCNTTTTTGAACCANATGTTGGATCAAATTGCNCGTCATGGATTGATCGATCTTGATATTCAAGCGGCAGGGGACACGCACATTGATGATCATCACACAGTTGAAGATATTGGTATTACCCTAGGTATGGCNATCGCGGAAGCTATTGGTGACAAGAAAGGGTTAACTCGCTATGGACAGTCCTATGTTCCATTGGATGAAGCTTTATCAAGAGTCGTGCTAGATTTTTCTGGCCGTCCGGGATTGTTTATGCGTGCAGAATTTGTGCGAGGGCAGGTTGGTGATTTTGATGTTGATCTTACCCGAGAGTTCTTTCAGGGTTTTGTAAATCATGCCCTTGTAACTCTGCATATTGATAACTTACGGGGTGCCAATGCGCATCACCAGGTTGAAACTATATTCAAAGCCTTTGGACGTGCGCTACGCATGGCGGCCAGTGCGGATGACCGTATGGCCGGCGTGCTACCCTCAACTAAGGGTAGCTTATAAGNCTTTTATTGAAAGNCATTCACTACACTACAGATGGTTGAATCGTCCATGAGTCAGTCTGTTAATCACATTGCTGTTGTTGACTATGGTATGGGTAATCTTCATTCGGTTGCCAAGGCCTTAGAGCACGTTTGTAAAAATGCAAAGGTGTCAATT
>NYWV01000064.1 GCA_002685195.1 Porticoccaceae bacterium
ATTATGCAATATGCAGAACTTCATTGCGTGAGTAACTTTACCTTTTTACGTGGGGCATCTCACCCGCAAGAATTGGTTAATACGGCGTCATCACTAGATTATCAAGCACTTGCGATTACCGACGAGTGCTCTTTAGCAGGTGTAGTTAAAGCCCATGTAGCTGCACTAGATTGCAGGCTACCATTGATTATTGGTAGTGAGTTTCAAATTGATGGCCATAAAATCATAGCCTTAGTAACAAACCGTCAATCTTACTCTGAATTATCAGGATTAATTACACTGGCTAGAAGACGCAGTAAAAAAGGTGAATACCACCTAGAGTGGCAAGACCTAGAGTGTAATTTGAACAATGCTCTAGTCATTTGGATACCCTGTGGTAACTCTGAAACTGACAATGCTATTGGGCAACAACTCAGCACTTGGTTTAGTGGTCGACTATGGCTAGGTATTGAACACTTACTCGATGGTAATGAATCTACTCAGTATTACTATTTTCGTAACCTAGCAGCTATGTGGGAGATACCAATGGTTGCCTGTGGTGATGTTCATATGCATGTTAAGGAACGTCAAAATCTTCAGGATACTCTCACTGCCATACACCACAATTGCTCTGTTATGGAGTTAGGTAAAAGGCGCTTTGCCAATGCTGAACGGCGTCTACGCAGCCTTTCTTACCTTAAAAAACTTTACCCTCCTGCATTACTAGCCGAAACCATTGTCATTGCTAAGCGCTGCCACTTTTCACTTGAAGAGTTGCGCTATGAATACCCCTCTGAGGTTGTGCCTGACCACTTAACCCCTGCTGAACAATTGCGATACCTTGTTGATGAAGGTGTTAAGCTGCGCTGGCCTGATCAGCCATCAGCAGTCGTTATTGCTCAAATTAACTATGAGTTAAAAGTGATAGCAGAGCTTGGTTATGAAAGCTATTTTTTAACTGTGCATGACATTGTCGCTTTTGCTCGCAGTCGTAATATTCTTTGCCAAGGGCGCGGTTCAGCGGCCAACTCCGTGGTTTGCTACTGTTTATTTATCACCGAGGTATCTCCTGATCAAATTTCACTGTTGTTCGAGCGTTTTATTTCAAAAGAGCGCAACGAGCCTCCCGATATTGATGTCGACTTTGAACACGAGCGACGTGAAGAGGTTATTCAATATATCTACAAGCGCTATAGCCGTGAACGTGCCGCTATAGCTGCCACTGTCATCACCTACAAACCACGAAGTGCAGTACGTGATGTGGGAAAAGCTCTCGGCTTAGACCCTTTGTTTATAGAGCAGCTGAGTCAGTCTCTATCTTGGTGGGATCGCCGCGCTGATTTAGAGAAACAGTTTAATGAACAAAATAGTGAATCTGGGAGCAGTAGCACAGACAAACGTCTTGTTGACCATTTTTATCAACTCCTTCAAGAAATCATGGGCTTCCCCCGCCACCTCTCTCAGCATGTAGGGGGATTTATAATCACTCGCAGTCCTACCAGCACACTAGTGCCTATCGAAAATGCCAGCATGCCTGAGCGAACCGTTATTCAATGGGATAAGACCGACATAGAGGCACTGGGTTTATTAAAAATAGATATTCTTGCATTGGGTATGCTCACCGCTATTCACCGTTGCTTTGATCTAATTCAAAACCAACAGGGTGTTCAACTGAGTATGCAAAGCATCCCTAAGGATGATACCGCCACCTACGACATGCTCTGCAAGGCTGACAGTGTTGGAGTATTTCAAATAGAGTCTCGTGCTCAAATGGCCATGCTGCCGCGCCTTAAGCCTCNCTGTTTTTACGANCTAGTCATCGAAATTGCCATNGTTAGGCCTGGTCCTATTCAAGGTGGCATGGTTCATCCCTATCTAAAACGNCGGCAGGGACTTGAAGTAGCCAACTATCCTAGTCCTGAGATTAAAGCTGTATTAGAGCGGACCCTGGGTATTCCAGTGTTCCAAGAGCAGGTTATTCGCCTAGCGATGGTTGCCGCCGGCTTTTCTGGTGGAGAAGCAGATCAATTACGCCGAGCCATGGCAAGCTGGAGTAGCAAGGGTGGCGGCAACAATCAGCTGTCCAAATTTGAGCAGAAGCTCACCGACGGTATGTTAAAACAAGGTTATAGCCTAGATTTTGCCCAGCGTCTCTTTCGTCAAATTCAAGGTTTTGGTGTCTATGGTTTTCCCGAGTCACATTCTGCTAGCTTTGCCCTGCTTGCCTATGTATCTGCTTGGTTAAAGTGTCACTACCCAGCTGCTTTTTGCTGTGCAATCATGAACAGTCAACCCATGGGCTTTTACTCACCATCTCAGCTAATACAAGATGCTCAGCGTCATAATATAAAAATTAGGCCTATCGACGTTAACCATAGTTTTTGGGATCATAGTCTTGAGAGTGACGATGATATTAGAAACAGTGATAAACCAATGATTAGATTAGGACTTAGAATCATAAAAGGTTTCTCCAAAAGGTCAGCTCTGCGTATTATCAAAACCAAAAAGCCTTTCACAACACTCAATGATTTGGCTATTCGCACAGGGCTGTCTAAAGCTGATTTAAGCCTGTTAAGTCGTGCAGGCGCACTGCAATCGATAACTGATCACCGCCGGCAAGCGCATTGGCAAACATTGGCTTTTAATAACGAAACGCCTCTTCTAAACAACATAGGCACTGAATCAAATATAACACTTGAAGCACCCACTGAAAGTGACGATGTCTATGCCGATTACAATAATAATGGCCTAAGTCTAGGCCGTCACCCTATGAGTATTTTACGAGAGCAGTTTCCTTTTTTTCAGCGATGTAAGCGCCACCGAGACTTGGCTGAAATGGGGCATCAAAGATTTGTTCGTATGGCCGGCATAGTCACTGGCAAACAACGCCCTGGAACCGCATCAGGGGTAGTTTTTCTAACCTTAGAAGACGAAACAGGTAACAGCAATATCGTTATCTGGAAAAGCGTTCAAGAACGTTGCCGTCAAGCTCTTCTTAAAGCTCAACTATTAATGGTTAAAGGGGTCATTGAAACAGATGGAGCAGTGGTGCATGTAATAGCACAGGAACTCACCGACTGTAGCGAGTTGCTTTATCAAACTAACATCAGATCACGCAATTTCAGATGAACAAGAACATATATTGACACCATAAGTGCCATCTCATAAAGTAGAAATTGTCAAAATCAACTAGCAGCCTCTATTAGGGTCAACACTTATGAAATCATTCTCCAAAAAAGTCGCCGTTATTACCGGGGCTGGATCAGGCATGGGCCGCTACCTTGCGGTGCTGTTAGCAAAAGCTGGTGCCGACGTGGCAATCTGTGAAATTAATCAGACGACATTGGCAGAGACTGAACAGATGGTCAAAGTCTATCCGGTGAATGTCTCTAGTCATGTGCTAGACGTGGCTGATAAAGCGGCCATTGATGCCCTACCGGCGCAAGTCATAGAACAACATGGCCATGTGGATATGGTTTTTAACAACGCGGGGGTTACCGTTGACTCGAGTTTTGAAGACATGTCTGAAACCGATTGGGACTGGGTAATGAACATAAACCTCCATGGAGTTATCAATGGTACTCGAGCATTTTTACCGCACTTACAAAAGCGACCCGAAGCTGCACTAATCAATATTTCCTCAATTTTTGGCATGATTACCGTACCCAACCAATCGGTTTATCACGTCGCAAAGTTTGCGGTTCGTGGCTTTACCGAGTGCTTAGCAAAAGAACTAAAAGAGAGTAAAGTACAGATTCATTGCGTACATCCTGGGCACATTGGAACCAATATTGTCACTAATGCAAGAATGAACACCCGTGAAGACACGGTTAATCCAATGCAAGAAATGATGGGTAAGCTTATTGGAATAGGCTCCACCCAAGAAGAAATGGCAGATTTCTTTCGCAATAACGGCATGCACCCAAGTAGAGCCTCCAATATCATTCTCAATGGTGTACTGAAAAACAAAAAGCGAATCTTTGTTGGCGCAGATGCCAAGCTGATGGATCTTTCACAGCGACTATTCCCTATGCATTATGACAAGGTATTTCCGCTATTTACCATGCCGCTAACATTGCTGAGGAATAAAAAACCTCTTAATTTCTAGTGCACTGGTTTTTGAGGTTTGACCGCAAAAGAATCCTATTAGAGATTGTAAATGAATCTGTACTTGAGGTTATTAGAGTCTAAGTCCACAACAGATGTCATTTACAATGTGTGGCTAAAGCGCCAAGAGCATTATTAAAAAGGACAAATTGGATATGAATGTTGAGCATACAGATGTTGTCATCGTAGGAGCAGGCTTGTCAGGTATTGGAGCAGCCTACCACCTCCGCGAAAAATGCCCTAACCATGAATTTCTTATTCTTGAGGGGCGTTCCGCTATTGGTGGTACATGGGATCTTTTTCGCTATCCTGGTATTCGCTCTGATAGCGATATGCACACTCTTGGTTACAGCTTCAAACCTTGGGAAAGCGCCAAAGCTATAGCTGACGGGCCTTCTATTCTTGACTACGTGCGCAAAACTGCAACTGAAAATAAATTTGCAGATAAAATCCGGTTTAACCATAAATTAACAAGCGCAAACTGGGACAGCGAAACCCACCGATGGACACTATCCATCGCAAAGGCTAACACTGATGAAACTATAGAAATTACCTGTAATTTCTTATACATGTGTTCTGGCTATTATAGTTATGATCAAGCCCATGATCCTGGCCTTCCAGCTACCGACACTTTTAAAGGTACACTAGTGCATCCTCAATTTTGGCCAGAAGACCTAAATTACGAAGGCAAAAAAGTAGTGGTTATAGGGTCGGGCGCAACCGCCGTTACCCTAGTACCCTCAATGGCAGAAAAAGCCGCTAGCGTGACAATGCTCCAACGCTCTCCCACGTATATTGTTTCACGGCCCTCAGAGGACTGGTTTGCCAATGGATTGCGTAAACTGCTACCCCATCGCTGGGCCTATGCTCTAACCCGTTTGCGCAACACAAGATTCCAAGAACTACTTTATAAACAGACACGCAAACGACCAGAAAAGGTTAAAAAGATGTTACTGGACATGGTACGTAAAGAACTTGGTCCGGACTATGATGTCGATAAACATTTTACTCCCAGTTACAACCCTTGGGATCAACGCTTGTGCCTTGTGCCTGATAGTGATCTGTTCAACTCTATAAATAACGGCAGCGCCACTGTGGTTACTGATCATATCGACACCTTCACTGAAACCGGCATTCAATTGAAATCGGGTGAGCACCTAGATGCCGACATCATCGTTACCGCCACTGGCTTACAGTTAATCATGATGGGAGGAGCAGAAATATCAGTGGATGGTGCATCTGTCGACTTTGCAAAACTCTGGACCTACAAGGGCTTAATGGTGTCTAGCGTACCCAATTTAGTTCAAACCTTTGGGTATATTAATGCCTCCTGGACCCTCCGAGCTGACCTTACTGCAGAGTGGGTATGCAAAGCTCTTAACCATATGAATGAAACCAACACAACAAGCATGGTGCCTGAAGTGCCCAGTGAATTGAAGGAGATGCCAGCACGACACTGGGTTGACGACTTCCCTGCGGGCTATATGCAGCGCGTCATGCACCTCTTTCCAAAGCAGGGGGACCGAGAGCCTTGGGTGAATACTCAGGATTTCAGAAGAGACCGCAAAATCTTTAATCAGGCGCTCGGCACAGATAGTGCTCTGCAATTTACATCAAAAGACACTCTAAATCGCAAAAGTGCCTAACAGCTGTCGTTGAGCCGTTTGTTATAAGGCTTGACTCTAGACTATACTCCAAGGTTTATAGTAGTCCTATGGAGCCATTTAAAATGTTAAAAATAGGTGAATTAGCCTCTCTAGCGGGAGTCTCGAGAGACACCCTTCGGTTTTATGAAAAGCACGGCCTGATCATACCCAGTCAGCGCACAGAGTCTGGCTATCGTTTGTATTCAAATATCGACGTTGAGCGCATAAGCTTTATTGTGAGTGCCAAAGAAGTCGGCTTTACTCTTAATGAAATTCATCAACTCTTAGAGCTTGAAGTCACAAAAGACAAAAAGTCTTGCCAAGATGTAAAAGAGTTTGTCGACAACAAGATTACTATCGTTAATCAACGTCTTTTAGAAATAGAAAAAATAAAACACTCATTACAAACTTTGAGTGATGCCTGTTGCGGTGGTGATGAACCCGCAACCCAATGCACCATATTAGGTGCACTAAACGAACAAGCAAGGTGATATAAGCTCATGTCTTTTACTCAACATTTTATCGGTCTATTTATTGAGTCAGCTCCTTGGCTACTAATGGGCTTTAGTGTGGCTGGCCTTATGAAGGCATTTGTGCCTAGCCAAGTATTGGCCAAACATCTAGGAGAGCCGGGGGTTTTGGCCACCATTAAAGCCGCTCTTCTGGGTGCACCCCTGCCCTTGTGCTCCTGTGGTGTCATTCCTGCAGCACTCGGTTTAAGACGCAGCGGCGCCTCTAAGGCTGCCACAACGTCTTTTTTAATATCTACACCAGAGACTGGTGTAGACTCGGTTACGGTGTCCTANGCGATGATGGGGCCCTTTATGGCTATAATTAGACCAATTGCGGCCATTTCTACCGCTATAACTGCAGGATTGCTAGTNGGCCCTGATAAAAACGATCATGCNCCACAGAGTTCNGANNCCGTTCAGTCCTGCTGCGCCAGCAAAACTGCTGAACCTGCANCTGNNCCTGCATCCGCNGAGAGCTGTTGTAGTAAAGTAANTGAAGAGAACAGCGCTGCTGATAGCATTGGTAATCGGCTCAGAGATAGCATGAAATTCACCTTTGTAGATCTTATTAGGGATATCAGTCTGTGGCTGATGGTCGGTCTTGGAATTGCTGCCGTGGTGAAGACTTATGTGCCAACCGAGTTTTTAACCCAGTGGGGTGATGGCTTTATGGCCTTTGTAGTCATGGCGCTAATTGGTNTCCCCATGTACATCTGCGCTCTAGCCTCCACTCCCATTGCCGCCGGACTNCTATTNTCAGGCGTATCNCCTGGAGCTACACTAGTATTTATGTTGGTAGGCCCCGCGACCAATATAGCCACAATNGGCTTGGTNAGAAATGANCTGGGTAATCGCGCCCTCGCNNNCTANCTNGGNAGTGTTNTTGGNGTNGGNTTTGNNTTTGGNTATNTNACNAANTANNTNGCNGNCCAATGGAACATCGACTTTCTTGCTCAAACTCAAACCACACACGCCATGATTAATACGCCCATAGCNACNGCTNCAGCCNTNGTACTTNCAGGNTTAATTGTTTTTGCCTNGGGGTCAAAGNATCTGGCCAANATCAAACAAAAAACACTCGCCACTCNTTGATAAGTAACATCAAAAAAGGCTTGCTTTAATGCATATCAATAAAGATATTTTAATGGTTGGCTTAGGCCTACTACTTATTTGTCTGTGCGCTATGGTTAGCATTGACTTGCCATGGAAAGACGGCCAAATTCCTATCACAGGGCAAAGCCTCGCCGTGCTAGTTGTAGGATTTCTACTTGGACCTAAACGAGGACTGCTGGTCATCGCTATTTATCTGATTGCAGGTTTAGCTGGCTTGCCTGTGTTTGCCAAAGGTGCATCTGGAATAGATGCATTGATGGGCAGCAGTGGCGGCTTTTTATATGGGTTTTTAGTTGGTGGTTATGTCTGTGGCGCACTGCAAGAGAACAGTTTTGGGGATAGCTTTGTAGAGTGTTTAACCGCCATGACAATTGGTACTGCACTGATTTTAGTCTGTGGCATTGCTCAACTGACCTATCTATATGGGCTTGATAAGGCATTAGAGTATGGGTTTTGGCCATTTTGGCCAGGCGCGATCGTGAAAATTATTTTGGGTGCAGCAATAGTTTATTTTGTTCCGAAAGAAAGATATTTAGGTCACTCAGGCTAATCGCTCGTG
>NYWV01000010.1 GCA_002685195.1 Porticoccaceae bacterium
TGCTGCATGACATTATTAATGATCGTTTTGCGCGAAAAGCTATCGAAAAAGGGGCCGACGGATTGATTGCGGTGGCTGCTGGAGCTGGAGGCCACGCTGGAGCTCTCTCCCCTTTCGCTCTCATTCAAGAATTGCGCGAATGGTTTGATGGACCTCTCCTGCTCTCTGGCTCGATCGCTAATGGTGATGCGGTGCTTGCGGCTCAAGCAATGGGAGCTGATCTCGCATATATCGGGTCGGCATTCATAGCAACTAAAGAGGCCAACGCCGAACAACCCTACAAACAGTCTTTAGTGGATAGCAGTGCAGATGATATTGTGTTAAGTAACTTGTTTACCGGTGTGCACGGAAACTATTTAAAGCCTTCCATTATAGCGGCGGGCATGGATCCAGATAATCTACCTGAAAGTGATCCGTCTAAAATGAATTTTGGGTCAGGCGGTAATTCCGATGCCAAAGCATGGAAAGACATTTGGGGATGTGGTCAGGGCATTGGCGCTGTGAAGGCTGTGCTGAGTGCTCAGGAGTTGGTGGATAAGATTGAAGCTCAGTACAATGCGGCCAAATCACGTCTCGAGTCAACCTGGTGATATAGATGCGAACATTGAGGCTTCTCCTATTTGTTGAGGTGTATAACTAGCCTACAGTGACCCATCCTACTCCCTGGTATAGTTGGTTTGTTTGCACTTGTCTTTAGATTCCGTGTTAGCTTGAGGCGCGGATTAGATTTATATTCAACTTTATTATGAAAAGTGCAGGCATCAAAAAAACCAGCCTCTAACGGATTTATCCAGAGCGGGCCGACACTTTTTTAGCTGAGCATTGTAACGAGCTGTTTGCTTTCTAACATTACTTGCGACTTTAAGTAATTGCGGCTTTTTAGTGAAGGATCCCCTAGAGTATCCACCCCAACCCTCATGGTAGGCAAGGTACTGCCTGTAAGGGTCGGCTTTGGAAATACCTAATCGTCGGTGACTCTTATCCACATACCAGCCAATAAAGTTAATGGCATCACCAAAGTCATCTCGATCATGACTCCAGTTTCCAGTCGCCTTTCGATAATCCTCCCACGCGGGATCCTGAGCTTGCGCATATCCGTAGGCGGAAGACTTACGTGGCAATGGAATGAATAGAAATTTGGGGCGCTCAGGCCTAACATTAGGTCTGAATGAAGATTCTTGTCTCATGATCGCCATCATGACTGAAATAGAAACCCCCCAGCGTTTCTTGACGTCTCGGGCATCCTCATACCAGTCTGTCTCTCCCCAAAATATTTTGCACACATCATTAATTTGAGTCGGCTGATAGGTCGCACAGCTACCAAGCATGGAAAGCGTTATTAAGAGAAAAATTCTCATCATCACCTTTAGGCAGATTCTGGAGGGCCTATTTTAACTAAATTTCGGAGTTATCCAGCAAAATACCGGTAATTCCTAAAAGTTGACGCTAGTAAAGTTTCGTTCAAACTGGATTGAGATTCACTGTCTTCTTGTAGCATTGCCCGTGGAGCACCAACCAGGCTTGGACCTTTTCAATAAATGGCTCGACTTGCTCATCAAAACAGGCATCCAGTTCAGTTCTTTCTAAGATTCGATTGGCCCCGTTTTCTCCCAAGAGTCGATCAAAATCTTTACCTGCTTGGGCAAAAGAGGGATATCCCGAATCCCCAAGAGCACATACAGCAAAAGATAATGAACTGAGATCAGGTTCCTGAGTTTCTAGCCAATTGTACAAATCTTCAGCGTTGTACGGAGCTTCGCCGTTACCATAGGTGCTAGAGACAATAATAGCTAAATGCTCTGTGGCCAATGCAGAGGCTTCATAGTCATCCAAATCAGACACCTCACACGCATAGCCATCGGCTTGTAGTGCATTGCCTAAATCAAAAGCGNANNCTTCTGCTGTTCCTGTTTCCGAGCCAAATAACACCATAATTTTGTTTGATGGCGAAGTTCCATTTTGAAGCTCTTGGCTGTGATCAATACTCATTCTGTAATCCTTAACACTAACAAAAAATAACTTAATAGTTTCTTTCTACTCGATCGAGNGGCTCATTGGATTTATATTTTATTCGGCCAAGCCATAATAAAATCAGAAGTCTCGATGGGTTTAAGTGGTCTATTGGCATTNGCTGGTGTGCCAATATAGAGGTACCCAACGATTTCTTCAGTCGAGGNCACTCCTAAACCTTCCTTTACGACCGATGAAGAGGCGTAGCCTCCTGTGCGCCACACCGAGCCAAACCCGTGGGCATAAATAGCCATACCAATATTATTGAGTACACCCCCCGTAGCAAGCGCCTGCTCTATCTCAGGGACCTTATCATGAGATTTATAGCTTGTAATTCCAACTATAATAAGAGGAGCNCGATAGGCTTTCTTTTTTGCGCCCTCAAGAGTCGCTGGNTCTGCATCACAATTCTTCTCTTGACAGTCTTTGACAAACAAATCAGCCAGATATTGACGGTCATCTCCGCGGATGACTAAAAACCGCCAAGGTCGCAAATGCATATGATCTGGCGCTCTCAGAGACGCCGCAAAGATATCTTGCATCAAATCATCACTTGGCGCTGGCTCTTCAACTCTTGGGTGGGAGCGGCGTTGACTCATCAACTCCACAAACTCCTCTCCCTGGTTATTCTCTACTGTCATTCCTAAAGCCTCTGAGGGACCACGATTTTAAACAACAAAGTGCATAAAGTAGGCAGTTTAATGACAACTTTATGATAAATCTAGAGGCGTGCGTTCTTGTTAAAAATCATGAGTTCAAGTGTGCGAAGCTCATCACGGAGCGCTAATCGTAAAAATCACAGCACTCGCGATTTAAACCCATAAGAAAATTCGAAGATTCATATAAGACTTACTTATCCTACAGCTTTGACATTGACCCATTCATCCACACATAGGATGATTCGTGTCCTATAGGTTCCACAGATTTATCAAGTTCGAAGGGCTACACTGGTCNCCCNTTTTTATCACCGGTTATTTAGAATNACAGACTTAAGAATCGACAACGACAATTTTATTTTTAATGGTACCTGCCGGGCCGGCACTGGTGTGGTTGCTGCAGTCACAAGTTTTCTGGCCGAAAGAGATTGCTATATTTGCGCCCTCGAGCAATTTGATGATGAGTCAACTAGTAAATTTTTCATGCGCGCTGTGTTTCGACGTCAGAGCAAGTCTCCTAACATTGATGTTATTACCGAAGAGTTTTCTACCATTGCCCAAGATTTTGGCATGGAGTGGAAATTCCATAAGCCCTCGTTAGCAGTAAAAACGATTATTCTCGTATCCAAGTATGACCACTGCCTTGATGATCTTCTTTATCGAAAACGAAAAGGTGAGATGAATATGGAAATTACTGCGGTCGTCTCCAATCATCAAGACCTGCGACCAATGGTTGAACGAGAAGGCATACGCTTTATTCACTTACCAGTTACCACAAAGACCAAGTCACAACAAGAGCAACGTTTGCTAGAGATTATTGATGACACTGACTCTGAGCTAATCGTTCTAGCTCGTTATATGCAGATACTATCGAATGATCTAACTGAACAACTAGCGGGTCGCTGTATCAATATTCATCACTCATTTTTACCTGGGTTTAAGGGTGCTAAACCATATCATCAGGCCTTTGATCGTGGAGTGAAAGTGATTGGTGCTACGGCTCACTACGTCACCTCTGATCTCGATGAAGGACCAATCATTGAGCAGATATTAACTCGAGTTGACCATAATTATGGGCCAGACCAACTGGTGGGTGTAGGACGTGATAATGAGTGTATGGCTTTGGCTAAAGCAGTAAAATACCATATTGAAAGACGCGTGTTCTTAGATGGTAATAAAACAGTGGTATTTCTAGGTAGTTGAATCTACTTTTTACTCGCGGGGAGTAACACAATGCCTTTTGGATTATTAAAGTACGGACTGAATAGTAAATATCCAGCCAAGCATCACTTTACTCCCGCCACAGAGCTAAAGAAACACTATGACGTTGTCATTATTGGAGGTGGCGGTCATGGTGCAGCGATTGCTTATAATCTTGCTAAATATCATGGCATTACCAACGTTGCCATCCTTGAAAAAAACTACCTAGGCGGTGGTAACACTGCTCGCAATACCGCGGTTATTCGGTCTAACTATCTCACTGAAGCTGGGGTGAAGTTCTACAGTGCGTCAGTCAAACTGTATAACAATCTGAGTAATGAATTTAATTACAATGTGATGATGGAGAACAGGGGTCAACTGACACTAGCACATAGTGATGCAGCGATCCGGAGTTTTCGCTGGAGAGCAGAGGTCAATCAGCATTTGGGCGTGAGATCGGAATTAGTTGACCGCCAAACCATTGCAGATTTAGTACCTAACCTCAATATGTCAGAAGATAGTCGGTTTCCTATTATGGGTGGTCTCTGGCATGCCGATGGCGCCACGGCTCGACATGACGCTGTAGCATGGGGCTATGCAAAAGGAGCCTGTGATCGAGGCGTCGAGTTACANCAGCTAACTGAAGTCGAAGANATAGAGATCACCAACGGTCGTGTCACAGCAGTCAAAACTAACCGTGGCCGCGTGGAGTGTGGCTCCGTAGTGCAGGCCGTCGCTGGGGCAAGCTCAATAGTTGCCAAAAAAGCAGGCATACCGCTGCCCATACACTGTTATCCCTTGCAAGCGATGGTAACCCAACCATANAAACCGATACTCACGCCCCATGTAAGCTCGCCGCAAGTACATGTGTATGTTCACCAAACATCTCGAGGAGAGTTTGTTNTTGGTGGAGGNTCAGACCCCTATCCCCTTTACAATACTCGGGCCACTCTNGACCAGCGNGAGTCGCTATCAGCAGCAGCCCTCGAATTATTTCCATTTTTAGCTCAGGCAAGACTTTTAAGACAGTGGGCAGGTACCACGGATATGACACCCGACTATAGCCCCATTATGGGGCTCAGTCCTGTCGAGAACTATTATCTTGATGCTGGTTGGGGTACTTGGGGTTTCAAAGCTACTCCCATTTGCGGAGTCACTATGGCTGAATTAGTAGCGACTAAAAAAGTGCCTGANCTAATCAAACCCTTTGAACTAGAGCGGTTCTATCGGTTTGAGCAAATTAACGAAGCCGGCGCTACCGCCGCGAGCCACTAGAGGTCAAACGATGAAACTCCTTCCCTGTCCTCTCAATGGCCTGCGAAATATTTCAGAATTTACCTACGGCGGTGAATATCACCCAATGCCAGATCATCGCGCCAGCTCTACTCGAGATTGGGCTGAGCATGTCTTCTTCCATGACAATGCCGCTGGGATAGTCACCGAATGGTGGTGCCATACCGCAAGTTCTTTTTGGTTTTTAGCTGAACGAAATACTATCACCGACGAAATTATACGAACCTTTAAAGCTGATGAGATATATCAGCATCGCGTTGAATTTGAAGCACTAGCTCCTGGGAACGACTCATGAAAGCACGTTTACCCGCACCTTACGGCTCGCTGATTGATCGCGACAAACCGCTCCAGTTCCAATTCGAGGGTGAGCCAATCTCAGGGTATTCTGGTGACACTATCGCTAGTGCTCTATTAGCTGACAGACGCTGGCTGCTCAGTCGTTCATTTAAGTACCATCGTCCACGTGGTGTTTTAACCATGGCAGGACAAGATGCGAATACCATGGTTCAGTTGCCTTCAGACCCCAATGCACTAGCAGATAGAGAACTCATTAAAGAAGGAATGAAAGTTACCGGACAGAATTACTCAGGTAGCTTGGAAAACGATCGTGGCGCTCTACTTGGTCTGTTTTCAAGATTCCTACCTGTCGGTTTCTACTACAAGGCCTTTTTTAAACCCCGAGGTATGTGGGAAAAGTGGGCGCCACTTATCAGAAAAAAGGCCGGCCTTGGTGTTATTGATCAACAGTTAAAACCTGACTATTACGATAAGCAATACAAATTTTATGATGTGGTAGTTGTCGGTGGCGGTCCCGCGGGTATGCAAGCTGCGATTGATGCGGGCATTGGTAATTGTGAGGTTTTGTTAGTCGATGAAAATCCAATACTCGGCGGCTCTCTAAACTACGCTCGGCTGGATACGAAGGGAGTACTCAGTCAACAAATTCGAGAAGAACTGGTCACTAGGGTTCAAGCTAACTCTAATATCACAGTGATGACTAACGCTGTTTGCAACGGGTGGTTTGCCGATAATTGGTTACCTGTTATTTCTGGAAACCGTTTATACAAAATCAGAGCTTCTCAAACTATTTTATGCACTGGCGCTTTAGAACAACCAGCCCTATTTCATAATAACGATTTACCCGGAATTGTCATGAGTAGCGCGGCACAGCGGATGATTCACCTCTACGGCATAAAACCCGGAACAGAAGCTGTTATTTTAACGGGCAACAACGACGGTTATGGGACTGCGCTTGACTTGCATGATGCGGGTATAAAGGTTCAAGCTATCGTTGATCTGCGTGACACTCCGATCTATGACGATATCGCAGAAGAAGCTATTTCTAGGGGTATCCCGGTAAAAACTGGTTTCGCGGTATATGCGGCTCATAACAAAGGTGCCGTCAATGTTACTAGTGTAGAAGTGCGCAAAATCGTCGATCAAGGTATTTGTGCCGATATTGGTCAAGTCATTCAATGTAATTTACTGTGCATGTCCGTAGGCTACACTCCGGCTTATCAGCTCGTTTGTCAGGCTGGTGGACAGCTGAGTTATGATGATAAATCGGCAATGTTTACACTGAGCAACTGCCCAGACACTTTGCACTTAGCAGGATCAGTTACTAGTTTATGGCAAATTGATGCAGTACGCTCAGAAGCCTCCAGAGCCGCAGCAATTGCCACAAATGCGCTGGGTCTAAGTGAAAAACTAATTGTGGAGCCCATCGCTCGAGACAATATTAGCCCCAACCATCCATGGCCAATTTTTCCTCATCCAAAAGGTAAAGAATTTGTCGACTACGATGAAGATCTCACCATAGCGGATATTATTAACGCTACCGGCGATGGGTATGAACATATCCAACTAGTAAAGCGCTATTCGACCTGCGGCATGGGCCCTTCCCAAGGTCGGCACTCTGCTCTCGCTGCTGCCCGAATCGTTGCGGCAGCAACAAATCGCACCGTTGCCGATACTGGTGTTACTACCGCCAGACCACCCTTCTCTGCTGAACAACTAGGTCACAGTGCAGGTCGAAGTTTTTATCCCGCTCGACGCAGTAATATGCATTATCGGCATGTTGAAGCCGGAGCTGAAATGCTTCAAGCAGGCGCTTGGTATCGCCCCGCCTTCTACAGACGAGAAAATCTTGATAAACAGGCTTGTATCAACGCTGAAGTAACTAATGTGCGAAATAATGTAGGAATAGTAGACGTATCAACTCTTGGTGGGCTTGAGGTGCGGGGTTCTGATGCCGGCGAGTTTTTAAATCGGTTTTATACCTTTGGCTTTGTCAAACAACCAGTGGGAAGAGCTCGCTACGCACTACTAACCAATGAGGCTGGTGTGGTCATTGACGATGGTGTGGCCTGTAGATTCAGTGATAATCATTTTTATGTCACCGCTACCACAGGTGGCGTAGATCGCGTATATCAGAGCATGCTTAAGTGGAATGCCCAATGGCGGCTCGATGTTGATATCACCAATACTACATCTGCTTACTGCGGCGTCAATATTGCCGGTCCCAATGCTCGCCTTGTGTTAGAGAGANTTTGTAATGATATCGACCTCTCCTCAGATAGCTTCCCTTACATGGGTGTTCGTCGTGGTTNTGTTGCAAATATACCGGCACGGTTGATAAGAGTTGGCTTTGTCGGAGAGCTTGGATTCGAAATNCATGTGCCTCAACAATATGGGGAGGCGCTATGGGATGCATTAATTGACGCTGGAATTGACAATGAAATACAGCCCTTTGGTATTGAAGCGCAGAGAGTTCTGCGTTTGGAAAAAGGCCATATTATCATTGGTCAAGATACTGATGCCATGTCNAATCCTAATGAGATTCAAATGGGATGGGCCGTATCTAAAAAGAAACCATTCTTTGTCGGTGGACGAACCATCAGTGAGTTGGAGAAGAAACCAGCTTTGCGAAGTCTGGTTGGGTTTATAATCACTGATCCAGATGCTCCGCTACCACAAGAAAGTCATTTAATTTTAAATAATCAACAAATGACGGGGCGAGTAACATCTTGTCATTATTCTCCAACATTGAATAAAGCCCTTGGCCTTGCATATGTGCCGCCAGAGAGTGCAGCTGTTGGAAGTGACATAATTATTAAGTCAACTGGCGGAGTTCTTGTTCATGCCTCTGTCGTAGAGCTGCCTTTTTATGATCCCAAAACTTTGCGTCAGGAGCTTTAAGTATGGCTATTTTGGAACCCTCTTCCGTTCTTCGACGCAGCCCACTCAACCGGCGCCATCTTCAGAGTCATGGCCTATTTAAAAAGGTAGGGGAGAACCTGTTAGTAGAGCATTACGCTAATGAGGACGGAACTTTTGAAGAATACAAGCAGGCGCAAGTTCTAGCCATTTGCGATCTTTGCACCTTACCCAGAATTGGCTTTAAAGGCGCTGGCGCTCTAGCCTGGTTGAAGTCTCAAAATATCACACTTCCCGAATTGCCAAACACTGCTGCGCAACAAAATAATGCAGGTCTAGCAGCCAAACTATCTGAACAGGAGGTGCTAATACTGAGTGATGTTTTCGCTCTTAATCAAGATGTTAATAATCTGTCGACCAAGGCGGACATAGAGCATCAAGATTGTGACCAAAAGACATATGTTTTACCCCGTGGAGATAGTCACTGCTGGTTAGCTGTCACGGGTATGAAGGCCGCCGAGATGTTCTCCAAAATTTGTGCTGTTGACTTGCGTGGTCATAAATTCAGTGTAGGTAGTGTCGCCCAGACCTCAGTTGCTAAAACAAATGCGGTGGTGATTCGCAATGATTTAGGCAGCATTCCCTGCTTCTACATCTTAAGCGACATTAGCGGGACAGAATTCCTATGGGATTGCTTGCTTGACGCCATGGTCGAATATAAAGGCTACCCTGTGGGTATTAATGCCCTTCATAGATTAATTGCCGAAAAATAAAATAACCTGTTTCTCTATAAACAATGTTCAACATAGCTTCACTAGGTGTACTTTTAAGCTAAACTACCGGAATGAAAAATAGTAACAATATCGAAATTAGCGCTCTGCGAGTATTTGCAGCTGTAGGTGAGGCTGACAGCTTAACTCAAGCTGCTGAGCGCATTGGAATCACTCAATCTGCTGTCTCTCAAACAATTAAGCAGCTCGAATCCCAGACCGGAACGCAGTTGGTCTTAACACGTTCTCGCCCCATCAAGTTGACACCTAGCGGACAAGTCCTAAAAGGCTACGCTGACAATCTCATCAATGATACTAAGCGAATGCTGCTAGATGTGCGCGGGGCGTCCTCGGAAGGTAACCTTCCTTTAAATATTGGCATGATTGATTCATTTTGCGATGTTGCTGGTGTCCAATTTATGCAACAGGTTAAGCCTTTCACCTCCAAACTGGCACTTCGCACGGGGTTGGTATCTCCATTAACTCAAGATCTTCTGAATCGTGACCTGGACCTGTTGATTACCAGCGACCCTATTGGAGAACACCCTGAATTGCAGCGCTTCGCCTTGTTGAGAGACCCGATTGTGATGATTGTGCCAGATGAATACGCCAATCATAAAGAGGTTAGCCCAGCATGGTTGGCAGAAAATTTGCCCTTTGTTCGTTATAATCGCCAGTCACGTTTAGGTAGCCTTACCGATTTAATAGCGCGCCGTCTCAATATCGAACTCGACGCAGCTTATGAGTTAGACAGCACTCAGACCTTGTTACGTTTTGTTCAGTCAGGCCAAGGCTGGGCTTTAACCTCTGGTCTTTGTTTAGTTCGGTATCCAGAATTGCTCAAAGGTTCACAGGTAATGCCTCTAACCAATGGCGCAAATGCTCGCCACCTCACCTTAGTATGCCGCAATAACGAGTTAGGCGATTGGCCTGCTAAAATTGCCTCTATATGCCGATCCATTTATACCAATGACATAGTTGCACAGATGAAAAAGATCGCTCCTTGGCTGGAACAGCAGGCGTACTCTATTACTGAAATGCCGGCCATTTAAAATCATCATGAACAGCGCAACGCTAGAGATCTTTTTCCAAGCACTCATAGACCTTAAATCAGAACTCGAGGAATTAGAATTGATGTCAAAAGATGCCGGCAAACCGGTAATCCTAGATCAATCTATGGTTGGTCGTTTATCGCGCATGGATGCCATGCAAGGTGCAGAGATGGCTCAAGAAGCATCTCGCCGACGCAAACTTCAGCTTGCCAGAATCCCCTCTGCTCTTGCGAGGATAGATACCGGTGATTTTGGACTTTGCGTGGATTGCGATGAAGAAATAGTTCTAGGCAGATTGCGAATCGATCCGACCTACACACTATGTGTTAGCTGTGCTAATAAAACTATTTAGTCATCCACGCTCACAAATAATGCNATAACTCGATCAAAACAATATGATTTGTCTCATTAATGGTATAATATCCTCCTNTTAAGTTCTGATTTAGTTGTTGAGTCAATGGCATNTCAAATCATCAAACTACCNCAGATCCTAGATTTCCGGAGTAACCAATGTCTGCCAAAATTGTGCTTCCTCGCGTTTTACAAATTGGTGCTGGTGCTAGCAGCGAAGTAGGTCCCATCTTGAAAAGCTTAGGCTTAAATCACCCTTTGATTGTGACTGATAAAGTTATGGTCCTTCTTGGTTATATTGAAAGTCTGCAAAAGTCTCTAGTTGAATCAGAAATAAACGCAGATGTCTTTGATGATACGGTGCCAGAACCGACGGTGGCCTCAATACAGGTTGGCGTTAAACAAGTTCGTAACGGAAACTATGATTGCGTTATTGCTCTAGGTGGCGGAAGCCCAATTGACAGCGCCAAGGCGATCGCGATATTAGGTAAATATGGCGGCGAAATGCGCGATTATAAATTTCCTAGAATCGTCGACGAACCAGGCCTACCAGTTATTGCCATTCCCACGACCGCTGGTACCGGTTCGGAAGTAACCAGAGTAACAATTATCTCCGATGAGATTACCGATGAAAAAATGATGTGCTTGGGGATTGGTTTCATGCCAACAGTCGCTTTAGTTGACTATGAGTTATCAATAAGTGTGCCTGCACGCACCACCGCCGACACNGGCATTGATGCCATGACTCATGCTATCGAAGCCTATGTCAGTAAAAAAGCCAGTGCATACACGGACACCCAGGCAATTGCTGCGATGAAGCTAATTGGNCCTAATCTTCGAAAGGTATACCACAACGGTGGTGATAGAGACGCGCGTGAACAGATGATGCTAGGCTCTACACTAGCTGGAGCAGCCTTTTCTAACGCCTCTGTAGCGTTAGTGCACGGCATGAGCAGACCTATTGGAGCGGCTTATCATGTACCCCATGGCCTTTCTAACGCAATGTTACTCCCAGCGGTAACTGAGTTCTCAATTCCAGCAGCAGCTGAGCGTTATGCAGACTGCGCTCGAGCCATCGGTGTGGCGAATGAAATCGATAATACCGAGGTTGCCAACAATAAATTAATGGCCGAGCTTTACGCTCTAAATAAAGAGCTACAAGTGCCTTCCCCTGAGGAGTTCGGAATTGAACGTGAGCATTTCTTTAATAATATGCAGACGATGGCGGAGCAAGCTCTGGCGTCAGGGTCACCAGCAAACAATCCAAGAGCCCCCAACGCTGAAGAAATTATCGAGTTGTACAAGAAGCTCTGGTAACCAAAAAACTAACATGACATGTACATTTAACCATTAAATATCGAGGGAATTATCATGGCCACAGTAGGACATTTAATCAACGGTCAAATACTCGCAGATAGCGAGCGCACGCAAGACGTGTACAACCCATCCACAGGCGAAGTAAGCAAGCAGGTTGCACTGGCCTCTAAAACAACCGTTGAGCAGGCAATTTCTGCAGCACAGGAAGCGTATCCTGCATGGCGCAATACTCCNGCTATCAAGCGCGCTAGAGTCATGTTTAAATTCAAAGACTTGTTAGAGCAGAATGCTGACAAAATCTGTGCACTTATTGGTGAGGAGCATGGGAAAATTTCCCATGACGCAGCCGGCGAATTGCANCGGGGTATCGAAAATGTTGAATATGCCTGTGGTGCTCCTGAATTACTCAAGGGCGAGCACAGTAAGAATGTCGCTCCCAATATTGACTCTTGGAGTGAGTTCCAACCACTAGGCGTGGTCGCTGGAATCACTCCATTTAACTTCCCTGCAATGGTGCCTTTGTGGATGTATCCAATGGCAATTGTGTGTGGCAACTGTTTTATTTTAAAACCCTCTGAGAGAGATCCAAGTTCTACTCTATTTATCGCTGAGCTACTTAAAGAGGCAGGACTGCCAGATGGTGTTATGAATGTAGTCAACGGTGACAAAGAAGCCGTTGACACTCTTCTAACGGATGAACGCATCAAGGCCGTTAGTTTTGTAGGCTCAACACCTATTGCGGAGTACATCTATAGCACTGCCAGCGCCCATGGCAAACGTTGCCAAGCTCTCGGAGGGGCTAAAAACCACGCCATTGTGATGCCTGACGCCGACATGGACAATGCGGTAGCTCAGCTTTTGGGAGCGGCTTTTGGCTCCTCTGGAGAGCGTTGCATGGCACTATCTGTAGCTGTTGCTGTCGGTGATGCCGCCGCAGACCTGCTAGTAAGTAAGATGGCCGAAGCGATGAAAACTTTAAAAATAGGTCCCTGCCATGATGCCAATAATGACTTCGGGCCTGTGATTACAAAACAACATCAGCAAAAAGTTTTTGGGTACATTGATAGCGCTGAAAACCAAGGGGCAACAATTGTTGTCGATGGTCGGAATCCCAGTGTTTCTGGCCATCAAAATGGCTTCTATGTGGGCGGTACTCTTATCGATCAAGTGACTCCCGAGATGGAGAGCTATGATGCGGAAATTTTTGGCCCTGTTCTTCAAGTAGTGCGCGTGGATACCATGCAACAAGCTATGGACCTGATTGATGCTCACGAATACGGCAACGGTACCTGCATCTTTACCCGCGATGGTGAAGCTGCGCGCTACTTCTCTGATCATATCCAGGTGGGCATGGTTGGGATCAATATTCCACTCCCTGTGCCTGTGGCGTATCACAGTTTTGGTGGATGGAANCGTTCATTATTTGGNGATTTACATGCCTACGGCCCAGATGGTGTTCGGTTCTACACCAAGCGAAAAACCATNACTCANCGNTGGCCCTCAGCTGGGGTNCGAGAAGGTGCCCAATTCTCTATGCCAACCATGAGTTAGTTTAGGTATCTTGATGACAACTAACAGTAGAGAGAAAGGATCAGCTATTGCCCGNGTAATGGCTATTATTGAAGCTGTATCTAAGGCGGAGAGACCACTATCTCCCGCCGATCTCTCTCATCAGTTAAGTATCCCAAAACCCAGCGTGCATCGTTTGTTAAACCAGCTGGAAAGTGATGGTTATTTGCAAACGTCGATGCGCGGACTCATCGTGCCGGGCAATCGGCTGCATGGAATGGCCTTAGGAATATTGTATAGCAGTCGATTTAAAGCGCTAAGACAGGCAATTTTAGAAACATTAACAAATGAAATTGGTGAAACCTGTGGTATCGCCATCCCAAATGGCACCGAAATGATCTATTACGATAGAGTCCAGACCGATTGGCCTCTCCAAATTCATCTACAGGTTGGTAGTCANACACCGACCTGGTGTACNGCCAGCGGTAAGCTTTATCTCAGTTCTATCAACAGAGATCGGCGTTTACGTCTAACTAAAAGACTTCCTCTCAAGCAATATACTCGCAACACCATTGTCGACTCAGATATTCTTGAAGAAAAGTTAGGGCTTATAAGGAATACGGGGATTGGCACGGATAATGAAGAATTCGTCGACGGAATGGTAGCCTGTGCTGTACCAGTTTTAGATCGACATGGAAAACTTTTTGCTTGTCTCTTTACCCATGCACCGGTCATCCGCAAAAGTCTTGATGAATTACTCGGTTATGTACCAATGCTAACTAATGCTGCGATGGAGCTAAGCCGCTTAATTGATGATCCTGACGGTGACCTTGAGGGTGCCAAATAGTTGGTTCAATGGTCAGTGCAACTAATCTCCTGCGCCTGCGCGGGACAGCTCCGTAGATTCAACGAGTACTCTAGCGACTAGATCATCAAGAGTTTTCCATAGCGCNTCGTCTATNTCGACACCNTGCTCAAGAGAATTTCGATAGCAGTCCTCCATTTTTACTGATTCATAGGTATCAATTAGGCTTCCAAACTTAAGATATTGCTTAAACTGATTTTCGATAATACCCAAACTAGGNCCAGAAAAAATCCTCAAAGATTGTGTATCGAACTCCTCAATTAAGCTAAATGTCTTGTACTCTGGCAGGAAGTCTCCTGCTTCGACAGATACTTTCACGCAATAATCAAGCTGTCTCCAATAAGCNACGCAGGCAACATTNCTNTCTGCGGCTTTGACCAACCGCTGAATAATAAACGTGCGGTTATAGCAATTGATCAATTCCANTCCCGCACCGGAATCTGCTTTGCTCNCCGCTCTNAGGAGATCAACTGCNTCACTGCCGCACAATAAAATCGATGTTCCTTTGCCATCTAGAACGAAGTTATACCCATCGTCTTGAGAAAGATCCGCGTGGACTGGTGCGGTGGTGTTTAAATAAGNTAANGCTGCTAGTAACCGATCAAAACCATANAANCCATGAGTTTCCAACCAAATTACCATGTCAGCAGCGTTATGGTAATCTCCAGAATGAAAGCCCAAACCTTCGAATGCNTTGTGCAAGGAAGCCTTTAGTTCATTCTTCGAGACTTTCATNNTAATTANNCAGCCGTAAAGATGGGTTTAATGGGGAACTGCCAGTCATCGCAAANAGGTTTACCAAAATCGTCAATCAANGGAGCGCCTTGAAACATNGTGTTGCGCACCCAAAGGCGTGAACGAGGATCAAATTTACTAACGCCGAAAAACGATAGCTTGCAGCGCAAAAGATGGATAGGCAGAACATCTGTATGCAGCAAATTCTCGCGGATATCTCCATACTGGCTCTTAGCCATAGTTTGCATGCGAGCCACGATACCACTACGTGTCGGATTCTTGATAATGAAATGAGCAACATTNTGGTTTGGTTGTGCAAGATTATAGCTNCACANTTGATCGTAACAATCACGAACTCGGCGGCCAATACCTAAAGGCATCTNTTTTTCCATNCCCAGATCAATATCNGTCTGTCCAAGACGTGGCTCCATTTTTTCTTCAGAGCGATACCAAAAAGCTCCNGAGGACTCCTGCTTGCTGAAATCTATTGCCAGTGCCCAATCATATTTATCTTCAATAACACTGATCATATCAGAGACACTCATTTCGGGAGTCACGTCGTAGCATTCCTCCACCCACATACGTTCTTCCAACTCATCCACCAAATCGGGATACAGCTCAATCAAGAGAGTATTGATTACTTCTTGAGTTTCCACATGCCAATGCTGCTCTGCATACTCAATCAGAGTACCCCATACGAAATGGTTGCTCGCAAGCTCTGGACCGGCCTCTTCTAGCCACAACCGCAGTAAGTGCAATTCCTTCTGTACTGTTAGNTTTGACTTATGCTGTCGTTCATCACCAGTGACAATCTCACTTAAATGCTGGATAACTCTCTTTGCACCCANATCAAGGCGTACGAGAGTTTCTTTTTGTAACCCGCTCTCACTGGCAGCAACAACTCGAGCCAATGCAGTTTCACGCATTTCAACCCACTGATTGATTAACAGTGGATGATTGATTAAAAATGGCGCCATACCAAGACCTGTAGAATTACCGATACCTATATAGCGTTTAATACTCTCATCTAGTTTTACTGCAGTTTTTGGGGCCCGCTTTGATGCCAGATAATCAGCCTGCTCCATACTAAAGTGACGAAGGATATAGCAGGTAAACATCTCTGCAGCAAAGGGTCGAGCAAAATCACGATGTTTGGTCCACACCTTCTCCCAATCTGCCATACCCAGCTTACCGCTACCGTAGGCCGCAGTCGTCCTGTACAGATAGCCAACCTCAGCAATCACATCAATATTCGGCTGGCGACCATTGGTCAACTCGTTCACTACATACTCGAAGGTTCGTGCACTACGATTAGCACGGGATAACACCATGACCCTTGAATCTACCCGGCCCGCTTCTTGCTTAGGAACATTATCACGCAAAAACTCTAATTGCTCCGCATCCACCGTGCCTTCACAAAGAGCCATGGTTAGATCCCACTGGTCGGCAATAACACGATCATTTCTACATTCTGGATCAAGGTAATGGGAGAACAAAACATAGCTGAACGTGCCATATTTAGCCTCTACTTGATAAACTACAGTGCCGTAACCTTGGTCATCTAGATCAAATACTTGAGTACTGATCTGCCAATTCTCCGTGACCATACGTCGCACCAAAGTTCGCATGAAACTTAACCGAGTTTGGTGAAAACTGCCGAGCCGATCTAATTGCATAACTTGACTAGCAGGGCGCATCGACAAGGTATTAACCTCGCTTTGAATTCCAGTGTTTTGAATTGAGCTTTGCATGTTATTCAAGCGCCATAATCTCTAAAATAATGTATGAGAAACCAATCTTATCACTGCCCTTACGCTGCCGAGCTTGACTGAGATCAAACCAATCTTTGATAATCTGGATCCTAAATTTTTCAGGATTTTATCAAGTTGCCAGAAAAGGATTTTTCAAAAAACGACAACCAGTTTCCACCCATCACNTTGGCTACATCAACTTCTTTGAAGCCNTGATCTTCAAGACCCTTTGCAACTTTATGCAGATCTTCAGTNCCTTTAAACCANNCNGGTTGCTCAGGCCAAGATAGTTTATCTGCAGAACCTTCACCGTGATCAACACTCGTCGTCCATCGACCACTTCGCATCCATTCCAAAATTTTGTAATCCCAATTTAAACAGAGATCAGACCCAATACCAATGCGATCAATGCCTATCATTTCAGCGGTCTGGGCAATCATCTGACAAAAATCTTCCAACGTGCAATCTGATCCATTCTTTAAATGAAAGGGATACATACTAAACCCAAGCATTCCCTCTGATTCACCAATCGCTCTTAGCACAGTATCAGACTTGTTACGCAGAGCATTATGGAAAAAGCTAGGATTGGCATGGGTAATAGCAATAGGCCTTTCCGATATATCTATCGCTTCTAAGGTCGATTTTTCCGCGCTGTGGGACATGTCAATGACCATACCAACACGGTTCATCTCTTTAATCACCTGTCGTCCAAATCGAGTGATACCACCATCGTGCTCTTCNTAACAACCAGTAGCTAAAAAACTCTGATTGTTATAGGACAGCTGCATAATCCGAACACCAAGCTGATGCAGAATTTCTACCATTTTGACATCATCTTCAATAGGCGAGCAGTTCTGGAATCCAAAGATAATACCCACTTTACCCAGCCGCTTCGCTTCTAGAATATCTGCGGCCTGGTGCACGGGCATAATAAGATCCGCATGATTAACAAAATGTCTGTTCCAAGTGCCAATATTTTCAAGGGTTTCTCTGATATTTTCCCAGTAAGCAATGGTCACATGAATAGTGTGCACGCCACTTTTTTGGGCTTCTTCAAATAATTGACGATTCCAGTTAACGTACTGAAGGCCATCAATCATGAGTATATCTTTACGCATTTAAAACTCTCTCAAGTCCAAATCTGTTGACTTTAGTAAGGTTTGCTATAGTTGGTTTTTATAATCGTGTAAAAATCCCTAGCATACTGTCCCTGCTCTCGTGGACCATAGCTTGAGGATTTTCGCCCACCAAAAGGAACATGGTAATCAGTGCCGGCAGTGGGTAAATTAACCATAACGCACCCCGATTTAGAGTAACGTTTAAAATGTCCTGCATGCTTCAAAGACGTGGTGATAATCCCCGAGGTTAAACCAAAATCAGAGTCATTAGACACTTCTAATGCCTGCTCATAACTCTCTACTTTGATAACACAGGCAATCGGCCCAAATACTTCTTCTCTATTAATTTGCATCTGGTTATCAGTATTAATAAACAGAGCCGGTGACATAAAGTAACCCTCAGTATCTAGTGACAGTTTTTCACCGCCCTGAACGAGCTCAGCTCCTTCCGCTTTAGCAATCTCCATGTATTTGAGGTTTTGATTAAGCTGACGCTCATCCACCACAGCGCCAATATGAACTCCAGGCGTCAAAGAATTACCAACAACCAAATTATTCATTGCCTCAGTCATTTTAGTGACAAATTCATCATGAATACCTGACTCCACAATAATACGAGAAGAGGCTGTGCACTTTTGTCCAGTACCAAAGTATGCGCCGGCCACGGCACACTGCACGGCAGTATCTATGTCAGCATCGTTCAGCACTACCAAGGCATTCTTACTGCCCATTTCTAATTGAATTCTAGCCATATTATCAATCGCATTACGTGCGATATGACGTCCAACGTCAACTGATCCAGTGAATGTTACTGCTTGAATATCTGGTGATGTGCACAGCGTTTCACCCACTTCTCGGCCAGACCCCATTACTAAATTAAAAACGCCAGCAGGAAGGCCGCTGCGGCTAATAATGTCTGCTAATAGCCATGCACTTCCCGGAACTAATTCAGCGGGCTTTAGGACAACACAATTGCCATAGGCAATTGCCGGTGCAACTTTCCATGCAGCAACGGCCATTGGAAAGTTCCAAGGCGTTACTATACCGACTACACCAAGAGGCTCACGATGAACCTCAACATCAACACCAGGTCGAACTGACGCGGTATTTTCACCCATTAAGCGGAGGACTTCAGCGCCATAATACTGAAAGAACTGCCCAGAGCGAGCAACTTCACCAACACCTTCGGCAAGTGTTTTGCCTTCCTCTCGTGCCAAAATTTCGCCGATCTCACCACTGCGTGCAATTAGTTCAGCACCAATCATGTCCAGTGATGTCTTACGTTGTTCAAGAGCGCTCTGAGACCAACTTTCAAAGGCCGTATTCGCCGCTTGAATAGCAGCTAAGCAATCATCTGAATTAGCTTTAGCGTAACGACCCACAATATCGCTGGTATCAGAAGGGTTCACGTTGACTATCTCGTCATAACCTTCTACCCATTCGCCGTTAATATAGTTTCGATATACTTCGTTAGTCATTTGTTTTCCTCTGGAATAATTACCGTTTTCTGCCCACTTTCGTTTTCAAACAACAGTTTAACTCTTTCTAATGATAAATCTATTTACAAATTTATATAGATATATAAGAATTATTAATCTATAACTGCAATGGTTTACTGGCTCACCTAAACAGCCTTCGCAATAAAGGGTATAGATATGAAGTATCTCAACATTACACAGCGACATTTGCGTACATTTGTCATCGTCGCTAGACATGGCAGTTTTAACAAAGCTGCAGAGGAACTTTCACGAACTCAGCCGGCCATTACCCTNGCGATTAAGCAACTAGAGGAGTTTGTGGGGCTCAAACTATTAGATAGAACCACTCGTCGAGTCATACCAACTGCCGAGGGTGAAAATTTTATGCCCATTGCTGAACGACTAGTCCGAGATTTTGATACTGCTATCTCTGATCTCAAGGCAACTGCGGAGAAAAGAATTGGTAATGTCAGTATCGCCATAGTGCCCTCGGTTGCCAATCAACTACTGCCACCTATCATCAAAACTTTCTCTAAAAATTTTCCAGGGATTAATTTATTGCTAAATGATGACACNGCTAGAGGNGTTCAGCAGAAGGTTGAACGTAATGAGGTAGATTTTGGTATTGGGAGTGTTTGGCAAACAAGTAAGCTACTGAAATTTACTCCCTTATTTTCGGACAATTTAGATCTAGTCTTTCATAAAGACCATGATCTTGCACAAAGCCAAGAACCTATTAGCTGGAGNGCACTCAGTAACGAGNTATTTCTAGATTCAGGCATTACTAAAAATATGCGTTCNAGACTAATTCTTGGGCCATCNAAATTTGACTTTCCAAGCATTACGACGCTTTTAGCNATGNTNAGATCTAACTTGGGTGTCAGCGTGCTACCCTCTCTGGCCATACCTCAATCCAGTGGAGAACTGAGATCAAGGCCGCTCCTTCCAATGGAGAAGCGAGATATNTGCATGATTACACGTCATGACTGGACACTATCCCCCGCTGCCGAGGCTATGATTGACACTATCATAAAAGAGATACCCGCTCAGATTGAACAACTCAATCTTTCCCCACCTAGCGGGCTCATTCCAGAATCAGGTTATCAGCTTTAATCAGTTGATTTAGCGAGCTCAACGCAGGTCTCATAAACTGACTGCTTAACAGCGATACCCTTATCACTGTTTCTAGCGCGATTGGCATAACGCCTATTACCTGGCATATGAGCACCTTCCATTCCCCCTAATAACTGCAAGAATGATTCTGAATGCTGCAACCAATTTTCCGAGTCACCAAAACGATTGGGGTCNATAGCGAGCATAAACTCACCACCATTAGGTGGCCCACCGTCGTTGTTATCATTTTTCTGTGCTTCAAAACTAAAGTCCTGCCCCGTGAGACCAGCAACCAGCAGCTCGATCATCATGGCAATCGTTGAGCCTTTATGACCACCAAACGGGAGCAATGCTCCTCCATTAATTATTTTATCTGCATCAGTTGTAGGCGCACCATCCGAATCAACGCCCGTACCCGCCGGGACTGGGTGGCCATCACGAGCTGCGATCATTACCTCTCCTCTAGCCATTGCCGCCGAGGCTTNATCAAAAACCAAGGGTGGCTGATCCCCTCTGGGCCAACCAAAGCACATAGGATTAGTTCCAAATAATGGCTGTTTCGCACCTGCAGGAACCACGGCCGGTTTATAGGTAGTAAAAGCCATTGCCGCCAATCCAGCTTCAGCAATTGGCTCAACCTCAACCCACAACGCAGCAAAATGATGCACGTTGACCAAAGCCATTGCAGCTATTCCATTCTCACTGGCAGCCTCAATAAGAGCCGCTCTGCCCATCTCAAGGGCTAAAGGCGCATAACCGTGATCGCCATCCACCTTTACTACTCCTGGAGAGATTCGAGATACCGTCGGATTAGCATTTCCATTAACTTTACCACTGCGAAGTGAAGCTACGTAGCCTGGCATGCGGAAAAGACCGTGGGCAGCACAACCATCTAATTCTGCAGCTGCAATCGTTCGGGCAACCGCTGAGGCGTTCTGCGAGTTGCAACCATTAGCTTCAAGACCTTGCTCTACCAAGATTTGAATTTCTTGTTTAGTCATCATTACATCAGACACTTTAGCTCTCCTCTGATTAGGCTAATCGCCNGTTAGTATTCTCTATATAGGGTATCGTTCAAGTACTGGACCCAGCGCTTGCTTAAGGGGGTCTAAATTAGACTCAAAATTTTTCCACTGCTCTACACCACTCTGGTAGATTGGCTGGCGAACTTGCTCTGAACTAGGTGTACGAACAGATCGGTCTGTCTCATGGAAATTGATACAGCTTTCTTCAAACTCTAGCCCACAATAGTCAAGAATTCTCCTGACCTGAGTGTCCAAATCGGCGACAACCTCTTCATACTGAACTCGCAGTACCTGTCCTGGAAACACTTTATCCCAGTGGTCCATTAAATCGACATAATCTTTGTAGTATGTGCCGACCTCTTTAAGGCCATAGCTAAACTCCTGCCCTTCATGAAACAATTGTTTGAATGCACTAAAACAGCAACCCATTGGATGTCTTCGTGCATCAATAATTTTAGCATTTGGCAATATTAGATTAATTAAACCTATGTGCCTGAAATTGTTGGGCATCTTATCAATGAAAAATGGCGCATTACCACGATGGACTCTAGTATCAGCAATGTAACTTTCACCAAAAGCAGCGAGAGTTTCAGAATCTAAAGTTTCGAGAACGGAGGGATAATGACTCGTTCCACTCATTTTTTCACCACGCCGGAGCTTTTGAGCTAGCGACAAAATATTTGGTAACTCCATCGTGCCATCCACTTTACTGTGAGATGCCAAAATTTGCTCTAAAAGCGTCGAACCTGACCGTGGGAGACCAACAATAAAAATTGGATCGGCTGCCTTAAACCCTACATCAATATTAGCCTCAACAAAGCTCTCATTAAAAACATCAGCCTGAGCATGGAATTCAGTAGTTAGATCTTCAGACTTATAACGACTTTGAGATCTTTTGGATGAATTACCTCTTTCGTAATAGGAAAAAGCTTTTTCAAAATTACCCATATCCTCGTACGCCTTACCCAATGCAAAGTCCAAATAGACTCTACCCATGTAGGATACACTCGGATTATTCTCTTGGGATTCCATCGCAGCTATTTCTTTATCTGTGAAGCTAAATAACTTTAGATTAGCTAAAGAATAATAGGCCTCACCATGCGCCGGATATTTTTTGATGGCACGCCTGTAAGAAGCAATTGCCTCATCTTTTTTGCCTTGGGTTTTTAGTGCATTGCCTCGAGACGTCAAAGTGACCGGCTCTTCGGGCAATATTTCCAAAATAGAATCGAAAGTCGCAAGAGCAGTTTCATAGTCACCGGACTGCATGGATTCAACGGCAAATACAGATTGAAATTGAGGATTATCAGGATCCTGTTCAATCAAAATTTTGGCATGAGCAAGGGCAGCCTGATATTTTTGTTGCTTTCGTAGCACTTGAATATAATCTATCCTAGCTTTGGTGCTTTGGGGAGAAAATTCTACGGCACTCTCTAAAAGGAACTCAGCATCGTCCAAAACACCTAAACGCATTCCAATATCGGCCAGAAGACGCATACCCTCGATATGTTTAGGATTTTTTAGCATAAACGCTTTGCATAACTTCTCTGCCTTAACCAACTTTCCTTGAGAAATCAGGTCAGTCACCGCAATTAATGGTGGTGGCGTAGCTTGCAGTTCTTTTAATTGCTGTTCAAGTTCAGCTAGTCGAATAGCTAATTCAGGGCGATTAACAACACGTAAAATCTCTATCTGACATCGAAAACTGGCTTCTAATGCTGGATTAATAAGAGTGGCTTGACTGTAGGAGTTCAACGCTGCATCAATTTGATTCATCCCACGATATACATGCCCTATTTCTTGGTAGGCGCGGCTATGTTCAGGGACCGACAATCGTAATCTTCTGAGACTTTCCAAGGCCTCTGTATATCTCTTTTGGTACCGTTGGCACACGGCTATTAAATAGAGCACGTCACCATGTTTTGGAGATTCAGCGAGCATTGGCAGCAAAACCTTCTCTGCCTTGCCAAAATCTCCGGCTTGCATAAGCTTCTTAACGCTACCTAACGCTGCTTCAGTTGCAGATGCTTCTTGCATTACATGTTCCACCATTTAATTAGACCTATAAAAATAATGCCCCTCGGGAGGGGCATTATGATCTAGCTTTTTAAACTACTTTTCAATGATTAGAAATTGTAGGTCATACGAACACCCATGGTACGAGGGGCTGCATATGAAACTCGCTCTCTATCGTTGATATAGTTTCGTGACAATTCAGCACGCTCGTCAGTGAGGTTGTTAATGAAGAGCTCTGCACCCCAAGTGTCAGTCGTAACACCAGCGGTAAGGCCCAACATAGTCCAACCAGCAATGCGGTCGCGGTTTATGCGAATAATATCACTGTAAGACTCAGCTGAATGTGCTAAGTGAGGCATGATGTGAGCCGTCATTCCTGACGCTGTCTGCCACTCATAACGAGCCTGAAGGTTACCTTGGAACTCAGGGGCAAATGCCAATGAATCACCTGCAACAACGTCTTTCGAGGTTGTCAGTGTTTTCGTAATTTCAGTATCAAGCATGGAAATACTTGCACTAATTGTAAGACCCTCAACACTTTCAGGTACCCAAATCATATCAGCCTCGACACCTCTAACCTCAGCATCAGCTGCGTTGTCAGAGAAGAACAAGTTAGCGATACTTGGGTCGAAGATGGTTGTTTGTAGTCCACCGATTTGTGCAACAAACGCACTACCATTGAAACGCATACGGCCATCCATCAGATCAGCCTTCCAACCCATCTCATAGTTAGTCATATCATCTGAGCCAAACTCGTATGGAACCGTGTAAAGTCCATCTCTACTGGTATAACCGCCTGGACGATTCAAGAAGCCTGCTCGATAACCTTCAGAGACGGTGACATACAACATCATATCTTCATTTGGAGTATAAGCAGTGGTGAACTTAAAGATCGTTCCATCGTCGGTTGCCTTATCAGGAATACCTGTGACTGGGTTGCCCTGATAAATTCCATCACCGTCATAAAGATCGGCAATGTTAGTACCAAATACCTGAGCATCCGCTGAATCTACACCATAGAAGTTATAGAAAGATCCATTAGCACTACCATCAAAGTCAACTTCGATATCGTAGTAGCGAGCACCAAGGGTTACTGATAGAGAATCACTCATATCGTAGCTCAACTCACCAAAGATTCCGTACTGATCGTCAGTTCTTTGGATATCATTACGAAAGATCTCTCCGGGAGCGAAGAAGCTATTGGTCGACAGAAATCCGTCTTGATACGATAAGTTACTTCCGGAGAATCCCGGACCATTTGCTGGCACCCAACCCTGTGCTTTGATACTGCCTGGGTAGGTAAAGCTTACGCGCTCTTCAAGAACCGTCTCACTAAAGAATGCACCACCAGTAAGTCTCGTTCTCTTGTCTTGGTCTGTGGTAAACCGGATCTCGTGAGTGGTTACTTCGGTCTCGGAATGACTTGGAGCATACATGTCTGGGGCATAACAGGTTCCAGTCGAAGCACCACCGTAGGTGTAAGTAACCGTCTGATCACAAATATAATACGGTAGGTACTGACCGACGAACATGTAATCAGAATATCCGATCACCTGATCGGCAGTACGCTCAGTGTACGCACCAGTATAGACAACGTCTAAGCCAGCAACTCGGCCGGTCAAAGTCCAGCTTGTGTTGTCGAACTCATCTTTAATCGTGTCGTCAGAGTAGCTTTGAATCTCAAGGTCACCTAGATTTGGATCAGCATAGAAAACGCCATCAGCATCTAATTCCTGAGTGGTATGCGCTAGCAACAAATCCCAATCATCGCTCAAGCTAATCAATGCACTTAGGCGCGCACCGGTATACTTACTAGTATTGAAATCATCTTCCACCAGATCAGTATTATCAGCCGCCTCAAAAGTAACACCAGGCATATCAATATAACCATCACCATCAGCATCGCCACCTGACTGATAGTGTTGGTTTGCTGGATTTGCCTGGAAACCCTGACGATTGGCACTTACAGGTACACCGTTTGAACGCATAAATCCTTCAACACGGAAACGCGCACTCTCTTCAACGGTGCGAGTACCATGGACGTTATCAATGTAACCGCCCTTGTCATCGCTATAAACAACGCCGCGCAAAGTGATGGTGTCGCTAATAGGTAGGTTATACATTGCTTCGAAATTACTATTATTACCACCATCATTTATGGTTGAGAAGCCAACCTTAAGCTTACCATAAGTATCACTTGGATCAGGCTTATTGGTGATTAAACGAACCGTACCTGCCTGAGAACTNGCTCCGAAAAGTGTACCNTGGGGNCCTNCTAGCACTTCCACTCGATTCAAGTCGGCAGCGTAAACATCAAGGTTACGGCCAGGTTGCGCCAATGGCTGCTCATCAAGGTAGAAAGCTACGTTTGGGGCAAGACCAGCAACACCAGCAATCGAAATTGCAGGGGTAGTCGATGCCACACCACGAATATAAATTGTGTTCTGTCCTGGGCCGCTACCGCCCGCAGAAACGCCTGGCAACTGAACAAGATAATCTTGAAAATTCGAAACGCCCATCTGATCAAGCTTCTCTGAGGTCAACGCAGACACGGCAACTGGAATGTCTTGCGTACTTGCAGACGTCTTAGTTGCTGTTACGATAACCTCTTCAATCCCCTGAGATGCTGCCAAACTGGCACCTGTTGCGGCAAAACCTGCGGCAATGATAGACGCCACCGCTCGGTTTACTTTTGTCTTATGAAACATATGTTTCTCCCCTAAATAATTTAAAAATGCTTGCAAGCTTGTATGTTTTTACTTTTAGCCGTCAAACCATAGCACATAATTAGCGAAATTTTTAGCTAATCCACGTTGATCGTCTACCACTGGAGGGCCTTGAACAAATTAAAAAAGCAAATACATTGATTATTTTTATTTATAAATAAACCGCAATTAGTGTAAAAGTCAGGATCTACGGTACTTTTAGCCTTTATATTTATAGTGACAACTCGAGTACCACAATACGAGAAACCTAAAATAAGTCTTCATAATGCCTTTAGAACCAATTTAAAGCTCGATTTACTCCACTAATTGAACCATACCTGGGGTGATGGTGATTTTTCTACTTTTATAGAGATTCCCTAGCGCCTGCTTATACTTTTTCTTCGAAACCTTAAACACACGGTAAATTTCCTCGGGGTCACTCTTATCAGTGAGAGTAGAAGTCCCGCCTTGATTAATTAAGTGCTGAACAATTTGCTGAGATAGATCGTGGTCCCCTTGGAGTGTTGCTTGGGAAATAAGTAGATCAATCTTTCCATCTGATCGAATTGATTTAACAAAACCCGGTAAGCGTTCGCCAATCTTTAGTGGCCGATAGGCATCAGCTCTAAAAAGAAGACCTAAATATTTATCATCTATAATTGCCTTGTAGCCCAACTCCGTGCGACTCGCGATTTGCAAATTGACCGACTGCCGAGGCTTCAGCCAAACTGGCTGCTCATCCAAATGATGGCTCAACTTAGTCGAGGCTGCGATTCGATCTGAAGCCTCATCATGGTATACATAGACCACATAAGAATAGCCAACTTCCATGGGTTTTTGTTGCTCGTTATAGGGAACCAACAAATCCTTAGGCAATCCCCAATCCATGAAAGCGCCTGCATGATTAATATCCACTACCTTGAGCATCTCACAACAACCCACTTCTACCTTGGG